>JBQTIE010000017.1:0-136570 GCA_052389315.1 Acidobacteriota bacterium
CGGATTCCAGCAGATGCGTCGCGAACGAATGCCGGAGCGCGTGCGGACTGGCGCGGACACTCAATTCGGCCGCGACCGAGGCCTCCTTCACCGCCCGCTGCAGCACCGTCTCGTGCAAATGGTGCCGGCGCTCATGGCCGGTGGCAGGATCCCAATACGTGCGCGTCGCCGGAAACACCCACTGCCACCCCCACTCCCACGGCGCGCGCGGATATTTCGCCGATAGCGCGTCCGGCAGCCAGACGCTTCCAGCGCCGCGCGCCAGATCGTCGTCGTGCTGCCGCTTCACCCTCGCCAGATGCTGCCTGAGCGGCTCGCGCAGCCGGGCGGGCAGCATCGTCACGCGGTCCTTCCGTCCCTTGCCGTCCCGAATCCGGATCTCACCACGGTCGAAGCTCACGTCCTTGATCCGCACCTGCGCGCATTCGGCCACCCGCAGCCCGGACCCGTACATCAGCGACGCCATCAGGTGCGGAACTCCCTGGAGCCGCCCGAAAAGCGCGGTCACTTCGCCGCGCGACAGCACAACGGGCAGCCGGACCGGACGCTTGGCGTGGACGAGACCAGGAAGCGGTGCCAACGGTCGTCCGAGGACATCACGGTATAGAAACAGGAGCGCGCTCAGCGCCTGATTCTGAGTGCTTGCGCTGACATGCCGCCGCGCCGCGAGTGCCGAAACGAATGCCGCGACCTCGCCCTCAGCCATGTCATCACAAGGCCGTCGCCATCGCGGCGGCACCTAACCGAAGAGCTTCGGCGTCGGCATCCGCGCGCGGATCCGCTCGAGCTCTTCGACGGTCACGCGGTCGAGGCCGCTCTTGCGGCAGGACTCCTCGACGGCCCCGATGACCATCCCCCGGACGAACGCGGGGATTTTTTTCATGCGCACCGCAGCCGCATCGTCCCACGCGATGGTCGTCTTCGATTCGGTGCCGTACTCGATCGCGGGAGCCCCCTGTGCCCCCGAGACGGACGTACGGCTGCGGATGGCGAGCAGAGGGGACCCGGCAAACTTGCCGGGTGTGTGGGTGCAGAGGGGATCTTCGGCCATCAGATCGCTGGTCATCCCGTAGGCCCGGGCGCGGCAACCCCCGCAGTGGCCGTTCATCTCGCACGCCCCGCACCGTCCACCGAGCGACGTGCGGCGGCGAATGTCGGCGAACAGTTCCGAAGAGGTCCAGAGGTCCGCGAGAGTGGCGCTCCGAAGGGACCCCGCGAAGACCGGGAGGTAGGGGCACGGGGTGACCTCCCCGTTCGGCCGGATCCCCATGTAGTGCGTGCCCGCCGGGCACCCGCCCGCCCCTCCGGAATAGGTTCTGATCGGGGACGAACCCAGCCAGGAAGCCGTGGGCGACTCGCCATCCGTGGGAACCTGATCTGCTTGAGCATGCTCCAGCACCGTCTTGATGTAGTGCGGAGCGCACTTGGCGTTCACGAGCATCCGGCGGCTGTACTTCTGCTGGATTCGGTAGAGCGCGGCGAGCACCTCGTCGTACTGCGCGGGGGTCATGTCCGAGACGAACTGCCCGCGCCCCGTCGGCACCAGGAAGTAGAGGTTCCAGACCTTGGCGGCCAGGCGTTCGTGCGCGAAGTCGGCGATTGCGTCGAGCTCGCCGAGATTGTGCGAGCCTGCGGTCGTCTGCACGATGAAGGGCAGCCCGGCCGTGTTCAGGATCTCAGCCCCGCTGACCGTGTTCTGCCAGGCGCCCCTCACCTTCCGGAAGCGGTCGTGACGATCGGGATCGAGCGCATCGAGGGAAAGCGAGAGCCCCCGCGCCCCGGCCTCCGCGAGGCGGCTCGCCACGTTCTCGCTGATGCGCACGCCGTTGGTGCCGACAACGACCCAGAGCCCACGCTCAGCCGCGCGGCGGACGATCGCGAGGATGTCGCGTCGCAGGAGCGGCTCGCCGCCCGTCAGGATCGTCAGGCATTCAGGCGCGAAGGCCGCGATGTCGTCGATGACCCGGAAGCACTCCTCGGTGCCGAGCTCGCTTCGATCCTCGAAGTTCTCCGTGCGGACCAAAGGCGTGCCGCCGGCGTCGAGATAGCAGTGCTCGCAGGCCAGGTTGCAGCGGTACGTGAGGTTCCAGGAGACGACGTAGGGCCGGGCGAAGGACATCACCAGCTACATGCCGAAGAAGTCCCGGGCCGCGTCGAGGATCTTCTCATCCACCGGGTGCGCATGCTCGGCAACTTGCTCGAGGATTCTGGACCCTCCGTCGCCGGCGATGTTGTGGTAGCCCTTCACGTTGGTGACGCTTAGCCCCTAGACTACACCGTTTCGCTGGGGCGCGCGTGTGATGTCAGCCTGCGGTCGCGTACTCGGCAATCGTCTCCCGGAGTTGGCGGGACATCGGGCACGCGCGCCAATATGCGGTCGAGCAGCTTCGCGTCACCCCGACGCGCGCGCTCTTCGAGATATCTCCCACGCGGCACGAAATGATTGGACAGCCGTTTGGAACAAGTAACTCAGTGGCGACTTTCAGGACGAGATCACGTTTCTCGGCATGACGTCGTCGCCGGCGTCGAAGACGCGGTCTGCGGGCCGGTTGCCTGTGAAGTGGCATCGCGGGCCCGAAGCAGCGACGTCCCGAGGCAGTCCTGTCCGTCGCTCCAGAGAAAGCGAACTCGAACGGGTCGTCGATCCGCCGAAGACGATGATCTCGCGGCACTGAGCTGTCCTTGCGGCGCTCGGTCAGTGCGGCTATGCTGGCGGCCACCGTCTCAACCCAGCTTTCCTGAGCCTGTCCGCCACGCCGCATCGGCCGCCACGGCGTCGACCCTCAGCCCTCATCAAAGCCCGCAAGGAGTTCGCGCATGCGTCGATCTCCGGTTCTGCCGAGGCGCGCGGCTCGAGACCGACAACGCGCCGTGCTGGCCGCGATCGCCCGGCGCGAGTGGCTGCTGCAGATGCTGGCCCTGGGCGCCGCTGGCTGCGGGCGGCGTGACGATCGCGGTTACTCGCGCAATACGGCCGTGACCATCGCTTATGGGGAAAGGGCCTTACAACCCGATTACGACGAGACCGACAAGCGGCTCGTGTTCCTCCCGCTCGTCACCGAGAACCAAAGCGGGGAGCTGGAAGGGCGGCTTGCCGAGCGGTGGGAGCACTCGGCCGACTACCGCGAGTGGACCTACCACCTGCGCCCCGGCCTGCGCTGGCACGACGGAATGCCCGTGACCGGTCATGACTTGAAGTTCAGCCTCGACCTCCTGACCCATCCCGACGTACTCCAGTTCAGCGCCGAGGCGTTTGAGTCGGTGGCGGTGCTCGACAGCCTGACCGTGACCGTCCGAACGGGGCGGGTCGGCGCCGGCGCCTACAACTACAACACATGGCCGATCTGCTACCCCAAGCACCGGCTGGAGCGCCTCGACCCGAAGAGGATCGCGGACTGGGAGTTTTGGAAGCACCCGCTCGGAAACGGACCGTATCGCTTCGTTCGCTATCTGCCCCAAACGATGATTGAATACGAAGCAAACCCCGATTATTACCGCGGCAAGCCGAAGATCGAACACGTGCGGCTCAAGTTCATCAAGGATGCATCGCTCACGGAACTGCTGAGCGGAAATGTGGATAGCATCGGCCTGGATCCGGCGCAGGTGCCGATACTGGCTGGGGATCCCCGGTTTCGCGTGTACTACGACGTTGTGAGCACAAACGTCCTGACCATCTGGTGGCAGCATCGTCACCCGTTCTTCCGTGATCCAGCCGTCCGCCTGGCGCTCACCCTGGCGATTAACCGCCAAGAACTGCGGCAAGTGCTGCGCCTGCCGGACACGATTCCACTTGTCGATGGACCGTTCTCGCGTCGTCAGTTTCGGCGTGGCGAGCTGCCCCCACCGTTGCTGCACGATTCGTCCCAGGTGCGCGCGCTGCTCGACGCCGCCGGGTGGCGTGAACCTGGCGGAGACCGCGTGCGCGAACGGGGCGGGCGGCAGTTCCGCTTTACCACGATCGTGCGTGGCAATGTCGCGGGAAATCCGGCAGCGGCAGTGTACATTCAGGATCAGCTCCGGCGCGTGGGTGTTGGCATGGAAATCCAAATCGTGGACCAGGGCAATATCTACGCGCAAATGCGGAGTGGGCGGTTCGAAGCCGCCCTGGTGCCTTACTCCGATGGAGGGCCTATACTTTTTGGGGAACGATCATGGATCGGCTATTCGAACGCTGCAGCGGCCATGCTCATCGATCGTCTCGAAACGACCCTCGATCCGGACGCCCGTGACGCCATTTATCGCGACCTCACGGTGATCTGCCGTGCGGAGGCGCCCGTCACATTTCTCTGCCCCTGGGTCGGAACTACCGTCGCCCACCGTCGCCTCCAGGGCCTGACCAGTCCAGGGCGGGCGGATCCCGTGCAGTACATGGAGGATCTGTGGATAGAAGAATGACGACGCGCGCGCACCGACAAGCCGTCCTTGCCGCGATCGCGCGGCGCGAGTGGTTGCTGCAAGTGATGGCGCTCGCCGCCGCAGGGTGCCGGCGTCCCCTCCCGCGCTCTCCTTCCAGCGTCACGCTGGCGGAGTCCGACCTGCCGCCGCTGATGCCCTCGCACGACAACTGGGGAATTCACCTCGTCTTTCTCCCATTGCTGACCCTGAATGCCCAGGGGGAAATGGAGGGACAACTCGCCGAGAGCTGGGAACATTCCGCCGATTACCGCGACTGGACCTATCACCTGCGTCCCGGCGTTCGCTGGCACGACGGGGTACCGGTGACGGCCGGCGACGTGAAGTTCACATTGGACCTGTTGTGTCAACAGTTGGCGATCGGATACCGGATGTGTGTAGGTGCCCGCGTAACTGAGGACCGGGAGCGACGGTCGCGTATCGCGCGCGCGGGCGGCGGCCAGCTGCACCTCGCGCGCCTCTCTCTGCGTCGCGGCGGTCCCCCTCGACAGAAACTCGGCGCTCCAATCCGTACTGGATCGCCCCAGGTACGCATCGAACACACGCAGCGCAAGCGCCCTGGGGAGCTGATGCCCACCCAGATTCGTCGCCACCACCAGGCCGAGGCGTCGATCCGGCAACATCGCAATGATGCTCCTCTGGCCAACGCCACCGCCTAGATGACTGAGTTCCTTGTATCCGCGGTAATCGCTCACCTGCCATCCAAGTCCGTAACTCGTGAATGGGCCAAAAAACCACAAGCCCTGCCCTCGTCGCGGAATCTGCGGCCGATGCATCTCATCCATCACCGCGACGCTGAGTAGCCGCTTGCCTTCGTAGGGACCCTTGCCGAGTTGAAAGCGCAGCCAGCGTGCGGCATCGGTAATCGTTGCGCCGAGTCCGTAGGCCGGAGCGGTTTCGAGGGGCCACTGGCGGGCTTGCTCGGGACGCACGGGGCGTGGTGCCCTGTCGCCCGACACATGCGACGTGGCCACGTTCATGGCGGTCGCTCTGGCGCCCGCGCGTGTTGACGTCGACGTGATCTCCAGCGGCTGCAGGATGCGTCGAGTCACGAACTCAGTCCAGGTCGCCCCCGAGACCGCCTCGATGACGGCACCCAACAGCATGTAGTTGAGGTTGCTGTAGGCGGGGTCACTTCGGAATCGGCGAGGCCCAGGGCTCAAGTGCTGAAGGCGTCTGAGGATCGCATCCGACTCGAGGGACGTGAAGGACTCGAAGACCCACTCGTTCGGTCCGAGCTCGTCGCCCAGTCGATGCGCCAGGAGGTCGCGCAGGGTGGCTTCCCGTGTCACCCACGGATCCCGGAGCTGAAACCAGGGAAGACGCTTGACGACCGGGTCGTCCCACGAGAGCTTCCCCTCGTCGACCAACGTGCCAATCGCCGCAGCGGTGAAGCCTTTCGCGGTCGACCCCAGCTCGAACACCGTCTCTGCGTCGACGAGCGGCGCCTTGCCGGCTTCCCGGACACGGTACGTGCTCATGAACAAGACGACATCGTCCTTGACGATGGGCGATGGCGAGTCCGGGCACCTGCCAGGCAGGCATCGCGGCCCGGATGTACGCGTCAAGCCCGGCCAAGGGTGCCGGCTGTGCCGCGGTCGTGTGCGGCAGCAGGCCACTGCAGATCGCTGTGGCGACCACGAGGACGGCGTGTCGATGCACCCGTGCCATGGTGCCCTGAGCGAGCGCAGACGGCGCCCCCGCGAGTCGACGGGTCCTGCCCCCTGAAACGTGTCCTTGTCGCACGCAAACACGTCGAGATGGGTCAGCAGGTCCAGCGTGAACTGCACGTCGTGGGCGGTGACCGGCACGCCGTTGTGCCAGCGAAGGTTCGGACGCAGGTGGTACGTCCATTCGCGGTAATCCGGCGTGTGCTCCCATCGCTCCGCCAGGCGACCCCGGAGACGCCCGCCATGGTCGCAGCCGACGAGCGGGAGAAAGAGCAGCAGGCTTGGAGAAAGTTGAAGTCCGGCTGCAGTTCTTCCTCGGGGCCGGCGATCACGACCGTCGAGCGACGCGACGCGGCCCCGTCAGCGCGCCGCTGGCAGGCCGCGGCGCCCAGGGCCAGCATCTGGAGCAGCCACTCTCGCCGCGCGACGGCTGCGATGGCTGCGAGTTGCCTGCCTCGCCTCGTCCTACCCGGATCAAGCGCTGACGGCGCCCCCGCGCGTCGATGGGTCAGTCCTCGATCCACGGGTCCTCCGGCTTCGCAAACAGTTCAGCCCAGGGCGTCTCCAGCCCGCGGATGCGCCGATGCGCGAAGGAGGTGAGGAGGCTCGGAAACAGAAACGTCACCGGAAGATCCCGGCGAAAGATGGCGGCGATTTCGTCCTGAACGCCGGTGTGCACGAGCGCCGTGAAGCGAAACGGCCGGCCATCGCGCACGAGAATGCCGTCGGGGCCGCGCGCGTGCCAGCCCGCCGCGTCGAGCAGGGTCCGAGCCTGTGCCGGATCGTACGGCAACGGCTCGGGCAGGTTGTCCCGCTGGAGCTGCCGTGACGTGTACGGCGCGTCGATGATGGGCGTGGTCGGCGGATAGTTGACCACGCCGAGCAGCTCCCGTCGGTTGATGGCGAGCGTCAGGGCCCGGCGCACGCGCACGTCCTGAAACAGCAGATGATCGTTCCGCCAGTAGATGGCCCGTCGCGCCGCCGCGGCGCTGTGATGCACACGGAAGCGCTCATCCAGGCGCAACGTGAGCCAGAGCGCTGCGTCCATTTCAGGCATCAGGTCGACCTGCCCGCTGAGCAGCTCTGTAATCGCCCGGCCGCCAAAGTCGCCAAACTTCAGGACGATGCGCTCGATTCGAGGCTTTCCGCCGAACGCATCCGGGTTGGCTTCGAGCACCGTCGCGGTTTCCGGCAGATGCTGGACGAAACGGTACGGTCCGTTGCCGATCGGATGCCGCCAGAACTCCCACTCCGACCAGCGGTCGGGATCGAGGTCCTTCAGGAGGTGGCGCGGGTAGTACACCACCCACTGCGCGAGCTCGCCTGGATTGCCCGTGGAGGATCGGATCGTCACGGTGGAATCGTCGAGAGCCGGCGCAAGCGCAAGTTGCTATGACGGATGGAGTGCTGCCGGTGTGCAGACCGTCACGGCCAACTTGCCGTACTGTTTCACGTACGACGGCTCGCCGGACGGCGTGACGAGATAGTTGCGGCCTTTCGGGTAAAACGTGCGGAAACGCTGCAGCCCGGCACTGTCGAAGGCCGCAGGATCCCACTTGCACTCGATGGCATCGACCTGATCGCGCCGGTGCGCCAGGATGTAGTCCACTTCGCGGCCAGTCTTGTCGCGCCAATAACGGACTGGCACGTCGGGAACGTGCGCTTGCAGGTGCTCCAGCACCACGTGTTCCCAGAGGAAGCCGAGGTCGTCTGTACGCAGTGGGTCCCAGCCGCGAGCAAAGCTGACGAAGCCCGTATCGAAGGCGTAGACCTTGGGCATCTTGACCAGCTCGTTCTGACCGCCTCCATGGAAAGGGCGGACGAGGATGACGGCATTGGTGATCGCAAGGGCGCGAAGATGGCTTTCGACCGTCGGGCGCGTGATGCCGAGCGCCGCGGCGGTCCGTGTGACTTCGAGCAGGCCGCCACTCTGGCGCAGGAGGTATTCGAAGAGCGCATTGAAGCGGTTCATGTCCCGGAAGCCGAAGAGGCGCTGAATGTCCCTGGCGAAGAAGGAGTCGATCCACTCGCGATAGAACGCGGGATGCTTGACGCCGGCCAGGAGCGCCGGCGGCAGACCACCCAGAAAGAGCCGTTGTTCCAGCCCGACGCCAAAGGCGGCGAGCTCCCCGAACAGCACCGGCACCAGATGAACGGCCCGCTTCCGGCCGGTGAGCGTGTCGCGGAACTTCCGGCTGGCAGCCAGGGTCGACGAGCCCGAGGCCACAATCTTCAGCGTCGGGAACTCGTCGGCGCCAATCTTCAGCAGGCGCGTGGGGTCACGGAGCTGATGAATCTCGTCGAACACCACGATCGGCCTGGTCACCGACCGGAAGAACAGCTCCGGATCGCGCACCCGGTCTTCCACGGCGGGCACGTCGCAATTGACGTAGACCATGCGGTCGTCGCCGAGGCTGTGCGCCAGCGTGGTCTTGCCCGAGCGCCGAACGCCGCAGAGCCAGGCGATGGGGGCCTCGCGCCAGGCCCGTTCGATCCGCGTCAGCCAGAAGGGCCTGGGCACCATGCCAGTAAACTATACTCATAGTACTACTAACAGTAAAGTATGATTACCCGACCGAGCCACGGGAGTCAGCGGTCGATCCTTCTGGAACGAGTCAACGGCCGCGATCAGCGTGTTGGCGCGAGACTAGCCGCGGTCTCTCTAACGCGCCCGCATCCCACAGCGCCGAGGGCCAGCATCTGCAGCAGCCACTCGCGCCGCCGAATCGCCGCGAGCGTGGCCCGTCGGTGGACCCGCCAGCCTCTGCCCTGAGCGAGCCCATTCGGCGTGCACGCGAATCGAAGGGTCACTCTTCGATCCACAACTCCTCCATGCTCGGCAGGGGGTCCGCCCGCCATGGGCTGCTCAAGCCGCGGAGCCGCCTGTGCGCGACGATCGCCCGGTTGCCGGGGATCAGGAACGTCGCCGGGACGTCGTCGCGAAAGATTTCGGCGATCCGGCGAATCGCTTCCGCTTCGACGGCGGGGTCTGCCGTCGACTCCACCCGATCGATCAACGCCACGAGCTCGCTGTTGCGATAGCCCGTCGGGAACGGCGGACCGAACTGCGACCGAAGCTCGCCGTTGGAGAGAAAACTGACGGCCGCCTCGAAGCGGCCGCTTGGGACCAGCGCGCGCACCGTGGCGTTCTCCATGCGCTGGATACGCATGTCGACGCCGATCCGGCGCAGCCGGGCCTGCACGTACACGGCCATTTCCCACACCGGCGACAGGCTGATCACTGCTGCCGTGAAGCGGAACACCTGCCCGTCACGCTCGCGAAGGCCGTCGCCATCGTCGTCGCGCCATCCCGCGTCCTCGAGGAGCCGGCGCGCCTCGTCGGGATCGGTTCGCCCGGCTGCCGGCACATCACCGCGGCGAAGCTGATCGAGCAGGAACGGTCCGTCGACGATCGGGATCTCGGGAGCGATGTTGACCGTCTGCCGCAACTCCTCGCGGTCGATCGTCAGTGTCAGCGCCCGGCGCACACGCACGTCGCGAAAGAGCGGCAGGTTGAGATTCCAGAAGATCGCCCACGAGCTGGGACCGCCGAACCGGTGGTACACGCGAAAGCGCGGATCGCCGGCCAGCCGTGGCAACTGCGCGGGATTGGCTTCCGGAATCGCGTCGACGGCGCCGCTCATCAGGTCGGTCAACGCGGCCTCTTTGGCGAACTTGAGCACGACCCGTTCGATGCGAGGCCTGCCGCGGTAATAGTCCGGGTTGGCCTCGAACTCCATCATCGTCTCCGGGATGTAGCGGACGAACCGATACGGGCCATTGCCAATCGGGTTGGTCCAGAAGTCCCACTGCGTGAGCGTCGCCCGGTCCAGGTGCTGCAACCGATGTTTCGGGTAGTGGACGACGTCCACGTTGTAGCGACGTGCGGCCACGCGGCAGCGCACGGTGATCGTGCGGTCGTCGTGGACAATGATCGACTCGAACCAGTCCGGCCCGGCGATGCCGACGTCGGGATGGGTGAACAACTCGAGGCTGAACGCGACATCGTGTGCCGTGACAGGCACGCCGTCGTGCCATCGGATGCCAGGACGCAAGGAGTACGTCCACTCGCGATGGTCGGCGGAGTGCTCCCATCGTTCGGCCAACCGTCCTTCCAGCTCTCCGTGTGCGTTGCGCGCAAGCAACGGCAGAAAGATGAGGCGCTCTGCGGCGGTCGCATCCGGCACGAGCGTCTCCGCGCCGCTGCTGTAGGCGATCGTGAGCGTGGACGCGTGGTGGGACGCGCGATCCGCGGCTCGGCCGCATCCGGCGACGGTCAGCGCCAGCATCTGCAGCAACCGGCGACGCCGGATGGCGGCGAGGCGTGCCGTGCGCTCGGCCGTCACTGTTGCGCGCGATCGTCGAGCCATAGATCCTCCGAGAACAACAACGGATTGGCCCGCCACCGTGCGTCGAGACCCTGGACCCGCCGGTGGACCACGTGCGTACCCGAGTCGGGAATCAAGATGGTGATCGGCTGATCGATGCGAAGGATGTCCGAGATGCCTCGATAGGCGCGGTCTCGCACGTCGGGATCCATCGTGGTTCTCGCCAGCTCCTGGAGCGCGGCGACCTGCGCGTTCTGATACCGGAGATCGTCGAAGGCCAGGTTGCGGTGAACGAACAGCGACATGATCGCCTCGAAATCCCCGGACCTCCGCCTGGCAAGGGCGGCACCGCGCTCGAAGGGCTGGATGTCCATCTGCACGCCGAGATCGCGGAACTGGTCCTGCACGTAGAGCGCCGTCTCGTCCCACCCCGGCTCGGCGATGGTCAGGGCAGTGAAACGGAACACGACCCCGTCGCGCACGCGCAGACCATCGCGAGTCCGGTGACGCCAGCCGGCACGGTCTAGCAGCTGGTTGGCTTCGGCCGGGTCGTACTGCGGTTCGCGTGGCTCGCGCCGGCGAAACTGACCGGCGGTGTAGACGCCGTCAGCCAGGGGGAACTGTGGCAGGAGGTTGAGCACCTGGAGCAGCTCGCGCCGGTTGATCGCGAGGCCGAGGGCTCGGCGAACGTTCGCGTCCCGAAACAGCGGATGCGTCGTCTGCCAGCGAATCGCCCAGGATCTCGTGTCGGATGGTTGAGTGAAGACGCGAAACCGCGGATCGCTCGCGAGCTTCGCAAGCAGGGCCGGGTTCGTCGAGTTGATGGCGTCGACGTTCTCACTGAGCAACTCGGTCAGCCCGGCCTGTCCGGTGAATTTCAACACGGCCCGCTCGATCGGCGCCCTGCCCTTGTAATAATCCGGGTTGGCCTCGAGCTCGACCATCGTGTCCGGCACGTGCCGCAGGTAGCGGTAGGGGCCGCTCCCCACAGGCCGTAGCCAGAAGTCCCACTCATAGAACTGCCGCACGTCGTGGTGCTGGAGAAGGTGCTTCGGCAGGATGCTGACTTTCTCGTCCGACTCGTTGTTCGTCCATCCTCTGCCGCGAATCGAAAATGTCGACCTGTCGTGCACGGTCACGGACTCGGCTGCTGGCAAGGGCGAATACGGATTGCCTGGACGTGAATGCAAATCCAGCGTGAAGGCGATGTCGTCGATCGTCAGAGGCACGCCGTCATGCCAGCGCACATCTGGCCGAAGCCGATACGTCCACTCGCCATAATCCGCTGAATGTTCCCAGCTCGTCGCGAGACATCCCTGTCGATCCCCTTTTTCGTTTCTCGTCACCAGGGGGAGAAATACGAGACGCTCACCGCTGTAGTCAGGGCACAGCGGCCGTGGGAAGCTTTCGGAGAGTGCGACGATCAGCGTGTTGCGGCGAGCATCGGTTGGGTGCGTGGATCGGCGGCAGCCTGCCGCCGTGAGAACAAGGAGATGGAGCAGCCACTCGCGTCGCGCGATGTCGGTGAGCACGACCCTTCGCGGGTTTCGACTCAGGCGAACGGACGACGGAGCCCGGGGCATCCAGCCTCCTTCAGTGCGCTTGCTTTGATGAGAGCTGAGAGTCGACGCCTCGACGCGATCGTGGCGCGGCGGACAGGCTCAGGCAAGCAGGTATGGCGGGGGCGCTCAGCTTACACCAGTACCGGTGGCGAGGCCGCCCTCTGCCGGCAGATCCTAGCCCGAAATTCTTGACCAGAACCTGACATAATCTCGACCGACGGACGACCTTGCAGTTGTGACTTTTGAGCCTCGGATCGGGGAAGCTACTCCCACCACCCATGCGGAAACCGCCAATTTGGCTGGCCGCATCGCAACGGCTGATTCTGGCGTTCGTCCTGGTGCTGCTGCTCCCGGCGACGGCCGTCGAGTGGCTGGGCGTCTGGCTGGTTGACCAAGATCGCGCGCTCGCGTCTCGTCAGCTTCGCGACCGACGGGAGAGCGCCGCCGATCGGTTAACGGCAGCCCTCGAGCAGGCCGTGGCTTCCACGGAACGGCGTCTCGACAATGACCCCACGCGGTTGCAGCTCGAGAAGACCCGCGCCGACCCGCGGTTCTGTATTCAGGATCTGTGGCGCGCACGTCGCGGGAGCGCGCGCTGATGTGGCGCTACATCGCCCAGCGGCTCCTCCAGGCGATTCCGCTGCTCGTCGGCATCGCCAGCATCACCTTCGTCTTCGTTCATCTGGCGCCGGGCGACCCGATGGACATGTACATGGAGGAACGCTTCCAACGCGAAGTGGACCCCCAGGTCATCAAGCTCCTGCGCCAGCGCTACGGACTGGATCAACCGCTTCACGTCCAGTACGTGAAGTGGCTCGGCAACCTGGCGCGCGGCGACCTTGGCGAGTCGTTTCGCTATCGGCGACCGGTGACATCGCTCATCTCCGAACGCATTCCCTACACGCTTCAGTTGACGGTGCTCGCGATTCTGCTCGACGTCCTGCTCGGCGTGGCCCTCGGCATCGTGGCGGCCGTGAAACAGTATTCCGCCACCGATGCGACCGTGACGATCGGCTCGCTCGTCATCCACTCGATCCCTGGATTCTGGCTGGCGCTGATGCTCGTGCTGGTGTTCTCTGTCAATCTGCGATGGTTCCCGACGTCTCAGACACGGTCGCTCGATTACGACCTGCTGACCGCAGGCCAGCAGGTCATGGACCGGCTGTGGCACCTGGTGCTGCCGGTCACCATTCTCGGCGTCACGGCCGCGGCGGGCACAGCGCGCTACATGCGCAACCGGCTGCTCGAAGTGCTCAGTGAAGAATACGTGCTCGCGGCGCGGGCGCGCGGACTGCGCGAACGCGTCGTGATCGTCAGACACGCCGTCCGCAATGCGCTGATTCCCATCGTCACGCTGATCGGCATGGCGCTGCCGTTTCTCCTCGGCGGCTCGGTCCTCATCGAACGCGTGTTCGCGTGGCCGGGCATGGGGCTGCTCGCCGTCGAAGCGATCGGTGCCCGCGACTACCCGATCATCCTCGCGACCAGCATGATCGCCGCGGTTCTGGTCGTCGTCGGCAACCTGGTCGCGGATGTCGCCTACGCGGTCGTCGATCCACGGGTGTCCTTCGATGGCCAACAACGAGCGTAGACTCGCGAGGCTGCACCTCAGACCACCGAGACGAGCCAACCCGTTCGGCTCCGCCTCGCTCGTGGCAGGGTCGTCTTGCCCCGTCTCCGACGGGGCGAGATGTCTTGAAGGCCGGCCGAGCAAACTGGGCTGATATGGGAAGATCTTCGGCCTTCAAGACATCCAATCAACCAGGCGGGCGAAGCCCTGTCGACGTCGCGTGGCGCCGATTCCGCGCGAATCGCCTGGCCGTGGCCGCGCTCATGGTCATTGCGCTGATGTGTGTCCTGGCCGTCCTGGCGCCGCTCATCGCGCCGTACGACCCTTCGGCTATCGACAACGTCCTGGCGACGCGGTATCAGCCGCCGTCCGCGGCACATCTCTTCGGCACCGACGATTTCGGCCGCGATCTCTTCAGCCGCGCGCTGTTCGGCGCACGCGTGTCGCTGTCGATTGGCGTCCTCGCCACAATCGTCGCCGTTGGCTTCGGGACGCTGTACGGTTCCATGGCTGGTCATTTCGGCGGCCCGATCGACAACGTCCTGATGCGCATCATCGATGTCGTCATCGCGTTTCCGACGTTCTTCCTGATGCTGATGCTCGTGGGCTTGTTCGAGGCCGACATCGTGGCGCTCGTCCTGATTCTCGGCTTCACGTCATGGACCCAGACCGCCCGCCTGGTTCGCGGCGAGATCCTGGCCCTCAAGGCGCGGGATTTCATCGAAGGCGCCCGCGCGATCGGTCTGCCGGCACGCCTGATCATGGTGCGGCATCTGATTCCCAACGCGCTGGCGTCGGTGCTCGTCACGGCTGCCCTGATGGTGGGCGGGATGATCGGCGCAGAAGCCGGCCTGTCGTTTCTCGGTATCGGCATCCGGCCGCCGACGCCCTCGTGGGGCAACATGGTCAGCGCGGGTCAGGATGCGCTGCTCGTGGCGTGGTGGATCGCCTTCTTTCCTGGCTCGCTCCTGGCGCTCACCATTTTGTCGTTCAACCTGCTCGCCGACGGCTTGCGCGACGCCCTCGATCCCAAGACGCTGATGAGGAAGTACGTCTGATGCTCCTCGAGGTCCGCGGTCTCACGACACATTTCGCGCTCGAAGAGGGCCTGCTCAGAGCGGTCGACGATGTGTCATTCGAGATCGGCGCACAGGAGACGGTGGCCCTCGTCGGCGAGTCGGGGTGCGGCAAGACGATCGTGGCGCTGTCCCTCATCAATCTCGTCCCACGGCCGGGGGCGATCGTCTCCGGCCGCGTGCAGTTCAAGGGGACGGACATGGTCGGCGCGACGCCGGATGAGCTGCGCGCGATCCGCGGCCGATCGATTGGCATGGTGTTCCAGGAACCCGGCGCGTCGCTCAATCCGGTGTACTCGATTGGTGCGCAGATCGCAGAGGTCGTGCGTGCCCATCTTGGCGGCACGAAGGCCGAGGCTCGGCGAGGCGCCGTCCGCCTGTTGGGCGATGTGGGCATACCGGAGCCCGAGCGGTGCGCCCGCATGTATCCGTTCGAGCTCTCCGGTGGCATGCGCCAGCGGGCAGCTATCGCCATTGCGATCGCGGCCGGGCCCGCGCTGCTGATCGCGGACGAGCCGACCACGGCGCTCGACGTCACGGTGCAGGCGGAAATCGTGGACTTGCTCCGATACCTCCAGGACACGCGCGGGATGGCCATCCTGCTCATCACCCACGACCTCGGCGTCGTCGCCGAGATGGCGCAGCGCGTCCTGGTGATGTACACCGGCAAAATCGTGGAGTCGTCACGGACCGACGCGTTGTTCGCCGGCGCGCGGCACCCATACACCTGCGGACTGCTCGGATCGATCCTCCGGCTCGGCGGCGGTCGCGAGTCCTCCCTAGGCGGCATTCCCGGATCGGTGCCCGATCTGGTCGACCTGCCATCGGGCTGCACGTTCCACCCTCGGTGCGCGATCGCTGAACCGGCGTGCGCCGCTGCTTTCCCAGCGCTGCTGCCGATTGGGGACGGGCGCACCTGCGCGTGCTACAAGGCCCATGGGCACTGACATCGCCACGGCAGCGAGCCCGCTCGTCAGCGTCTCGAACCTGGCGACGTGGTTTCCGTCGGGCAGTCGCTGGTTTGGGAAGGCGCGCTGGCTCCGCGCCGTGGACGGCGTCGATCTCACGGTCGGCGCGGGCGAAATCGTCGCCCTCGTCGGCGAATCGGGCTCCGGCAAGACCACCGTCGGCCGCTCGATCCTCCGGCTGGTGGAGCCGCGTGCGGGACTCGTGCAATTTGCCGGAATCAACGTGCGGCGGCTTGCCAGTCGCGACCTGCGGGCATTGCGGCGCCGCATGCAAATCGTGTTTCAGGATCCCTACGCGGCGCTCAGCCCTCGACGGCAGATCCATCAGATCATCGCCGAACCGCTGCTGCTCCACGGTCTCGCGTCACGCGACACCGTGAGCGCACGCGTTGCGGCGTTACTGGCCGAGGTGGGTCTCGAGCCGTACTTCATGCACCGCTATCCGCACGAGATGAGCGGCGGACAGCGGCAGCGCATTGCGATCGCGCGTGCACTTGCGGTCGAGCCCGAGTTCATCGTCGCCGACGAGCCGGTCTCGGCGCTCGATGTCTCGGTTCGAGCGCAGATCCTGAGCATCCTGCTCGACCTCCGACGAAAAAGACACATCGCGCTGATGTTCATCTCGCACGACTTGAGCGTGGTCGAACGCCTGGCCGACCGCGTGGCCGTCATGTATCGAGGGAAGATCGTCGAGCAGGGTGAGACGACCGACGTCATCCGTCGTCCGCTCCATCCGTACACACAGCGTCTGATCGCCTCGGTGCCGGCGGCTGATCCCGCGGTGCACCGGGCGCCGCGTCGTACCGTCAGCCATGCACCGGTTGCCCCGGCACCCCCGGGGGGCTGCGCGTTCGCGTCGCGGTGTCCCGAGGTCGACGACTCGTGCCGACGGATCACGCCGACGCTCGAGATGAAACCCTCCGGACACTTGGCTGCGTGTCACTTTCGGTGACGGGTCGGGCAGCGGTCCGATCTCGATGCCACCGCCCAAAGCATTCAGTGCACCGTTAACCGCAGGCCAGGTTGCAGCGGTACGTGAGGTTCCAGGAGACGACGTAGGGCCGCGCGAAGGACATCACCAGCTACATGCCGAAGAAGTCCCGGGCCGCGTCGAGGATCTTCTCATCCACTTCCAAGGATCCGTTGTCCCTGGCGAATCTCTCGATGCCGGCGCGCGCCATGGGGCGGACGAACTCCGGAATGTTGACGAGCCGCGCCTCGGCCGCGGGAGTCCACCGGACGGAGATGGAATCGCCGGACTGACCGGGCTTGGCCTGAGCCGGGTCGAAGGGCCTGGCCTCTTCCGTTCCAGGAATCATGGCGGTGAACGGGCAGCGCGTGCCGGAAGCGCTCGAGGTGTCGCCACTGCTCTCTGGGCCGATTCGCACGCCCAGTGACTGGACGATCTGTGTTTCGTACGCGTTGGTGAGCATCGCCATCTCGTACCCGCACTGTGGACACGAGTAGACGACCGAGAGCGAGCCGCGCTCGGGCGGACCGACGGCTTGAAGCTTCATCGGGCTGTCGCAGGGGACACAGAGGAACTTCATCGGCGAACCTCCTAGCGAAGCTCCGCCTCAAACCGCCCAGAACCCAGACGAGCCTCCGCTTCGCTAGCGTCCAGATCTCGTCTTGCCCCGCCTCCGGCGGGGCGGCCATCTTCTATGGCCGGTCGAAAAACTTGCTTCATTCGTTACGCCTCAGGCCATAGAAGATGTCTAGCCCCTCAATTCGCTTAGGTTGAGCATCGTGGCAGCCGGGTAATTCGGCCAGGTGGTCGTGGACAGGCACCGCTCGAACTGCACCGACGCCGTTGGCGATGTCATCACAATTGAATCCTGGACTTGGCGAAGGCGTCGCCTCACTTCATTCGTCACCGCTTTTGCCTCCGGAGGGCTGACATGGCGATTCGAGGCTGTCCACGAGTCGCTGCGCGGTCTGCTCCAGGGCTCGGCGCACGGGGGTCTGGGGCAACGCCGCGAAAGGAATCCCCAGATCGCAGTGCCGTGCCAGCTCGGGATCGAAGGGCACGGTCCCGAGGCAGGGGATCTCCAAGCCTGATGGCCTGCCCTGGTCGGGCGATTCAAACAGCGGCTTGATGGCGTCGCAGCCGCGGCAGTAGTAGCCGCTCATGTTCTCGACGTACCCGAGAAGCCGGTTGGATCCCTTCGACAGGGCTGCCACCGAGCGCGCGACCACGCCCCGTGCCACCTCGGAAGGGATCGTCACGAGCAGGGACGAGGTCTGGGGGCCGAGAAAATCGGCGTACTGGACGGTCCGCTCGGCTCCCGGCGGCAGATCGAACAGCAGCAGATCGAGCGATCCCCACTCGAAGGCCCCGAGGACCTCGCCGAGGAGGGCGAACTCCCTCGTGGCGCGCCAGGTATGGGACTCTCCGTGCGCCGTGCTCTCGAACTCGAGCGCCTCCGACTCCGGGATCACCGAGCCCATCGAGAAGACCGCGATCCCGTTGCTGGTCCGCGGGAGCGCGACCTTGTGACTCCCGGGAACGAACAGCGCCCCTTGGACACCGGCCATGCGTGCCTGCGACGGGCCGTTGAAGTCCGCGTCCAGGATCGCAATGCGAAGCCCGCGGGCGCGCAGCGCGCCCGCCAGATGCAGGGTCAGGGTGCTCTTGCCGACACCCCCCTTGCCGGAGCCCACGGCCACGAGATGCCGCACCCCGGCGAGCCCGTCGGTGATGCGGGCGCGCTGCTCGGCGACCTGCTCGAGGACTCTGGACCCTCCATCGCCGACGATGTCGTGGTAGTTCTTCACGTTGCTCAGTAGCTTACACCGTGGGCCGCGAAGCGCGCCTGGCGAGCGGGCGCGCGAAGACGGACGAGGCAGATCGCGCCCTCGTCGGCGTAGAGTCGAACCCGCCGGTGGCATCGAACGCCGAGTGTCCCAGGCACGCCCGCCCGTGTGGCTGGCCGCCGGCTCTTGCCCGATGGCGCGTCGCCATCAGAGGCGATCAACGGGGCTGCGCACGCCGAGCGGGCCCCGGGTGATGTGGAGACCCCCCTTTCGAGATCGTCGCGGTCTTGGTGATACGCGAGCGTGACAACCTGCGACGTCCAGCCGATGAAGGGTCTGGTGAGGACGGTCTGCGCGCGTGGAACTATTTCACGGTCGGTTTCCAATTGAGCACGAGCGTGATCGGCGAGGCGCTGTTCTCGTCCACGGGCCGGTTGACGAGGAACCGACCATCGGGCGCGACGGCGTACTCTTTTCTGATGCCCGTCCCCGAGGCTGCGACCAGCCGCGTCTGGAAGAGCGGGAGCGGCAGTCCAGCTTGAAGATCGGTCTCCGTTTCCTTGATCGCGACGGCGTTCAGCATTCCGTCGAGCGCCAGATAATAGAGCTCCCTGCCGTCGGCGCTCCACCGCGGCGAGACCGCGCCGCGCGTCGAGACCTGCCTTTTCCACGTGGCGTTCGGAAACGGCTGCACGACGATCTGGAAGCGTCCGGACTCGTTGGTCTGGTAGCCCACCCAGCGTCCATCTGGTGACAACGCGCCGTCGGACTCGACAAACGCCGTAGTCGCCACGGCGATCGGCGTCCGATCGGCGCCCGTCATCGGCAGCGCCCACAGGTCCCCGGAGTTCGCGGCATCGTGGTACAGCAGGAACCGCCCATCGTGTGACCAGCCAAGCGGCCATTGATTGCGGGGCGCTTCCAGGAGCGCACGCTCGGCTGCTCCGCCCGCAGGCTTCACGTAGAGGTCGTAATCGCCCCGTCGGTTCGTCTCGAACACGATCTGTGAGCCGTCGGGCGACCAGACGGGGTATCCATCCACGGCGGGATCGAACGTGAAGCGGGTGAGGCCTCCAGTGGTTCGATCGATCAGCCATACATCCCGATTGGCCAGGACCGTCCGATCGACGACCACCCGCCGTCCGTCGGGCGAGAGATCGAGTCCGCGCAGGGTCTCGACGTCCGGCTCGCCGACATGACCGACGATGTTGCCGGATCGGTCGAACCACGTCAGGTGGCGACGGCTGATGGCGCCTCCGCGATAGGCGAAACGGCCATTCGAGGACGTGGAAAAGCCGCCGACCATGGCTGAGGGATCGAACGCCACTCCATCGGCCAGCACTTCGGGGTCGCCGACGAGCTCGCCGCGGGTCAGATCCAGGCGCCGGGCCCTCAAGGCGCCCTGGCGCATGAAGAGGACGCGGTCGGGCCCGAGGTAGGCGCCGAACGTGTCAGACGCCGTCAACCATTTCGGCGGCGTGCCATCGAGCGAACCGAGGAACACCCCGTTCGCCTCCGGAGGTCTCGACGACTGGAACAGGAAATGCCGCCCGTCGGGCAGGAACTGCGGAAAGCGATGATTGACCTGTCCGTCGAGCAGTGTCGTCGCCTCGGCCGCTTCGCCGCCGGTCGCCGCGATGCGTCTCAGCGATCCGTTGAAGGGCGCATAGACGATCGTACCGGCGACATTCCAGGTCCCACCTCGCGGCGTCGGCGCGTCGGCGAGGATCTGCGCTTGCCCCCCCGCGAGATCGATCCGTTTCAGCTTGCCGCCGGCAAAGAAGCCGATGGAACGTCCGTCTCCCGACCAGAACGGATCTTCCGCACCTGCGGTCCCGGTCAACGGCTGAGCGGAGTCCTTGTCGAGCCGGCGGACCCACAGATGCAGTTGATCGCCGGAGAAGGCCACGTACACGAGGCTCATCCCGTCGGGCGACAACTCGAACTGGAGGGGAGCCGTCGTCGGCGGCGTCGCGATGTCCAGCCGCATCTCGACGGGCTCCGCGGGCTGTCGCCACATCTGCCAGACGACGAGCGCGGCGAAGGCCGGCGCCATGACCGTGACAGCGATCCAGGCCGCGCGCGCGCCGGATGCGGACGTGGGCGCTGAAACGGCAGACTCCGACGGCTTGATCGCCCGCTCGAGATCGATGCGCACGTCGGCGGAGTCGCTGCGGCGCTGCTTCGGATTCTTCTCGAGGCACAGCCGCAGCAGTTCGCGGATGCGCGGCGGCGTGTCGCGCGGCAGCCGCGTCCAGTCCGGCTCGCTCTGCAGCACGCGCGACAGAATCTCCGCCACATCGTCGCCCTCGAACGCGCGCCGCCCGGCCAGCATCTCGAAGAGCACGCAGCCGAACGCGAAGATGTCCGCGCGGCGATTGACCGGCCGGCCCTTCGCCTGCTCCGGCGCCATGTAGGCCGCCGTGCCGACGATGGCTCCCGCCATCGAGACGCCGGCGACCGTGGGCGACTGCGACGGATCGGGCCCGCGCGATCCGCCGGTCGCGGAATCGAGCGCCTTGGCCAGCCCGAAGTCGAGCACCTTGACCGTGCCGTCGTCGCGCACTTTGATGTTGGCGGGCTTGAGATCGCGATGGACGATGTCGAGCTCGTGTGCGGCTTCGAGCGCTTCGGCGATCTGCCGGGCGATCGGCAACGCCTCGGCGAGCGGGATCGGCCCGCGGGCGAGCCGCCGCGCGAGGTCTTCGCCCTCGACGAGTTCCATGACGAGCGCGCGAACAGCTACCTGCCCGGAGCCTGTCGAAGGGACCGATTCCTCGAGGCCGTGAATGTGGGCGATGTTCGCGTGGTTCAGCGCCGCCAGCGTCTGCGCTTCGCGCGTGAAGCGCTGCAGGCTGTTGGGATCGCCGGCGAACGCGTCCGGCAGGATCTTCAGCGCGACGTCGCGATTGAGCTTCGTGTCGCGGGCGCGATAGACCTCGCCCATGCCGCCGGCCCCGAGCGGGCCGACGACTTCGTACGGGCCGAGACGCGCACCGATGGCGAGCGGCATTCTGCGATGTCCAGAAACCGTAGAGTGGATTCTAGCGCCGCAGCACAGGCTTTTCGTGGTGAACTACCACCGCCGAGGGGCGCCATCAGGCTGTAAAGGCCGCCAAGCCTCGAGAAACCGTTGCAGCGACACATCGGACCTGATGATTGACGATCGCGGGAAGTGCCGCTGCCGCGCGTCGCACTTGGAGGCCGCCCGTCGCGGCCACTACGGCGAATGGCTGTGAACCCGCCGCAGCTATTCGCCCTCCCTCATCCGATCGAGCGGGCTCGTCATCCCTCGCCCGCCCGGTTCACGACGTGTGTACAGATCGGCGATCCGCTCGATTGCCTTGTGCGCGGGGCCCATGTGCGGTCCGGTCTTGCGGGTAGAAACAGCACGGTACGAGAGTGCTACTTGAAGCCGCGAATCGTGAACGTATCGCGCAGCAGCCGCCCGCGCGAGGCGATGACGTGACGCCCATCCGGGGCCAGCGTGCCTCGAATGAAGGTTTCGTCCTGCAGCGCCGTCAGTTGCCGCGGGCCGGCGCCGGTCAGTGGATAGAAGTGAAGGTTGAAGCGTTCCCGCGTCGACGCAATCAGCCCCGAGCCGTCCCTGGCCCAAGTCACCAGACCCGTGCCCGTGGCCGCGATGAGCGGCCCGAGCACGCGGAGCGGCGCGCTGCCGTCCAGCGGGATAATCGCCGCCATGGAGGCCGTGGTGGCGGTGTTCACCGACGAGGCATAGATGCCTCCCAGCCACTTCCCGTCGGGTGAAATCACGGCGCGATCGAATTGCCGCGCGATCTCGACGGCCTGCCCGCCGTCCACCGGAATCCGCCACGTCGAGGGCACCGCCGATCCATACGACGTGCAGATCACATGCCCGCCGTCGGGTGTGAACGAGAGCCAGTTGGGCGCGGCCAGATTCGCCAGCAGCCGCTGTTGGCTGCCGTCGATGCGCATCAACCAGATCCCGACCTTCCCGTCCCGCAGCGACACCATGGCCACGTGCGATTCGTCCGGCGAGACCGTCGGATACGAGTTGGCCCCAACCGTCGTCAGCACGGTCCGCGTCGATCCGCCTGCGGCGATTCTCACCACCTGCGAGTTGCCGTTGACCAGGCTGCCCACGATGAACGATTCGTCGCGGAGCTGGGTGATGCCCTGGTAGCCGTCGTAGCGTTCCGAAAGAATCCGCTGGGGCGGCGACCCGTCCAGCGGTACCGCATACAACGCCCCATGGAATTCCTGACCGACCGCGGTGAGCGTGCGGCCATCGGCCGTGATCGACGCCTGACGATAGTCGACGACATCGCTCGTGATGCGCCGCGGCGTTCCCTCGGGGAACGGCTTGAGCCAGAGTTGCCCGTTGAGCGAGCCCGTGCTCACGAACCCTCGCGCCACATACACGATGCCGGATCCATCGGGAAGCCAGAGCGTGAAGGTGATGTCCTCGGGCGAGGTGAGCAGCTCTCGCGTGGCGGTCGAGTCGGCCTCGAAGGCGATGAGCTTGGCCACCGAGGCCCGGCGATCCCGCACCGAGGCGACGATGACGCGTCCGTCGGGGGACCAGGACGGCCCGGTAAAGAAACCGGGCGAGAACGCCTCGGGCATCCGCCGCGACGCCAGCATGCGGTCGTTGCGGCCATCGGCGGCGGCGACCATGAGCGCGCTCGACTCCTGGTCCGGGTACAGCTCGCGGTAGAACGCGATCCGCCGGCCGTCTGGCGAAAACGTCGCCGCGGTCAGGATGCCGTCGAGCAGGGCGCGCGACGGTCCGCCGTCACGCGCGACGGCGTTGAGACGTCCGCTGCCGTGGCCCTCGCCGCGCGAGGTGTAGTAGACCTCGCGCCCGTCCGGCGTGAACCGCACACCGAAATACCCGAATGACGCCGGCGCGACGATCTGCCGCTCCTGCCCGGTCTCGATCTGCTTGATCCAGAGCGACTGTTCCTGGCCATTCGCCTCGACATGGGCCAGGTACCTGCCGTCCGGCGAGATTGCCGAATCAATGGTGTTTCCCGACGTGGTCATTCGTTCGACCGTGATTCGCGGCAGTGCAGCGGGCTCGTCCGCTGGCGAGGCCGGAGGGCGCGTGTACCACACGAGTGCGCCAACTGCGACCGCGGCGGCCGCCGCCAGGCCTGCCAGCAGACCTCGCGCTGGCGTGGCACGGGCCGGCGGCGGCGAGAGCCCTGCGGCCCCGGCCTCGATCTGGCGCCGGATATCCCGCAGATCGATGACGACGTCCTTCATGGTTTGGTAGCGCTCGTCCGGGTCCTTCGCGAGGCACTTCCGGACGACGCGGACGAGATCCGAGGGCACGCCGGGCACGCGCGCGGCGATCGGCGCTGGCTCGTCGTTGATCACTCGGTGTATCCGCTCGATCGCCGACGGGGCATCGAACGCGCGCGAGCCGGTGAGACATTCGTAGAGCACGCAGCCGACGGCGAAGATGTCGGTTCGATGATCGGTAGCGAGGCCACGAGCTTGTTCCGGCGACATGTATCCCGACGTGCCGACCATCGTGCCCACGTCGGTGAGCGACGCGCGCGTGGCGTCGTCGCCGGCGGCGGCAGCAGGGGGTTTCAGCTTGGCGACGCCGAAGTCCAGAACCTTGACATAGCCGTCGTCGGCGAGCATCACGTTCTCGGGCTTGATGTCGCGATGGACGACGCCCGCCAGATGCGCGGCGCCGAGCGCATCGCAGACCGGCAGCAGGCAATCGATCGTGCGCTTCAGATCGAGAGGACCGGCGCTCAGCGCGTCCCGCAGGTTCCGCCCGCGGACGAGCTCCATCGCAATGTAATGGACGGGCTCGGTGCCAATCTCGTAGATAGCCGTCAAGTGCGGGTGATTCAAGGCGGAGGCGGCCCGCGCCTCCTGCATGAAGCGCTCGACGCGCGTCGAATCGCGCGTCAGGTCGGCAGGCAGGATCTTGATGGCCAGGTCGCGCTCGAGCGACGCGTCGCGGGCGCGATAGACCTCGCCCATGCCGCCGGCGCCAATCCTGGCGACGATCTCGTACCGGCCAATCCGGGACCCGATCATTGACCGGTATGTTAGAGGATCTGGCACGGTCGCAGCCAAGCGCACGGACACACCTGGTTCAGGTCGTGGAAGCCGCGAGGTTACTCGGTGCGGCCGGCTTTCCAGGAAACCGTCATGGGAGGACCGTGTGGACCAGGGCGACTGCGCAGAATCGTCCCTCATATCGTATTGGAGCGGGATCGGGCCCTTACTCGGACCGCGCCCGCGCTGCGTAAAGTCGATGCGCGCCGGCGGGGCGGAAGCCAAGCATCTCGAGCGACTCCTTCGAGAGTTCCGCCGGGTGGACCTTCGGGAATTCGATGGTCCTCATGCCCTGCGCGCGGAGTCGAGAGAGCAGGTGCTTCATCCGGGCGCCACCGTCCTCGACGAACGAGCGGAGCGACATGATCTTCGTCGGGGCGCTCGCCTGCTGACGCGAATCTGCGTTCCCGGCATCCCCTTCAGGGCCCACTCCGCCCGTCACGT
Organism: Acidobacteriota bacterium; assembly: GCA_052389315.1. Lineage (GTDB taxonomy): Bacteria > Acidobacteriota > Vicinamibacteria > Vicinamibacterales > UBA2999 > JACCSI01. Next base: position 24,855 of record JBQTIE010000017.1, read on the forward strand.
AGAGGACGTAGGCCTCGAGTCGCTCGTCGGAGGCGACGGCGAGCCCTGCGATGTCGTCCTTCCTTGCGGTGAGGGTCTCGACCGAACGCTTCCAGCACACCTGCACCCCACCGCGCACCGACCCCGCGGCGGGGACCTCGGGGGAGGGACCAGCCTCCCCAAGGAGGCCATTGGCGACGAGATCGTCGACCGTGACCGGGATCACGAACCCTTCGACTCGCGGGGCATTGGTGGGCTCGCTCATCCCTCGACTTCGCTCGGGATGACCCTGAGCGAGCGCGCCGGAGCCGCGCGAGTCGAAGGGCAACACATAGTCCGTGAGAACCGCTTCCTGAACATAGCCGGTGGCGCTGAACAGCCTGCAGGCAGGGGCGAGAGTCTCGGGGACTTCGGCGACCATTCGAGGGGGGCCGAGAATGGCGAGCTTCGAGGCGAGCGAGGTGAGCAGGTGACGGCCATGACCCTGTCGCCGGTGAGCGGGATGGACGGCGATCGTGTGGACGAGAGTGCCCGACGGCCGTTTGGCGCCGATCAGGACGCCGATCGGATCGGATCCCGAGAAGGCGACCATGCAGCTGCTGCACCAGACCTGCAAGTCGCGGATCGATCGTTTGAACGCGGCCGGCGTGACGGGCGCCTGGTCGGGAACATACGGCGACCAGCAGCGATTCAGCGCATCGACGAGCAGCGCGATGTCATCCGTGCGGCAGAAGCGATACGCACTCATCTCCGCCTACGCGCGAAGCGCTCCGGCGCGACCTGGCCGTAGCCTCGCGAAGGCCGGCGCCTTCGTTCGCTACGCGAACTTCGCCGGCACTTCGCCCTCGCGTGCCGTGAGCGGGCTCACCTCATTGAGGTTGTGCTTCGCGCCGGTGGACGCGGGCGGCGTGTAGGTCGAGATCATCTCGGCCATCATCTTTTTGCCGAGCTCGATGCCGTCCTCGACGAGCGCGAGATCGATCGCCGACGCGGCGCGCTCGCGCGCCAGCTCCTCGATCCGCTCCTGCGTCTTGTTCCGCATGAACCCGGCCGGCACGCGGAGGATTCGCCGCGTGGCGTCCTCCGTCCAGTCGAACGCCGAGATCAGCGGATTCTTCTTTTCGTCGCGCGCCACGAGCCTGGCTTCGCCCATCGACCCAGCCCGGGGCAACCCCGAGCCTGTCGAAGGGGAGGCAGACTGGATCTCGAGCGGCGCGCCCGTCTCCTCCTCGATCACCTGCCGGGCGAAGTCGAGCGTGATCGCGTCGATCTTCATCATGCGCGCGCGCTTTTCGACACGTGCCTTGACGCGGCGGCGCTGATAGGCGTTCTTCATGGTCCAGAGGCCCTTCCTGGCATCCTCCGTCCAGCGAAGCTTGCGGCCGTCATAGGTGGTCTCTTCCTGGAGCCCTCCCTCCACGGCCGCGATCTTCTCGATCATCTCCTGGGAGATCACCTCGAAGTCGGTGGCGCCGCAGACGGTGCACTTCACGGCGTCGCTCTGCGTGGCCGCGACGCCGCACGCGCGGCACATCGACACCGGGCCGGCCTTGGCCCGCTCGAGCGCGACCGCCTCGGCCAGCGCCTTGTTCAGCGCGGAGGCGCTCTTCGGCATGAACCGATCCATCGCATCGTCGATCACCGCGCTCGTGATCACCGAGTGCCCCTTCTCGAGCGCCAGGCGAAGGACGCCGGTGCGGGCGATCCCTTTCACCTGCTCGGGCACGTGCTTCATCCGCTCCTCGGCTTCGGGGGTCCAGCGGATGGTCTCCTCGGCCCGCACGTCGAGTCGTGGCACTTCGAGACGCGTGGAGAGCAGGACATCACACGGCGCGGCGCGGAGGACGTTCTCGGCGTTGCTTCCCAGTCCCGTCTCCTCGCTCGGGCTGTGGACACCGATCCGCCCCATGACGATGAGCCAGGGATTCGTCTTGCGCGCGTGATCGAGGATCTTCTGGAAGGCCTTGCCGTCGAGCAGTGTCTTCTTCACTTCGACGCCGGCTTCGTTGGCCATCCGCTCGCCCACTTCGAGATGCGACTGGTAGATCTGGGCCAGCCCCGTGTCGATGATCTCCTCGTGGAGCTGATTCTGCTCCTCGAACCGGAACACCTTCGCCGCCTTTTCGGTGAGGACGTTGACGATGCCGTTGAAGACCGAGTAATGCAGATACGGGTCGTAGACGGCCATCGCTTCGACCTTCTTGCCGAAGGTGCGCGCCAGGTCGATGGCGGTCATGAGGGCGCCGAAGGACTGTGGACTGCCGTCGACGCCGACCAGGATCGTGTCGCGCTCCGCCTCGCCCGGCTCAGGGACGTGCTTGACGACCCAGACGTCGCGGTCGGACTGGCGGGCGACGCGTTCGCAGACGGAGCCGATGACGCTGTCGCGCGCGCGTCCGATCCCGAGCGCGCCGATGACGACCAAATCGTGCGGTGAGCCGGCGAGATCCTTCAGGATCTCGGTGTGATGCTTCCCGTCCATCATCCGCGGCTCGAATTCGAGTCCCGACTCGCCGCACACGCGCGACATGCCATCGAGATAGCTGTCGGAGATCAGCTTGAGGCCCATCGTGATGAGGCTGTCGTGGATCTTCCGTTGCCGCTCCAGCTCCACCTCGTCGATGTACTCCTCGGGCAGCGTGTACTCCATCTGCCGGAAGCGATAGTCGTGCAGTTTGGCCGCGTAGACATGGCACCCGACCAGCTTCGCGGAGAATGCCTTGCCCAAGGTCACGCTGCAGGCGACCGCGCGGTTGGAATGGTCTGAGTTATCGACGGGAACGTAGATGCTCTTGTACATGACATCCTCGAAGTGATGAAGAACTATCCAATCGCCGCCTCCGGCCTCTGCTCATCGTCCGCCTTCGCGCACACCACACTCACGTGCGCTCCGGCGAGACCTCGCCGAAGCCGCTTCGCGGCGGAGGCGGGCCGAGTTCCGCGCGGACGCGGGAGCCGTAGCGCCGCCGCACCCAGCCGATCACGGCGAGCTCGATGACGAGGATCAGCAGGGCCGTCCTCACCATCGGGCCGACGGCCGACGGCACCACCTCTGGCTCGAGGTAGATGGAATACCAGGCGGTGAGGCCTCGCCTGTTGCCCCGCTCGCGGGAGAACCCGTCCCAGACCGAGAAGGCGATCGGCATGAACTGGCCGGGCGAGAACGCGGCGCCCGCGCTCGCGCGAAGGGGCCTCCTGAAGATGACCGACCATTCTCCCTGGTCGTAGCTCGCGACGCCGGTGACATCGCCGGTGTCGTTGGGCGTGATGTCTGCGCTTCCCCGGCCGGTGAACTGAAGGGGATCGGGGCGGGCCAGGTCGAAGAACCAGAGATCCACCGAGCTCTGCGCGTCGCCGAAGATGAAGTACGGTTTGCGGGCGCCCGTCGGCACCTGCGAAGGAATCTGGATCGACACCGCGTCGGAGAACTCGGATGGCGCGACGGCCGCCTCGGCCACCGGGTCCGCAAACGGGTCTGCAGGCGGCGCCGCAATCGCGTCGGCAAACGGATCCAGAGGGTCCACGCCGGCGGGTGCCGCGGCCGGTTTCGCCAGCACCTCCTCCTCCGGCGGCACCGGCAGCGACGGCCCGTTCTCCTTCTGGGTGTCGGGGATCATGTCGTGCCAGCGCACGAGGAGGGCGATGGAGTCTGCGTCGTGAATCGCCTGGACGGTGACGCTGGTCGCGGCCGGCTGGAACGCACGTCCGGGCTCCATGATTTGTCCGACGATCGGAAAGCGGGCCACGGGAGCGGATGCGAAGTTCTCGGCCGCTTTGGCCAGGTCGATCGGATCCAACGCGTGCTTGGCGACGACGAGGTTGGTATAGGCCGGCCCGTTGCTCCCCGAGAGAGACACGATGAAGTCCGTGATCGCCCAGCGCTGCTCGGGCGTGAGGGCGTCGAGAAACGACGGCATGGGCGTGCCGTTGAACCCCGTGGTCATCGTCCGGAAGATATCCTCGCGGGACGACCCTCCCCGGAAGGTCCAGCTCTGCGAGAGGTCCGCCGCGCGGATCGGATGCTGCACGTCGTCCACTAGGGTGGGCGCCGAAGGTCCGTCGCCGCGACCGAGCGTGCCGTGACACTTGACACAGCCGTTCTCCACGTAGAGCTTCTTCCCCAGCTCGATCGACTCGCTGGTCGCTGCCGGGGCGCTCGGCAGCGGCACGGGCTCGAGGGCATACGCGGGGTTGGAAAAGTCGGGCGAGAAGGTCTTGATGAAGTAGGCGAGATCCGCCACTTGCTGATTGGACAGGGTGGGCCAGGCCGGCATCGAGGTGTACGGCATACCGCGCCGGATGATGTTGACGAGATCTTGATGGCTCGGGAGCGCTCCGCTGGGAGTCGAGCGGACCTTGAACTTGCCCGTCGTGAAGTCCCGGGGCCTGGGGTACAGGTGCGGGGTGGCGTACCCTTCGCCGTCACCCTGCTCGCCGTGGCACTGCGCACAGTACTTGAGATAGAGCGCCTTGCCCGACTCCCGCTGCGCGTCGGTCCCGAGATCGGGACCCTGCGCTTCGACTCCGACCACCATTGCGTCGCTCAGCGCAGGCGCACGCATCGACCCCGTCGGCGCGGCACACAACACACAGGCCAGGACAGCGAAGCACCCGCGCGATATGAGGCGAGCGATCATCAGTGCGCGGTCTCCTCCCGGGCGCGAGGCCTCTCGCCCGTGAAATCGTAGAGAAAGAGGACCACATCCCACATCTCCTCTTCCGTCATGAATTTCTCCCAGGCGGGCATGGCCGTCGCCCAGGGAGCGCCTTCTTCGGGCAGCCCGGCCCCACCCTTGGCTATTCGCCAGAACAGGAACGTTTCGCGAAGATTCGCGATCGTCGCCCCGTCCGCGAAGTTGGTCGGGATCGGGTCCAGCCCGTGCACGAACATGCCGTTGCCCGACAGATTGTCACCGTGACAGAAAACGCAGTTCCGATAGTAGACCTGGCGCCCGTTCTCGACATGTTGACGAAACGCTTCCGGATTCGACGTCTCGAGCTGTCGGAACGGGTTGTCGCCGGCGTCGAGATCGATCTTCTGGTCATGAACCGTGATCCCGGACGGCGATGCGGGATGAACCGTCCGCGGGAAGAACGGAGGCTCCAGGGGCACAGTCATCTGCACGTAGACGTTCGCGGCCGCAAGCGCCGGAATGGCGATGGCCGTCGCGACGAGAAGCGGTGTGTACCGCTTCTCCGTGATCAACCGGACGAGCGGGCGGGAGGCTTCGTCTCGACGCTCCTGGCTGGAGGACACAAACGCCAGGATCGCGATCGAAACGATGCCCATGTAGATCGAGACGACGGATGAAGGAATCGGGGCGGTGAATCCAAATCGGAACAGGACGAAGCACCCTACCCACCAGGCGAGGGCCCACATGAGCAAGTTGGCCCGGCGGAAGCGAAGGAGGCCGAACACAACAGCCACGGCGAGGACGACCGGGATGTTCATCGTGTCACCCTGTGCGGCGGTGGAACGGCAGGCGTCAGATCCGCGCCCTTGGCCGGAGGGGCTGGCGGCGGCGCCTTGGCGGTCCCGTTGCCTGGAACTGGAGGAGTTGCGCGAGCCGGCGCCGCGCCTGTCGAGTTGCCGGGGGCTGGAGCAGCCGTGGGAGCCGGCGCCCCACCGGTGGCGTTGCCTGGCGTCGCAGGAGCCGCAGAACCCGGCGCCCCGCCCGGCGTGCCCGCCGGCGTGAAGTAGCGATGCGCCGTTTGGAGCGTGACCGTCGGCGTGCCGCCAAGCGACTGGAGGTAGGCGATCACGCAGAGGATCTCCTGATCGGTGAGGCCGATGGGAGGCCTGTTGATGGCGGGCATCCCCGGATTGAATCCTTCCACGATGAAGACGTCGGGTTCGTACAGCGATTGGGCGAAGTACTCGACGTCACTCAGGCCCTCAATGCGGCTCGCCGCGCGGGCGGCGACGCCGTCGAGGTCGGGGAAGCGGAGCGCTCCGGTCTGGCCGATCGTGTGGCAGGTCCGGCACAGGCCCTTCCCCTGCGAGATATCACGGCCAATCTCGACCATCTCGGGCGTCGTGAGGTCGGCTCTGATCGCGATCTCCTCGGGAGGCTGCACTTCGTTCTGAGGCACCATCTGACCAACATACGTATAGAACGCCGTCGCCGCGATGACGAGTCCGCCGATCCGTACAGCGTGCGGGATGATCACGACCCGCCCCCGGCGTCGCGTACGGCGCCCGTGACGGCGATGTCAACGCCCGGGTGCCGGGCTTTCTCCGGCGAGGGAACAGGAGCATACGCGGGCCGCTCGTGCAGGCTCGTGATCCAGAACACGACGCCGATCAGGAGGAAGAACGCCAGCACCGTCATCGACACGACCTGGGTCGCAAAGCCCAGCGTGGGCGTGAACGCGTCGGCCGAATTGTCTCGAATGACGCCGTAGACATGCCAGTGCTGGCGAAGCCCGGACCGAACGTAGCCCATGAGCCCCATGAGCCAGGTGAAGGTCACCGCGATGAAGATCAGCACGTACTGCGAAATCGCGGGGATCCGTCCCCAGCGCACCTCGCTCGTCTTCGCCCGGCGGAACAGGAAGATGTCGATCGCGGTGATGGAGATCATCGCGAACAGCACCGAGCTGACTTGGGGCACCGAGAGGCCGATCCGGACGCTCGCCTCGACAAAGTACCCGTAGACACCGAGGAAGATGACGAAGGTCGCGGTGGCCGCGAAGATGGTGAGCTGTGCCGCATGGCCCAACTTCGCCCACGAGACCGTCGCGACCTTGCCCGTGCGGCGGTAGAGGAGGAAGCTCATGAAGGTCGTGAGGATCAGGATGTTCACGGCGGTGTTCTTGGCGGACATGACACCCAGGAAACCGAGGATCGGGTGCGCCGATCCTCCCATCGCCCGGATCTCCGAGACGGTGGCGATGATCGATCGCGGCGTCGCCCAGACCATGAAGCAGGCCGCGATGGCGATGAGCAGGTACTTGATGAACTTCTGAAGCGGCTGCGCCCCCTCGACCCGCCCCATCCCGAGCCAGAGGTAGTAATTGGCGGCGAGAAACAGGTTGCCGATCAGGACAGCCTGGATGATGAACAGCCACGAGAAGGCGCCGCCCATCATCGTGAGTCCCAGCGTCTGCGAGAAGGCGTAGATCTCGCTCGCGAGCCAGTAGCCGGCAAACGGAAGCGGGAGGAAGGCGATGATCGCCACGAAGTTCCCGATGTATCCCATCCAGTCGTAGTGCGCGCGCTCCTCGTCGGTCTCCGCATGCAGGAACTTGAACGCCGCGTAGGCGGCCGCGACCGACCCGCCGAAGGCCACATTGGCGATGACTCGATGGATGTTGATCGGCATCCAGGTGTAGTTGTAGACCGCGTCCCAGACGGAGATGACCGCCCCCGTCTCCGAGACCCCGCTCGGCGACATCATGAACGTGAGCCAGGCATTGGCGATGAACATGATGGCCGTGCCGACGATGTTGAGGCAAAGCCCCAGACCGAGATGCACCAGCGGACGGAATTTCCCCCAGCCGTAATAGTAGGTGTAGAGGAAGAAGGCTTCGGCGAAGAACAACAGCACGTACGGGAGAAACGTAGGGGAGAACACGCTCATCAGGTAGTTCGTGAACTTCGGATACAGGATGATGAGCATGAAGGTCAGGAATGCACCGAAGGTCGCGGTGAGCGAGAACGACACGGAGAGGAGCTTCGTGAACTCGTGCGCGAGCCGGTCGTATCGCTGATCTCCCGTCTTGTAGCCGATCGCCTCGATGATGAACGCGAAGAGCGGCACGGCGAGGACGAAAGCCGCGAACAGGAGGTGGAGCTGCGCGACCGACCAGATGGCGACGCGGCTGCCGACGACGGGGAACGTCCGGTACTCGGCTTCGACGTACGGCTTGGCCCGGGCCGCCGCTTCCGCTGCTGATCTCTCGGCCGCCAGTCCCTCCACGCGCGGGGTCGGATCGACGATCGCGGCCGGAGCCCGGTACGGCTCCTTGTATTCGCGGTTCGTCAGGAACGTGGCCACCATCACGACGCCCACGAACATCACCACCCCGGTGACGGGGCCGAGGACGAACAGCAGTTTGCGGTTCATCGCGCCGTTCATCGAGGCGTCTCCGAAGGCTGCGGGCGTGCGAAACGAAGCAAGGTTTGGGCCTCGCGAGTTCTCGGCGGTTTCAGGTGGAGCGTCACGGCGCCAGCCTCCCTCACCGGTTGCCCTCCGCCTTCGGGCGCGGGCTGTCGGCGCGCTCCGGCGAGACCTCGCCGGAGCCGCTTTGCGGCGGAGGCGGGGCGGGCGCACTCGTCGCGCGTGCCAGCCGCTCGCGCTGGAGCTCTCGCACGTAGGCGACGATCGCCCACCTGTCCGCAGGAGGGATCGGCCAGCTGTACCCGGCCATCAGCCCTGTCCCGTTCGTGATGACGTCGAAGATCTGCCCGTCCGCGTACTTCAGGATCTTGTCTTGGTGGAACGTGGCGGTGGGGACGTTCCCTCGCTGGAACAGGATGCCCCGGCCGTCCCCGCGAGCGTCATGGCAAGGCTGGCAGTAGATCTCGTAGCGTTGACGGCCGCGCTCGACAAGCGCCTCGTCCACGGCATGAGGAATCGTCGCCACGAACTGCCCGTCCGCTCCCTTGCCCGTGAAGAAGGCCCCGTCTTCTTTCAGCCCGCCGATCGGGACCGTTCCAGGCACGGGCTGGCGCATCGCCGCGCCGTTGTAGAAGAACGTGCTGGCCGCCTGGGAGCGCACCTTCGGCTGGTCGTCCATGCTCGGATTGAGATGGATGGGAGGGCGGCTCGACGTGCAGCCGCGCGCGCAGCCGGCGGTGGCCACGAGAGAGGTGAGCGCCAGCGCGCCCAGCACGCGCCGTGTGCGGGCGTTCATGAAACGACGCCCCCTCCCTTCCCCGCGTGCCAGGCTCCCGCGTCGGTCCGCCCCTCGGCAGGCTGAGCCTGTTGAAGCGTCGAAGGGTCCAGATCCGGATTCGGGTTGCGCACCTTGGCCAGATAGGTCGTCCGGGGCTTGGTGTTCAGCTCGGCGAGCAGCGCGTAGTTGCGCGGGTCGGCCTTCGCCTTCACGACCCGGCTCGACGGGTCCCGGATGTCTCCGAACTCGATGGCCGAGGCGGGGCAGGCCTGCTGACAGGCGGTCTTGACGTCGCCGTCACGAAGCTGGCGCCCCGCGAGCTTGGCATCGATCTTCGCTCGATTGATCCTCTGCGTGCAGTAGGTGCACTTCTCCATGACGCCCCTCGCGCGGACCGTGACGTCCGGATTCATCGCGAGCTTGAGGATGTCGGGCGTGTCCTTGGTGAAGTTGAAAAAATTGAAGCGGCGAACCTTGTAGGGACAGTTGTTCGAACAGTAGCGGGTCCCGATGCACCGGTTGTAGACCATCACGTTGAGGCCCTCCCCGTCGTGGACGGTCGCCGCCACGGGGCAGACCTGCTCGCAGGGGGCATCCTCACAATGCATGCACGGAACCGGCTGGAACACGATCTCCGGGCTGCCGGAGGGCTCACCCGAGAAGTAGCGGTCCACCCGCACCCAGTGCATCTCGCGTCCTCTGGCCACCTGGTCCTTGCCGACGACGGGCACGTTGTTCTCGCTCTGGCACGCCGTCATGCACGCGTTGCAGCCGATGCACGCGTTCAAGTCGATCGTCATTCCCCACTGGTGCCCCTGATCGTAGGTGTGCTCCTTCCAGAGTGAGAAGGGTTTCGCGTCCCCCGGAAAGACGCCGAAAGCGCTCGGTGTGCCTTTCGAGGCTCCCGGGACATCCCCCGCATGCGCGCCCTCGACAGGCGCTGGCACAGCTGCCTTCGATCGAAGCTCTGCCAGCGTGGACTCGCGGACGATGGGGCGTCCCTCCATGCTGCCGTGGTTCTGGGTCGCCGAGAGCGGGTACGTGCGTGCGAGCTTGGTGAGCCTGACGCCGCTGTCGAAGCCAGGTGCCGTGGAGCTTCGGACCTTGAACGCGTCGAACCCGACCCCCGAGCCGATCCGACCCGCGTGCGAACGGCCGTAGCCGAGCGTCAAGGCGACCACGCCGTCCGTCATTCCGGGAAGGAGCCAGACGGGGAGCTCGAGCGAGCGGCCGCCGTAGTCGAGGCGGACCCAATCCTGGTTGGCCAGCCCCAGCGATTCGGCCGTCGTCGGGCTGACGAGCGCGGGGTTGTCCCATGTCAGCTTGGTGATGGGGTCGGGAAGCTCCTGCAGCCACCCTTCGTTCGCGAAGCGCCCGTCGTGAAGCCAGGGAGAGGGGAGGAAGATGACCTCCAGACCACTCCGAGATTCAGCGGTGGATGCTCCGGCACCCGTCGCGACGCTCGCGCCGCCGATCGCGCGTGCGAGCTCCGCCAGGGGTTGCGCGATGAGAGTGGGCACCACCTCTGGAAGCTCGCTGCCGGCAAGCAATCCCTCGTGCAGGACGCGGTTCCACTTGCTGTCGAACTCGGCCTCGCCCAGGACCGGTTTCCAGGTCTCCCGCACGATGTCGTAGCCGGGACGATCCTGGCCCCCGGCCATCAACCCCAGCACGTCGACGAGGCTGCGTCCGCCGAACAGGGGGAGGATCAGCGGCTGGACGACGCTGAGCAGGCCTCCCACCGCGCGCGCGTCTCCCCACGATTCGAGGTAATGGGCGCGGGGGATATGCCACTCCGTCTTGGACGAGGTCTCGTCGATCGCGTGCCCAAGCGCGATCGAGTGAGGAACCTTTGCCATCGCCGAGACGAAGTCCAGATCGGCGGGGGCATCGAACACAGGATTGCCGCCAAGGACGACGAGCGTCTGAATCGCGCCCGCCTGCATCGCGGAAACGAGCGCGGCCAGCGAGCTGACGCTCGGAAGCGCGGCGTCCTTCGTCTCGTAGTAGCTGACCGTCTTGCCCGTGTTGCCGAGATACGTGTTCAGCGCGCAGACCGCGGCGTGGACTGCCGCGGGCTGGCGCTCCCCAGCCACGATCAACCCCGTGCCGCGGTTCGCCAGAAGATCCTTGGCAAGGGCGTCGATCCAGCGCGGGTCGACACCCGGGACGCCGCCTGGCCCCAGGCTCGCGGCTCCGGCCTCGGAAGGAGCCACGCGTGCAGCGAGCGCCGCAAGGAAGGGAGCGATCTGCCGGCTCTCGAGACGAAGCCGGTGATCCGCCATCGCGCCAGTCAGCGAGTAGACCCCTTCAACCGCGTAGAGCCGGTTCATCGTGCCGCCGGAGGCGCCGGCACGCCTTCCGTCCGCGAAGCCTCGCGCGTGACGGATCATCTCGGGGTCGGTCAGGAGCGGGTCGGCGTCGAGGGCGAGCACCACCGAGGCTCGATCGAGCCGGAGCATGAGGTCGAGGTCGCGCCCGGTGGCGAGCCGCAGACCTGCCAGTCGGCTCTCGTCGCTGACGGCGTCGTAGGTCGCCCACTGCAACCGCGGGTAGCGGGCGCGGAGCTCTGAGACCAGGCGGGCCAGGGTGGGCGAGGAGAAGGATTCGGAGAGGACCGCCAGGCTGGCGCCGCCATCCGCGGCGTGGGCCTCGGCCAGCTGTCCCCAAGCCGTCACGAAATCGGCCCAGGACTTCCCCGCGCCCTGCAGGGTGACCGACTGCGAGCGGTCGGGATCGTAGAGGCCGAGCACGGACGCCTGGACGCGCGAGTTCGAGGCCCCGAGGGTCGAGGGGTGCGAGGGGTTGCCCTCGATCTTGGTCGGTCGCCCTTCGTGGCTCTCGACGATGAGACCGTAGGCGCTCCGGCGGAACGGCATGGTCGTCGCGTAGTAGCGGGGGATTCCGGGGACCATCTCCTCGGGAGCGGTGACGAAGGGAACAATCTCTTCGGCGGGGCGCCGGCACCCCGCGAGGCCCGCAAGCGACAGCGAGGCGCCCAGGAGCATGATCATCTCGCGCCGGGTGACCCCCTCGGGAAGCTCCGAGGCGCCTTCCGAAAACTCCCGCTCGAGAGCGGCGCGGAATTCAGGGCGGTCCTCGATCTGCGCGAGACTTCGCCAGTAGGTTCGACTCACCGGTGGCACCCCGAACAATCCGTGGGCGGAGTGACTGGTCGCTCGCGTTCGAGCTCTTCCGCGAGCGTCGACGCGTTCCGGGGAGGGGTCCACCTCATGTTGGTGACCTGCGAGACAGGGCGCCTGTTGGGGTCAGGGTTGCGGTGGCAGTCGAGGCACCAGCTCATGCTGAGGGGCGTCATCTGGGTGACCGTCTCCATCTCGTCGATGCGACCGTGGCAGGTGACGCAGCCGATTCCGGCGGCCACGTGCACGTTATGGGCGAAGTAGGCGTAGTCGGGCAGGTTGTGAACGCGAATCCAGCGCATCGGCCGGCCGCTCTCGGCGCTTGCCCGGATCGGTGCAAGCCTCTCGCTGTCCCTCTTCACGGTCTGATGGCAGTTCATGCAGGTCTTCGTGGGCGGCACGTTCGCGACGGGTGAAATCTCGACCGAGGCGTGGCAGTATCGGCAATCGAGGCCAAGTTCGCCGACGTGGAGCTTGTGGCTGTAGGCGACCGGCTGAACGGGACTGTAGCCCACGTCGGTGTACCACGGGGAAAAGTAGTACCAGATGCCCGCGATGACAACGATCGGGCCGAGAGCGCCGGCGATGGCCGTCACGAGCGGGAGCTTGTTCCACCAGGGAGGGAAAATTTGGGCCAACGGCTAGGGCTCCGCTGCGCTCGAGGCCAATTGCCCAGGCAGCGAGTCCGCGATGGAACTGTGACGACGCATCTTCGCGCACCAAAGCAAGACCGAGATCCCGTCGATTGAGGCTGCGATCTTATGCCACGAACACGAACGAGGGTCAAGTGCGCCGCGCCCCTCGGCTTCCTATAGCTGGCACGGCTGCTCTTTCAGTGCGCACTCGGACGGTATGGATAAAGACACAGACCCGTCTCATCCCGCCGATCCGGCTGACGCGGGCCGCCGGCACCGGAACGTGGAGCGCTGGCGCAACGCGAAGATGATGATCCGCGATAAACTCCCAGGAACCACTTCACGATGCTCATCCATCGGATTGTCTGCGTCGGCGTGAACCACCGCACCGCACCCGTCGAATATCGAGAAAAGCTCGGGGGCAATCTACCCGCGCTGTGCGAGCGAGTGCGCCCCCGCGCGCACACCGCATCGAACGGGGACGGCGAGTTGATTCACGAGATCGCGCCGCTGTCCACGTGCAACCGCGTCGAGCTCTACGCGCTGCTCGGTGAGCGCGCAGAGACGGCGTTGCTCGTCTCGATGCTCGCCGATGCCGGCGGACTCGATCCGCGCGACGTCGCCGGTCATACCTACGAGTACTCCGGGTGCGAGTCGGTCCGACACCTGTGCCGCGTGGCCTCGGGTATCGATTCGCTGGTGCTCGGCGAGCCGCAGATTCTCGGTCAGGTGGCCGACGCGCTCAAGGACGCCCGGTCCGGACACACGGTCGGCCCCGTATTGACCCGCGTGTTCCGCTGCGCCGTCCGCACCGGACGGCGCGCGCGCAGCGAGACGTCGATCGCCAGCAGCCCCGCGAGCATGAGCTCGGTCGCCGTGGCGGTGGCCCGCAACGTCGTGGGCTCTTTGCGCGACCGGCGCGTGCTGGTCCTCGGCCTCGGCGAGATGGGGTCGATCACGCTCAAGGCACTCCGCGCGCGGCAGGTCCAGGAGATCGCCGTCGCCAACCGGACGCGCGCCCGCGCCGAGGAAGTGTCCGCGCGGTGGGGATGCCGCACCTACGCGATGGACGAGCTCGAGGCGGCGCTGGACTGGGCGGACGTCGTGATCAGCGCTACGGGATGCCCGTACGTGATCGTGGACGCATCGGTGGTGCAGAAGGTGGTCGCGCGCCGCGGCGGCCGGTCGCTCGTCTTCGTGGACATCGCCGTCCCGCGAGACATCGATCCGGCGGTTCGCGAGCTGCCGGGCGTCCACCTCTTCGACGCCGACGATCTGGGCGGAAACCTGGACGAAGGCCTCGCGGCGCGCCGAAACGAGATCCCCAGCGTGGAGCGCATCGTCGCCGAAGAGCTCGCCTCCTTCGAAACGGGGCTGCGCGAGCTCGAGGTGGAGCCGCTGATCGAGCAGATGCGGCGCCGGGCCGAGGCGATCCGCCGGCAGGAGCTGGAGAGCGCGCTCGAGGTCATGGGCGACGTCGATCCGGCGACACGCGAGGCGCTCCAGAACCTGTCGCGCTCGATCGTCAACAGGCTGCTGCGCGAACCGACCGTTCGGCTGAAGCGCACCGTGCAAGAGGATCACTGGGACGAGTACGCCACGGCGATCCGCAGCCTCTTCGGGGTCTGAAGGTCGAGGGGCGTCGCGCATGCCTCCGTTCCAGAGGAATCGTCTCTTCGTGGGCTCGCGCACTTCGCGGCTCGCGATGTGGCAGACCGACCACGTGATCGAGAGGTTGCGGCGTGCGTGGCCGGACCTTGTGCTGGAGGTACGAACGTTCGTCACCGAAGGCGACGGCGACCGGGAGACCCCGCTCCCGGAGATCGGCGGCCGAGGGGTGTTCACCGGCCGGCTGGAGCAGGCGCTCGCGGCGGGGGAGATCGACCTCGCCGTCCACTCGCTCAAGGACCTTCCCGTGCAAACGGGCGGGGAACTCACCATCGGCGCCGTCACCAGCCGAAGCGACCCGCGAGACTGTCTGGTCGCGCGCAACGGGTGGACGCTCGCCATGCTCCCGCAAGGTGCGGTGGTCGGGACATGCAGCCTCCGGCGCCAGGCCCAGCTCCTCGCCCGGCGGCCCGACCTGGCGGTGCGACCGATCCGAGGGAACGTCGAGACGAGGGTGCACAAGGTGCTCGACGGCGAGTACGACGCGGCGCTGCTCGCGGCGGCCGGAATGACGCGCCTCGGGCTCACCGCCCACGTGACCGAGTGGATCCCGGCGGAAGCGATGCTGCCCGCGCCGGGACAGGGAGCGCTCGCGGCGCAGTGCCGGACGGACGACGAAGAGACGCTCCACCGGCTCGCCGCGATCGACGAGCCGGAAGTGCGCGCGGCGGTGAGCGCCGAACGCGCGTTCCTCGGGTACCTCGGCGGCGGGTGCTCGGCGCCGATCGCGGCGTACGCGCGCCTCGAAGGGCGGTGCCTGCGCATGATCGGCGTGGTCGGATCGCCAGACGGACGGCGCATCGTTCGCGTGGAGGGCGAAGCGGAGGACGGCCGGGTGCTCGCTCGTCGGCTCGCCGCGTCCGCGCTCGAGGCGGGTGCCGGGCCGATCCTGGCGGAGTTCCGCGCGCGAAACTCCTCGGGGCCGGAGGTGCGGGGCGGCGTCCTGCAAGGACGGCGCATCGTGGTGACGCGCGCGCGCGGACAGGCCGAGGCCCTGTGCGAGCGGCTCGCCGTGCTGGGTGCGACCCCCATCTGTGCGGCCGCGATCCGGATCGAGCCGGTGGACGACTTGCGCCACCTCGACGAGGCGATGTCTCGGATTTCGTCGTTCGATTGGGTCGTGCTCACGAGCACGAACGCGGTGGAGATACTGAGCGACCGCTGGGCGCGCGCCGGCCGTACGCCCCCGGACCTGCACGGGGTCACGTTCGCCGCGGTGGGTGCGGCGACAGCGCGCGCGCTCGCCGCCTGGGGCGCGAAAGCCGCCTTCGTGCCGGAGGAGTTTGTCGGAGCGGCGCTCGCCACAGGGCTCCCGATTGCCCCCGGCACCCGCGTGCTCCTGCTGCGCGCCGAGATCGCGCGCCAGGAGACGGCGGAGATTCTCAAAGGTCGGGGTGCGGTGGTGGTGGACCTGCCGATCTACCGGACCGTGGCGGCGGACATGGACCCGGAAGTGATAGAGGACATTCGCCGCGGCGTGGACGCGGTGCTCTTCACCAGCGGTTCGACCGTCCGGCACTTCATGGAGACGATGCGGCGGCACGCGCCCGGCTTCGCATTCCCCGCGCACGTGCGGATCGCGTGCATCGGTCCGGTGACGGCCGGCCAGGTGCGGCAGATGGGTTTGCGCGTCGACATGGTCGCACCGGTCAGCACGACCGACGGTCTGGTGGACGCGCTGGTGGAGTCATTCAAGCAACGTGAGGTGGCGCATGGCGACTGAGGCGTGGCGCTCGAAGCTCGCGCGGGAACGAACGCGAACGCTCGTGCGCCGCGAGCGGCGGCTGCGTTCGACGCCGGCGCTGCGCCGCATGGTGCGCGAGACGACGCTTGCGGCCGACGACTTCGTGTACCCCCTGTTCGTGAGGCACGGGCGTGGCGTGCGCCGTCCGATCGCGTCGATGCCGGGCGTCTTCCAGCTCTCGGTCGACGAGGCCGTCGCCGAAGCCGGGCAGGCCGTGTCACTGGGGATCCCGGCCGTACTGCTCTTCGGGATCCCGGAATCCAAGGATCCGATCGGCGAGGAGAACTTCTCGCCGACCGGCGTCGTCCCGCAGGCGGTGCGCGCCATCAAGCAGGCGGCGCCGGAACTGGTCGTGATCACCGACGTCTGCCTGTGCGAGTACACCGACCACGGCCACTGCGGCGTGCTGAACGCCGGCGGTGAAGACCGGCCGCACCCGCGCCTGCCCGAGGGCTTCGTCCTGAACGACGAGACGCTCGAAGTGCTCGATCGCGTCGCGGTGGCACACGGGGAGGCGGGCGCGGACGTGGTCGCGCCGAGCGGTATGATCGACGGCATGGTGGGAAGCATCCGGACGGCCCTCGACGCCGCCGCGCTGACGAACGTCGGCATCCTGTCGTACTCGGTGAAGTACGCGTCCGCGTTCTACGGGCCGTTCCGCGAGGCAGCCGAGGGGGCGCCCAAGTTCGGGGATCGCAAGACCCACCAGATGGACCCGGCGAATGCGCGCGAAGCGCTGCGAGAAGCGCAGCGCGACGTGGAAGAGGGCGCGGACGTGCTCATGGTGAAGCCCGCGCTCGCGTACCTCGACGTCATCCGGCTGCTGCGCGATCGCTTCGGCGGCCACCCGCTCGCCGCGTACAACGTGAGCGGTGAATACGCGATGATCAAGGCCGCCGCGGCGAACGGCTGGATCGACGAACGCTCCGCGGTGCTGGAGACGCTCACCGCCATCAAGCGCGCGGGGGCGGACGTCATCATCACCTACCACGCCAAGGAAGCGGCACAATGGCTGAAATGACGCGTCGCCTGACGCAGGACCACGAATCGCACGCGCCGGAAACGCCGAGAGCGGACTTCGAGAAGGTCGACATCCTCGAGCACGGCCGTGGCGAGGACGGCCGCCCGATCACGAGCAACCGGCGCCTGTTCATGCAGCTCTTCGCCTACGGCGGTTGCAGAGACACGGCGGCGCTCACCGACGCGCTCGCCAGCCGCGGCATCCACGGGGTTCTCTACGAAGACGTGAGCGATCCATTCGGCGTGGGCTTGGTGACTTTCAGCGAGGATCTCGGGTACTTCGTCCAGGACGTGCGGCAGTTCCTGCGTCGGGCACCTTTCGCCGACCTCGTGGCGAAGCCGGAGTACACGATGCTGGGGCGAACGTACGCGCTGGGCTACGAGTCCGACCTCCTCGAGGTCTTGATCCGCCGCCCCGTCCGGCACCTGCTCAACCCGCAGCTCGCCTGGGCGATCTGGTACCCGCTGCGCCGCGCGGGCTCGTTCGAGCAACTGTCACCCAAGGAGCAGAACGCGATTCTCATGGAGCACGGCGGTGTCGGTCGCGCATACGGCAAGGCCGGCTACGCACACGACGTCCGTCTCGCGTGCCACGGACTGGACAAGAACGACAACGACTTCGTGATCGGTCTGCTCGGACCGGAGCTCCACGCCCTCTCGTCGATCGTGCAGCGGATGCGACGGACGCGCCAGACCTCGCTCCACCTCGAGCGGCTGGGGCCTTTCTTCGTGGGGCGCGTGCTGTGGCAGTCGCTACCGCCGACGCCATGAGCACGACCGACGGGGCGCAGCCCGCGCCAGCCGCCGAACCCGCGTCACTCTTCCTGCGTGCGTGCCGCCGGCTTCCGGTCGAACGCACGCCAATCTGGCTCATGCGCCAGGCGGGGCGCTACATGCCCGAGTACCGGGCGATCCGTGAAAGACACGGCATCCTCGACATCATCCGCACGCCGGAACTCGCCGCCGAGGTGACGATGCAGCCCGTCCGGGCGTTCGAGTTCGACGCGGCGATCATCTTCGCCGACATCCTGCCCCCGCTGGTCGGCATGGGACTGGACCTCGAGTTTTCCGAGGGCGGCGGCCCGCGCATCGGCAACCCCATCGCCGAACCACGCGACGTCGACCGGCTGGGCACGCCGCCCGCCGAGGAGACCATGCCGCACACCCTGACGGCGATCCGCATGGCCGTCGGTGAGCTGGAAACCAGCGGCACACCGCTCATCGGTTTCGCCGGAGCGCCGTTCACGCTGGCCTGCTACGCGGTGGAGGGCGGGACCTCGAAATCGTTCACGAAGGTCAAGGCGCTGATGTACGGCGAGCCATCCGCCTGGAAGCGACTCATGACCAAGCTCGTCACGGTGCAGGTCGACTACCTCCGTGCGCAAGCCGACGCCGGCGCCGAGGCGCTCCAGGTGTTCGACTCGTGGGCGGGGATCGCCCTCGGCCTCGAGGATTACCGGCGCTTCGTTCGACCGTACAACGCGCTGTTGTTCGCGCGCCTTCAGGACGCCGGCGTGCCGGTGATCCACTTCAGCATGGGGACGAGCTTCTACATCGAGGAGATCGCGAGCGAAGGCGGCGACGTGATGAGCGTGGACTGGCGGCGTCCCATCGACGAAGCGTGGAAGGCGATCGGCTACGAACGCCCGATCCAGGGGAACCTCGACCCCGCCGCGCTCCTCGCCCCGTGGCGCGAGCTGAACCACCAGATCAACGGGGTGCTCGACCGCGTGGCCGGGCGTCCCGGCCACATCTTCAACCTGGGGCACGGAATCCTGCCCAACACACCGGTCGACAACGTGCGCCGGCTCGTCGAGAGCGTACGCGTGCGGCCGGCGGTGCCGCGATGAACCGGCCGATTGGTCTTCTCGTCATGGCGTACGGCGGACCGGAATCGCTCGACGATCTTCCAGGCTACCTCGCCGACATCCGCCGCGGTCGTCCGACACCGCGCGCCCTCCTCGACGAGATCGCCCACAACTACCGCTCGATCGGAGGAAAGTCGCCGCTCATCGAGATCACGAGACGGCAGGCGAACGCGCTCGCGGCTCGTCTCGGCGAGACGCGCTTCGGGTGCTATATCGGCATGCGCCACTGGGCGCCGTGGATCGAGGACGCCGTGGCGCGCATGGTGGACGACGGCGTGACGCACGCGGTGAGCCTCGTCTTCGCCCCCCACTACAGCCGTCTGAGCGTGGGCGCCTACCAGCAGCGCGTCGCCGAGGGTCTCGACATGGCCCACGGTCGCATCGATTTCCGCCACGTGGCGAGCTACCACGACGCGCCGAAGCTCGTCGCCGCGCTCGCCGCGCGCGTGCGAGCGGGTCTGGACCACTGGTCCGAGGAGGAGCGCGCGGGCGTCCACGTGGTGTTCAGTGCGCACAGCCTTCCCGCGCGAATCCTCGCGTCCGGGGACCCCTACGACGCGCAATGTCGCGAGACGGCGCGGTGCGTGGCCGAACGCGCGGAGCTCCCCGGCAGCCGCTGGTCGTGGAGCTACCAATCGGCGGGCCGCAGCCCCGAGCCATGGCTGGGCCCATCGCTCGAGGCGCACCTGGAGGCGCTCGCGCACCACGGCGTGCGCCAGGTGTTGAGCGTCCCGGTGGGGTTCGTCGCCGACCACGTGGAGGTTCTCTGCGACATCGACATCCGGGCGCGCGCGCGCGCCCGCTCACTCGGCGTGCGGCTCGAGCGCGTGACCATGCTCAACGACGATCCGCTGTTCATCGAGGCGCTCGCGGAGATCGTCGAGGCGCACGCGGCGGTCTGGCTGGGCGGAATGGGGGAGGTTGGGGCATGCACGTCGCGGTGGTCGGGGGCGGTGTCACGGGGCTGACCGCCGCCCTGCGCGTGGTGCGCCGCGCGGCCGGGGCGGAGGTGACCCTCTTCGAGAAGAACGCGTACCTGGGCGGTGAGATCTTCACCGAACGCGTCGACGGCTTCGTGATCGAGGCCGGGGCGGATTCGTTCCTCTCGCGCAAGCCGCGTGGCGTGGCGTTGTGCGAGGAGTTGGGTGTCGCCGGGCGGCTGGTCGCGCGGCGGGCGGAGCACGCGGGGACGTTCGTCCGGCATCGCGGCGCGCTCCACCCGCTGCCGGAAGGATTCACCGGGATGATTCCGACCCGCATCGACTCGCTGGCGGAGAGCACGCTGCTCTCGCCCGAGGGGCGCGCCGCGATAGCCAACGAACGCACGGTGCCCGCGCCGAGCGAGCCGGGCGAGGAGTCGATCGCGGAATTCGTCACGCGGCGCTTCGGCCGCGAGGTCTACGAGCGCATCGTCGAGCCGCTGATGGCGGGCATCTACGGCGGTGACGGGGAGCGGTTGAGCCTGGATGCGACGTTCCCGCAGCTCCGGGGGTTCGAGCGCCGGTACGGGAGCGTCGTGCGCGGCCTGGTTGCGTCGAGGGAGGAGGTCGCGATCGAGGACACACCGCCGTTTGTCTCCTTCGCCAGCGGGATGGGAGAGATGATCGAGCACATGGCCTTGCACACGGGTGGAGCCTCGATCCGGACCGGCGCTGAGGTGACCGCCGTGGAGCCGCGCGCACGGGGAGGCTTCACGATCGGGCTCGACGACGGCGCGAACGTTGGAGCCGACGCCGTAATCCTGGCCGCGGCGCATGCGACCGCGCGTCTGGTGCAGCCACTCGACCGCGAGCTGTCGGAGCTGCACACGCTGATCGCGTACGCGTCGGCGGTCACCGTGAGCCTCGCCTTCCGCGAGCGCGATCTGCCGCGGCCCCTCGACGGCTACGGCTACGTGGTCCCTCGCGTCGAGGGCTCCGACGTGGTCGCCTGCACCATCGCCTCGAACAAGTGGCCCGGCCGTGCGCCGGAGGGACACGCGCTCTTGCGCGTCTACCTCCGCGCCCATGACGGGCGGGACATCACGCGCGAGGGCGACGACGCCCTGGTCCGCGCCGCGCGGCGCGAGCTGGAGTCGACCTATGGGATCACCGCTCCGCCCG
Source organism: Acidobacteriota bacterium (assembly GCA_052389315.1). GTDB lineage: Bacteria > Acidobacteriota > Vicinamibacteria > Vicinamibacterales > UBA2999 > JACCSI01. Next base: position 45,855 of record JBQTIE010000017.1, read on the forward strand.
CGCTCGTGCGCGTGGGTCGCTGGCCCGCGGCGCTTCCGCAGTACACCCGGGGCCACGGGGCTCGCGTGGAGCGCATCCGCGACCGTCTCCGGCGCCACCCGGGACTCTTCGTCGCCGGGGCGGCATACACAGGTGTCGGAATTCCAGACTGCGTCGCCTCGGGCGAGGCGGCCGCCGACGCCGCCGTCGGTATCGCCGCCAGCGCAGCGGCGCGGGCCGCGAACCACTGACCGGAGGAACTCGATGAATATCGACCGATCCATTGAGCTCTTCGCCGCCGCCCAGCGCCTGCTGCCCGGCGGTGTCAACTCGCCCGTACGCGCCTTCAAGGCCGTCAGCGGCCAGCCGCTCTTCATCGAGCGCGGCGAAGGCGCGTACCTCGTCGACGTCGACGGGAACCGCTACATCGACTACGTCCTCTCGTGGGGCCCCCTCATTCTCGGTCACGCGCATCCTCGCGTGGTCGCGGCCGTCCAGGAGGCGGCGCAGCACGGGACGAGCTACGGTGCTCCGAGCCCGCTCGAGATCGAGCTCGCGCGCCGCGTGGCCGAACTGATGTCCGGCGTGGAAATGATGCGCTTCGTCAGCTCAGGCACCGAGGCCACCATGTCCGCCATCCGCCTGGCGCGGGCCTTCACCCACCGCAGCAAGATCGTCAAGTTCGAGGGCGCGTACCACGGCCACGCCGACCTGTTCCTCGTGAAGGCCGGGTCCGGCGTGGCGACCCTCGGGCTTCCCGATTCCCTCGGCGTCACCGGCGGGTCCGTGGCTGACACCCTCGTCGCGCGTTACAACGACATCGATTCCGTGCGCGCCCTCTTCGAGGCGCACGCCGAGAGCATCGCGGCCGTCATCGTGGAGCCCGTCGCGGGCAACATGGGGCTCGTGCTGCCCGTGCCCGGCTTCCTCGATGGCCTGCGCGACCTCACCCGGGACGCCGGAGCGCTGCTCCTGTTCGACGAGGTGATGACCGGTTTCCGTGTACACCCCGGCGGCGCGCAGGCGCTCTACGGGGTGACGCCCGACCTGACAACCCTCGGCAAGGTGCTCGGCGGCGGACTCCCTGTAGGGGCGTACGGAGGGCGGCGCGAGATCATGGAGATGGTGGCGCCGTTGGGGTCCGTCTATCAGGCGGGAACCCTCTCGGGGAACCCGATCACGATGGCCGCAGGCATCGCGACCCTCGACGTGCTCTGCGAGGCATCGGTGTGGGAGCGCCTGGAGCGCGCTGGCGCGCGGCTCGTTGCCGGCTTGGAAGCCGCGGGACGCGCCGCGGGCGTCCCGCTCCAATGCGCGCGCGCCGGGACGATGTTCGGGTTCTTCTTCGCGAGTGTGGCGGTGGCCGACTGGGATTCGGCGAAGCACTCCGACACGCGGCGCTTCGCGCGCTTCCACCGCGCGATGCTCGAGCGGGGCGTCTACCTGGCTCCGTCGCAGTTCGAGGCGGCGTTCCTGTCCACCGCCCACGGGGAGGCGGTGATCGACGCGACGATCGAGGCGTTTCGTTCGGCCCTCCCCGGACTTGTGGCGTAGTCGCCAGTTCCTATCTGATGCTCACGTCAGGGTGAGCGGCGCGGTCCTTGTGGCTGTCGGGTTTCTTCTCCCTTCCTCTCGATCCTGCTGACGCTCACGATGAGCGACTACGGATCCCGGGAATGGGTCAACCCGCCTCGCATCCAGCAATAACACGGCGATCGACCGCCCAAGGGCCGATCAGTGGGACCGGAGCAGCCTGAAATCAGGGTTGCCGTAGTGCACGAAGTCGGCCCACGCCGTGACATCACGAGCGGGCAGGGACTGAACCGCCCGTCGCGCTCCGACCAAGGCAGCAGCGAGGGGTTCCCCGGCGAGAAGCAGACGATAAAACGTCGTCCCAAACCGTCGCGCGGACCCGTCGACGATGGGCCCATGCGTCCCGACGTAGTTGGCCACGCCGGCCCGCAGCATTGCCTCCGCGATTCCGGCGCTCCGAGCGCGGGCACGGCTCGCGCCGCCCTCCAGAGAACCCGCGCGGGACGACACGTCGGCGAGCCTGGCGGAATCGCACGCGTTGATGAATACCAGAGCGGGAAGCGCGCGCAGGGCGGATAACCGATCGGCCGACAGCACTCCATCCGCGCAGCGCAGGCCCGCAGGGCGCACGCCATCAGGCCCCTCGGCGTGTCCAGCGAAGTGCAGGACGTCGAAACGTTCGGACGCGATCGCGCGAAGCACTGCGGCGACCGTCGCCGCCCGTCCGCGGAGCGTGACGAGGCGTAGAGAGGGGCAGTGGCGAGCGAGCGTCCGTATGCGGGCAGCTTCTGACGCTGCCTCTTGCAGGTCGTTGGTCGGATTCTCGACGAGCAGCAGGCGAAGGCTCATCGTGCGGCGAGGAGGCTCGGCCCAGCGGGCCACCGCGAGCCGAGAAGCCAGGTAACGGCGGCTGAGGCCGGCATCGAGCGCAGGCGTCCACGATCCGAACCGCAGAGTCTCCCAGGGCACGTGAGCCGTGCTCTCGTCGTGCACGACGACCACATGATGACCGCGCAAGGTGGCTAACTGACGCCGGACAGGCTCCGGCATCAGGGCGTCGGCGAGCCGGCTGCCAAGGCGTTGGATCTCTCGTCTGGAGAGGGCGGCCGACTCCACGCGTGCCGCGGCCAGGTGAAGCATGGATTCCGAGACACGTGCCGATCCCGTGGCCAGTGCGGCGTGCGGGCCCGCGGTGAGCAGCGCACTCGACAGGTCGATCCGACCCTCCTGCCGGTCGCGCTGACGAACCAGGAGATAGACCTGCGGCGGCCCGTGGAATGCCCGCGTCGGCGCCCAGACGCCGGGTGAAAGACTCGTCGAGCGTACGGCGACCGACAGACCCCGTCCTGAGAGCGCGATGGCCGTGCGCCGCGCGGCCTGCGCGACGATGCGACTCCGCCCGCGATGGGCTTCGCAGATGGTCATTCGGACGAGCTGCGCGCCGTCGCGTGACCGGCACCCTGCGGCAACCCCGGTGATCAGGCGCTCGGTGCACTCGCGAGCAGACAGCCCGGACCGTGCGCCCATCAGCACGGTGGCGAAGTCGTCGATGGTGCTCGCCTGCAGCGTCCGTGCGAGGTTGGCGGCGACCATCTCGAGCAGTGCGGGCCCGAAGCGATCGATGTCCCCGAGTCCCGCGAGCGCGACAAAATCGGTCCGCAGCGGTGACCGGGCGGCCGGGAGCAGGAACAACGTTCCCGCCTCAGCGGAAAAGGCTCGTCTGGTCACCAGGAGCCGCAGCGCCCCGTCGAGGGCGTCGTCCACTGGAATCGCCGGGCCTTCGGGATCGACGTGTCGGAACACGCCAAGGACGAACGCCCGAGCGCTGGCCTGCTCGAGCCGCCCGCAGGCGATGGTCACGTCGAGGCGCGTCACGGGTCAGCGTTCGCCTGACCTCGGTGAAGACGAGGCGAGCACCCGGCCGATGTCGAGCCGACCCCACCCGTACGTGCGGTTGGGGCGCCCCTTCATCCCAGCCACCCGCGATGCCTGGCGCGTCAATCTCGTCAGCACCTGCGCCGGTGTCAGCGCCGGGCGCTTGGCCAGCAGCAGCGCGGCCGCAGCCGCGACATGGGGGGCCGCCATCGACGTGCCGTCGAATGCGTCGTACATTCGTGCCCCTTGGGCATAGCGATACGTCGGCGTTGTCGAGACGATCGCGACACCAGGCGCGCACAGCGAGAGGTGTGGACCCGTGTTCGAGAACAGCGCCCGCCGATCCGCCTGATCGGTGGCGCCCACGGCACAGACGCCGGGAAGGGCAGCGGGATACTCGGTCGGGTTGCCCCGTTGGTGCTCGTTCCCCATCGCCGCCACGACGACGGTGCCAGACGCGAGGACGTCTGCGATGACGTCCCGCTCGGCGGGGTCGAAGACGTCGCTGCCCAGAGAGAGGTTCAACACGCGGGCGCGACCCATACAGTATGCGAGGCCGCGGTAGTAGCCGGCCGGGTCCCAGGGACCCTGGCTGGGCAGGACCTTCAAGATGAGCAAGGCTGCCTCACAGAGTCCGGCGATGCCGATGCCATTGCTAATTCGCGCGGCAACGATCCCGGCGACGTGCGTGCCGTGCCCTGCGAAGTCCCTCGACGCCTCACTTCGGACGAAGTTGCGGTATTCGCGCACGACGCCAGCCAGGTCGGGATGCGCGAGATCGATGCCCGAGTCGGCGATCGCGACCACAACAGCAGCCGCGTTGTCGAAGCCAGGCGCCGTGCGTGCCTGGGAGATCCTCACGGCGTGGTGGCCCCACTGGCGGGAGAGCAGCGGGTCGGGGCGGCTTGTCGCGAGACGCCGGGCGCGCGCCCGAGCCCTGAACGGCCTTCGGGGCGTCGGGACGAAGGCGTATGCGATTTCCTCCTGGAGTCTCGTGAGGTGGCGAGCCATCTTCAGCGGATCCTCTCCACGAGGGACGCCAATCGCCACCAAGCCCGCGGCGTGCCTCAACCGCGACCTGCCGGGCGGCGCCCCGCGTCCCGAGCGCATCGTCGTGGCCGGGAGATCCTCGTCATCGAACACCGGTTCGACCAGGGCGAGCCGGCCGTTTTCGATGAGCCGCGCGAGTCGCGGTGCTTGGGTTCCGCCAAGGGGCCCTCGGACTCGTGCGGGACGCTCGTCGGTTCCAGGGCGCACCAGCTTCGCAATGATCGTTCGTAAGGGCGCTCGAGCCGGCGCGCCACTGGTCCAGCATCGGTACGGGACATCACCCACGAGTGGCCTCCCAGCCGTTGGTGCGAAGGATCGAGCGAAGCCTGACCGAGGAGGCGGCCGCGAGGCCGCGGCGGACAGCCGTCACCGATCGCCGGCTGGTGGCGGTGCGGCCAGCCCGACCAAGGGCCAGCGCGGTGAGCCTGGCGCGCAGGACGGCGTCACTCACTGTCAGGAAGACGATCTCGTCGCCGACGTTGCCGAGCGTCGCCGCCAGACCTCGGGTGGAGACACCGAGCACCGTGGCCACGGCACGGCGGACCTCGGATCGGGACGCGGGTGTGAGGGCGTGCGCCAGCAGGGTCAGCGAGTCCATGGCCGCGCCGGGAGTCTGCCTGGCACCGCTCGTTGATCGCGCGGCACTGAGTGTCGGGAGCGCTGCTTCGAGCAGACGCCCGGCATCGACGATCCCCGCGCCGTGCGCGCGGGGATCCCAACCCGCCGGTGTCCGCGCGGTGGCTTGCAGCAGAGCCTTGAATGCCTTCGGCAGCGTGGCGGCCCCGTACCTGCGAACCAGCGCCGACCGGCCGTGATGAGCCAGCCACAGCGCCGCGACACCAGCAGTGGCCGCCACCGCGTAGGACGTGCCGCTGCTGCGCTCGACGTCGTAGCGTGGGCCGTCGGGAGTCGGCCGGGTGCGGGCGCGGTAGACGGAGTGACCTGGCGCGGCGATGTCCACGGTCGGACCACGACTGGAACCTGTCCAGGGGGCATCGGCGATGTCGCTGGCCGCGACCGCAATGACTTCGGGGAACGCGGCGGGGTAGACGACGAATCCGACGTGATTGCCTGCGGCACAGAGGACGAGCACTCCAGCGGCGGTCGCGGCGCTGACCGCGAGATGCAGGGCGCGACTGGGTATTACGCCGCCGAGACTGATGGAGATCACATGCGCGCGGCGGGCGATGGCGAAGCGGATGGCCCTGACGAGACGTTCGGTGGACCACAAGACGACTGACCGTGTCGTCCGAATGGGGACGAGCGCCGCGGCAGGCGCCGTCCCTTCGACAAATGGCGCGCCAGGCGCCCCGCCGTGCCGCCGGGCGCCGATGATCACGCTCGCCGTGCCCGTGCCGTGACCCGGATGGCGAGTGACGCCTGTGCTGAGCTCGTCCAACGGGTCCTTGTCGTCGTCCTGGAAGTCGTGTCCGAGATCGGGTCTGAGCGACGGGCCGGCGATGAGCGGGTGCCGTGTGTAGCCCGTGTCCGGCTGGGCGATTCGGATGCCCGCGCCGGGTGGACTGGCGCTGGCAAGGCGCCAGGCTGCCGGGACGCGCATGACCTCCAACGGCCACTGGTATCGTCCATCGGTGCGCCGATCGATGGCTGCCGACGCCGAGCGTGGGCGCCGCATGCCTTTGGAGGGATGTTGATCGAGTTCGGTCAGCGCGAAGAGCGGCTCGGCGTACTTCACATACGGCAGTTCACGGAGGCGATACGCGCAGTCCCACGCGGCGGCCGGCGTCAGCGGCCGCTGGTGGCGCGGCTGACGCCCGAGGAACTCGGCGGACGAGCGCGCGAGGGTGGTGAGCCGCCAGTGTCGTGTGCCAGAAGCCGCGCGCAGCGCCGAGCGGGCAGCTGAGCGGGCGTTGAGACCATCTTCCACCCACAGACCGAACGCCAGTGATTCGAAGATCGGGACGGAAGACCGTGCCCGTTTCTGGTGGCACATGGCCGGCTAGCTAGTAGTGCATGTGAGTGCAGGGTGAAGCGCAAGAGGTGGGGCGAAATACTGTGCAGCCCTGAGTTCGCAGATAATACGACGCCATGAGAGTCGTCGTCTTGAAGGAACGCGCCGAGCGCGAACGGCGGGTCGCGCTCGTTCCAGACTCCGCGAAGCGATTGATCGAAATGGGCGCTGAAGTGGTCGTTGAACAGGGTGCCGGGGCTTCTGCCGGGTTTCCCGATCCTGACTACCAAGCCGCTGGCGCCTCGTTGGCGGCGACACCGGAAGAGCTGGTGGCAGGCGCCGACGCAGTCCTTGCCGTTCAACCCCCGCAGCCTGAGCAGATCTCGATCCTCCCGGAAGGGGCCGTCCTCATCAGCTTGAGTCCGCCGTCGGGAGAGGAGGACGTGTGGTCATTGCTGGCCGCGCAACAGGTGACAGGCCTGGCGCTCGAACGAGTGCCGCGGATCACGAGAGCGCAGTCGATGGACGTGCTCTCGTCGCAGGCGACGGTGGCCGGGTACAAGGCCGTGCTGCTCGGGGCCAGCCAGATGCCACGGCTCATGCCCATGCTCACGACGGCGGCAGGCTCGCTGACGCCGGCGAAGGCCTTCGTGATTGGCGCCGGCGTGGCTGGGCTCCAGGCCATTGCCACGGCCAAGCGGTTGGGAGGGGTCGTGTCGGCGTTCGACGTACGGCCGGCGGTGAAGGAGCAGGTGGAATCGCTTGGCGCCAGCTTCGTGGAGGCGGGTGTCGCGGCTGAGGGGGCTGGCGGGTACGCGCGCGAACAGACGTCGGACGAGCAGGCACGCATCCAGCAGGCGCTGGCCGCCCACATCAAGGACATGGACCTGGTCATCACGACGGCGGCGATTCCTGGCAAACGCGCCCCGCTGATCATCACTGAAGCCATGGTGAAGTCGATGAAACCGGGCAGCGTGATCGTGGACCTGGCTGCCGAGACCGGTGGCAACTGCGCCCTCACCAAGGCCGGGGACACCGTGACGACACCGAACGGCGTGGCTGTCATGGGACCGCTCAACGTGCCTGCGACGGCACCGTTTCACGCAAGCCAGATGTTCAGCCGCAACGTGCTGACGCTGTTGCAGCACCTCATCAAGGACGGGCAGGTCGTCATCGATCTGAACGACGAGATTACCGGCCCGATGTGCCTCGTCCACGCCGGGCAGGTACGGAGCTGATCATGTCTACGGAAGCCCTTGTTGCCGCAATCGTCATCTTCACGCTCGCCACGCTCCTCGGCGTCGAACTCATCGGCCGCGTCCCTCCTACGTTGCACACGCCGCTCATGTCCGGAGCCAACGCCGTCAGCGGAATCACGATCGTGGGCGCCCTGATCATCGCCGGCAGTGGACTGGGCTGGATCTCCACCGTGCTCGGGTTTGTGGCGATCGTGCTGGCCATGATGAACGTTGCCGGCGGCTACGCGGTGACGGACCGCATGCTCGGGATGTTTCGCGCGAAAGGCGAGGAGAAGCGCTAATGCCCCACTGGCTGACGCAGCTTCTCTATCTCATCTCGGCCACGCTGTTCATCCTCGGGCTCAAGCGTCTCGGCTCGCCGGCCACGGCTCGTGGAGGCAACCTGATGTCGCTTGCCGGCATGGTGCTCGCGATCCTCGTGACGCTCCTCGACCAGGCTATTGTCTCGTTTGGCGTGATCGTGGCTGGCATTATCGTCGGCACGGCACTCGGGCTGTTCCAGGCCTACTACGTGCAGATGACGGCGATGCCGCAGATGGTGGCGCTGCTGAACGGGTTTGGCGGCGGCGCCTCGGCCGTCGTCGGGTCGGCGGAGTTCCTGAAGGCGTACCAGGCCGGCGTGGACATCCCGACACCAACGGGCATCGTGATGCAGCTCAGCCTGATCATCGGGACGCTGACGCTCAGCGGAAGCCTCGTCGCGTTCGCCAAGCTGCAGGAGCTCATGAGTGGCCGGCCGATCACGTTTCCCGGCCAGAACGTGGCCAATGCGGTGATCTTTCTCGTGACGCTGGGCTTTGCCGGCTGGCAGATCACCACCACGGTTCCCCTGCTGACGCCGTTCTACGGGGTGGTGTCCATCGCGCTCGTCCTCGGGGTGCTGCTGGTCATTCCCATCGGCGGCGCCGACATGCCGGTCGTGATCTCGCTGCTCAATTCGTATTCAGGGATCGCGGCAAGCATGACCGGTTTCGTGATCGATAACGAAGTGCTGATCATCGCGGGCGCGCTGGTCGGCAGCTCCGGCATCATCTTGAGCAAGATCATGTGCAAGGCAATGAATCGGTCGCTCGCCAACGTCCTGTTCGGCGCCTTTGGCGCGCAGGTGGCGTCCGGCGGCGCGAAGAGCGCCGCCGGGCTGACCGCGAAGTCCATCACGGCGGAAGACCTGGCGATTCAGGTGGCTTACGCGCAGCGCATGATCGTCGTGCCCGGCTACGGCATGGCCGTCGCGCAGGCGCAGCATCAGGTCCGGGAGCTGGCCGACCTGGTCGAAAAGCGGGGCGGCAGCGTCAAGTACGCCATCCATCCCGTGGCTGGCCGTATGCCCGGGCACATGAACGTGCTGCTCGCAGAAGCGAACGTGCCCTACGATCGCCTGTACGAAATGGACGCGATCAACACCGAGTTCGAGGACACCGACGTCTGCCTCGTCATCGGGGCCAACGACGTCGTCAACCCGGCGGCGCGTACCGATACGGGTTCGCCGATCTACGGCATGCCGATCATCAATGCCGATCAGGCCAAGATGACGGTGGTGTTCAAACGATCGATGGCGGCGGGGTTCGCGGGGATCGAGAACGAGCTGTTCTATGCCCCACGGACCTGGATGCTGTTCGGTGACGCGAAGCAAAGCCTCCAGAAGCTCATCACCGAGGTGAAGCAGGCCTGAGACAGCGGGTGCCACCACCCGCTGGGTCCTACCGAGGCTCCGGAGGGTCCGTGACAGGGGCCTTGAAGGCGTTCAGCACCGGTCGGCCCGCCCAGGCCTCGGGCACGCGGACCCCAAGCAGGTACAGGGCTGTCGCCGCCGTGTCCATGGTCTTCACCGTGGACGGCCTGAGCTCGCCAGGCGAGACGCCGCGCCCCCACGCAATCCAGGGGATGTTCACGTCGAGCGGGTTGTCGTCGCCGTGATCGGTCCCGTGTCCGCCGTGATCGGCGGTGACGATGAGGGTGTACTGGCCGGCCCCGAACGCCGCACTCGACGCGGCCATGAGACGGGCGAGCGCTCTGTCTGCCTTGAGCACCCCGCGACCGTACGATTCACTCATCCACCCCGAGGCGTGACCGTCCACGTCAGGGTCGGGAAGATGCACGAAGAGCAGGTTTGGCTTCGACGACTCTAGATAACGCTCGACATCGTCGAGCGTGTGTGACGATGACCAGCGGCCGAACCATCCACCGGGGGCCTGGGAATAGTCGAGCGTGCCCGGTTTCTGGAGGTGCGAGAACTTGGACTTGCTGAAAAAAGCCGCCGTCCGGTAGCCGCGCGCCCGGGCTTCCTCGAAGACCGTGGGAATGGCAATCTCCCCCGGCGCGTCATCGTACGCGTTGTTCCACAAAATGCCATGACGCTCAGGCGGTTCGCCCGTGAGCATCGAGGTGTGCGAGGGCAGGGTCTTGCTCGGCAGGATCGTGCGGGCCGAAAGAGTAAAACTCCCCTCCGCGAGCAGACGCGTCAGCGTGGGCGCCTTGAACGCGCCGATGGCATCGGGACGCAGGCCATCGATTGAAACGATGACGACCGTGTCGGTGAGCCGGGCGTCGGGCCGTGCCTGAGGAACCGGGGCGCTCGGGGCGACGACGAAGTTGGGCTTGGCACAGGCCGAGCTCAGCAGGACCGTGATCGACGCGGCGATGGCCCAGGTGCCAGCGAGGCTCCGCCCGAGACCACCGAGCATGTGCCGCCGCCGCGCCGCCTCCCAAGAAACTACCTCGTTTGGTGGGACTGTTTCTGACGCGAGGTGTCCCGGGCCCGCCCGGGTGCGCCGCTCGCTAGCGGCAGTGCTGGCTGGCCCGACCTCCGGCCGCGCGAGAAAACTTGACTCAAGTGGTTGGGAATCCGCAGGGTAAAGTTTTCTCGCTCGAAAGGTGTGGTGGTCTGACATGAGGACCTGACGCAAGCCCCGCGCGCTGGATGGAGCCCCTGAATTATAAGACGAGGTTCCGCCGCGGCAGGTTGGGACGCGGATGTCGGTAGCGGGCTGATGGCATCAGCTACCCGGATGTCCGACCCGCGCCGCGCACACGTCAATGCTTCTCAGGGTCTGGATGCGCGCACCCTGGCAGCTCGCGCCATGCCGAGCGTCCCGTCCAGCCCAGCGCTTTCATGCCGGTTTCGGTTGCGGCAAACGCATTGACCACCGTGCTTCGGATGAGGTCGAAATGATCCCTCAGACTGGCAGGGCCAGAAGGCGGCGCGTCGAAGACGAACGGGTCGCCACTCTTCCAGGGGGGAGAAGGCGACTGGCCGGGCGGCGTGTGGGACGCTCGCGTCAGCACCTCCGTGCGCATCTCAACGGACAGGGCGATCCACGGTGCACCCGAAAGAGCCTGCGCTTCTTTGTCGAAGTGGGCCAGGGCGTTCAACAGCCGGCGCCTCGTGCTCGCGGGCTCGACGGCGGCCACGCGATCGATGAGATCCAGGACGCCGGCCGCCACTGCGCCGGGGAGGATCATGTCCGCCAGACTCGACAGGGTCTTTCGCTGATGATCGCCCAGCAGCCGCGGGCCGGAAGGCGCTGGCGAGGCCTGAATGGCCTCAGCCGCGGGGCTCGACGCCGTCGCGGCCGTATCGCCGGAGGCAGGGTCGGGTGTTGCGACTGAACCGGCCATGCCGGCCGCCAGGCCCTTCAGCAACGCGCGCCGGTCCAGATCAGCCATGGCTCGTCGATGTTCGGCCACTCTACCACGCGGAGGTGCGTGATACCCTGCGGTCGCAGAGCGCACGATGGCCCAGAAAACCGCTCCGTCCTACGACGTCATCGTCGTCGGCTCAGGCGCCTCCGGAGGCTGGGTGGCGAAACGCCTGGCCGAGGCCGGCGTCGCGGTGGCGCTCGTGGAAGCAGGCCGCGTCCATCGGCCGGATGACTTTCGTGAACACCGGCGACCGTTCGATCTGCCGTACGGCAACCTGTCGCGGGAACTGCTGCGGGCGACACGACCTCGGCAGGCCGACTGCTACGCGTGCACGGAGTTCAATGCCGATTGGTTCGTCAACGACTTGGAGGAGCCGTACACCACACCGGCCGACAAGCCGTTCAGCTGGCAAGGCCGGCTGCGCCTGGTCGGGGGGCGCACCAACGTGTGGGCCCGCCAGAGCTATCGTCTGAGCGACCAGGATTTCAAGGGCCGCAGCTTCGACGGTGAGGGCTACGATTGGCCGCTGTCCTACGCGGACCTGGCCCCTTACTACGACCTCGTGGAGCAGTACATCGGCGTCAGCGGACAGCCGGAGCAGGTGCCGGAGCTGCCCGATGGCGCGTTTCAGCCGCCGATGCCCATGACCTGCAGCGAACGCCGGCTGCGGGCGCGTGTCAAGCAGAGGCTGGGGTGGACGGCGACGATTGGCCGAACCGCCAACCTCACGAGGCCGCTCAATGGACGCAGCGCCTGTCACTATTGCGGACCCTGCGAACGAGGCTGCGTCACCCGCTCGTACTTCAACGCCGCCCTGACGACGGTGCCGGATGCGCTGGCGACGGGGAAGTGCACGCTGATCACCAACGCCATGGTTCATCAAGTGCTGATGGACGCCGACCATCGACGCGCGACCGGCATCCGGTATGTCGATCGAGAAACCCGGGCGACCAGGGAGATCACTGCCCGTTCGGTCGTGTTGTGCGCACAGGCCTTGGAGTCGGTCCGCATCCTGCTCAACTCGGCGACGCGCCAGCAGCCGAACGGGCTGGCGAACTCGAGCGGGGCGCTCGGACGCTACCTGATGGACCACCTGTGGGTGGCGGGCGGAGCGGATGGCGAGTTTCCCGATTTCCCGGCACCGGCCACGCTCGACCGCCCGGTCCGCCCGAACGGGATCTACGTCATTCGCTTTCGCAACACCGCCAAGGGACCACGTCGCGCCGACTTCGTGCGCGGCTACGGGTTTCAGGGTGGAGAACGCGTCGGGTTCAACTGGCGAGCCCCTGGGTACGGCGCCGACTGGGTGCAGAGCGCACGCGAAGGCGTCGTGTCGGTTCGGCTGAACGGATTCGGGGAATGTCTGCCGTATGCGACCAACCACGTGGCGATCGATCCCGAAACCGTCGACGTCTACGGGATTCCCGTCCTTCGGATTCACATGACGTGGGGCGACAACGAACGGGCGATGATTCCGGACATGGCGGAAACAGCCGCCGAGATGCTCGACACCGCCGGGGCGACCAACATCCGTCCCTTCATCGTGCCGGATCGCGTGCCTGGTTATGGCATTCACGAGCTGGGCGTGGCGCGAATGGGGACCGACCCCCGCTCCTCCGTGCTCGACCAGTTCCAGCGGACCCACGACGTCAGGAATCTCTTCGTGATGGACGGCGCCGGCTTTGCGTCGAGTGCGTGCCAGAACCCGACGCTGACTATCATGGCGTTGGCAGTCCGATCCACAGACCACTTGCTCAACGAGATGAAGCAGGGCAGGCTGTGAGAACTAGGAGGGCCGTGATGCCGATTCGGCCGAAGCGTTACACGAGACGCGACGCGCTCTCGGGCGGCGCCGCTGCCTTGGCCTGGTTGTCGGCGACGGTGCTGGCTGGACAACGCGCGGCGGCCGGCCAGAGCCGCCCGCTCACACAGTCGGTCTGCCGGTGGCCGTTCGCCAAGATGCCGCTCCGTGATTTCTGCCGCAGCGTCGCGGACCTGGGACTGACGGCGATCGACCTCTTGCCCCCAGAGGAGTGGCCGGTGGCGCGCGAGTTCGGTCTTGGCTGCTCCATGGGCTCAGGGCTGGGCGGGACGATTCCCGACGGCCTCAACGACCCCGCCCACCACGAGGCGATCGTGAAAGGCCTCACGCAGGGAATCCCGCGCGCCGCGGACGCCGGGGTGCCCAATGTCATCACGTTCTTTGGCAACCGCCGGGGGCGGCCCGACCAGGACGCGATTGCGCACTCGGTGGCGGCGCTCGAGCGCGTGGCTCCGGTGGCGGAGCGGTACGGCGTCACCGTCTGCATCGAGATGCTCAACAGCAAGGTGGACCACCGGGATTATCAGGGAGACCGCACCGCGTACGGCGTCGCGGTGGTGAGCGCGGTGAACTCACCGCGAGTCAAACTGCTGTACGACATCTACCACATGCAAATCATGGAGGGAGACGTGATTCGCACGCTAGGTGAGCATCAGCGGTGGATCGCGCACTATCACACCGCCGGCGTGCCGGGACGGCACGAAATCGACGAGACGCAGGAGCTCTATTACCCAGCCATCTTTCGCGCGATTCGCGACACCGGGTTCGCCGGCCACGTGGCGCACGAGTTCATCCCGCTTCGTGATCCGATCACGAGCCTGCGCGAAGCCGTGGCGATCGGGCGGGCTTGACCGTTCGCTGCTCGTGGGCAGGTGCTCAGCGCCACCCGACACGACGAGGCTGCCAACGGGCTGCTTCGTGTGCCGACACATCGGTGGGTCGCGCAAAGGCCTTGATGAGCACCACCCCGGCCAGAAACCCGCCAACGTGCGCCAGGAACGCCACGCCCCCGCCGCTGCTGTCTGCACCGATCTGTGACAGCCCGCCAAGCGTCTGGATGACCATCCAGTACACGAGCATGGCCCAGGCCGGGAGGGCGATGGTGGTGATGAAGAAGCCAAGAGGAACCAGCGTGAAGACACGGACGCGCGGATAGAGCACGAGGTAGCCGCCCATGACGCCGCTGATCGCGCCGGACGCGCCGACCATGGGAACAATCGAGGCAGGAGAGACCGCGACCTGTGCGAGCGCGGCTGCGATCCCGCAGGTCAGGTAGAACACGACGAAGCGCGGCCGGGACATCGAATCCTCGATGTTGTTCCCGAATAGCCACAGGAACCACATGTTGCCGATGAGGTGCATCCATCCGCCGTGCAGGAACATGGAGGTGAACACGTTGGTGTACTGCCGGCCCGGATCGGTCAGGCACACCAGCCCGTCACCCATTGGGAACCCGACGCCTGCCTGGAGTAGCCCCGTCAGCTCGCCGGGGATGAGGCCGAGATTGCAGACCGATCTCGCCAGAGCCAGCGTGCCGCCCGCGCCCTGGAGGAACAACCAGCTGGCCACGCAGAGCGCGATGATCCCTACCGTGACATACGCCGGACGCTGGGTCGCGTTCTCGTCGTGGTAGGGGATCATCGCGTCGATTGTACCGCGCGGCCACGAGATTCTGGCCGCTGCGACTGCCCCGCCGCCGGAGGCGGGGCAGACAACATGATGGCTAGCAGGGCCTCGCTAGCCCGGCATCGGCTCGTCGGCGCTCCCACCGTAGATGGCCGGCACCTTCGACCCCATGGCGCGCAGATAGGACGCCAGCTGCCCGCGGTGGTGGACCGAGTGGTTGTTGGCAAACCCCAGGTAGGAGACGTTCGGCCACTGGAACATGCCGAAGAAGTCCACGGTCTTGGTCAGGTCCTCAGCGGAGAGCTTGCGAACCTGGTCGAGCTTGGCTGGGAACTCGCGCCTGTAGAGCTCGACGACGCTTGCGACGTTGGGGTGCGCGCCGCCGACCTTTTTCTCGGCTTCCGCATCCCAGGCAAACGAGCCCTGGCGAATGGCATCGAGAAACCAGAGGTCGCCGGCGGCGATGTGAACGGTGAGGTCCCATGCCGAGCGGGATTTATCGTCGGGCTTGTAGTCGCGGCGGGCATCCGGTACGGCTGCCAGGACCTTGCAGGTGGCCGGGAATTCGCCCTCCCAGAGGTTGGTCATGAAGGTGACGAGGAACTTGGCTTGGTCGGCGTTCACTGGGGCCCTCCTTGTTGAGCGGAACGAAAGCGAAAATATAGCGAAAGCTCACCTCGTCCGCAAGGACTTTTCCACCGCTGGAGTCCGTTTTCCACAATGGGGCCGGGCTTGATTTGATCATTCTGCGTACCAAGCCCATGCCGGCCGACCCCCCGTGCAATCAGGACGTCTGCCTCGCCACCCACTCGCGATACAGGGAGTCGGTCACCAGATAGCGCTCGTGATCGCGCTGAACCACATCCAGGCGCTGCAGGGCGGCCAACGCCGACTGGACGCTCGACGGTGCCGCCAGCCGATGTCGCACGCGCACGTCGCCGGAGAGCAGCTCCCGGCCTTCTTCGATGACGACCGCCCGCAGCACCGCCCGCTGCGACAGGGTAAGTCGCTGCCAGGCGTGCTCGAACACGAGCTGCTGCTCGCCGAGCAGCCGCGAGAGCGTTCGATGAAGATCTTCCAGATCCGCCCGTCGCTGCCCTCGTGAGCGCACATCGTCCCAGGTCTCGTGCGCGAGGCGCTGGACGTCGTACGGCACGTTGCCGCCCAGCTCGACCATCGCATCGGCGAGGTCTGCTTCGATCAGCACGCCGCTCGTGGCGAACCGAGACGCGATGAACCCGGCGAAGACGCGCGGGTCGATCTTCTCGAGGCGAACGACCGGGCCGGCCTTGTAGAACGGCCGGCGCGAGACCAGCATCTGCTCCATCAGCGTGGGTTCCGAACCGGCGAACACGTAGCCGACCTCGCGTTGCGTCTGAACCGCGTCCCGAAGCGCCTGCTCGACGTTCCCGCCGTCGAACGCGGCAATCGCTTGGAACTCGTCGAGGGCAATGGCGACCCGCGTGCGGCGTCGAGCCGCGATGCGGGCCGGAAGCGCGTACACCTCTGCCGCCAATCGGGCCACTTCACGCGACGAGCGGACGGTGGGGAAGTCGAGGAACAGGCGATTGGCGCCCCGGCCGAGCTGCCCGAATCGCACCCGCGGGGTCACGCTCCGAAACAGCTCGGACGCCCATCGCCGGAGCCGGCTGGCCGGCGTGTCGGCCGCGACGAGCGCCTGCGCGTAGGACTCGAGAAACCCCAGGTAGGAACTCGAGGCCGCGACGGTGACGACGATGGTCAGGATTCCGCGCCTGGAGAGCTCACGCATCACGGACCGGATGAGCGAGGACTTTCCGTAGCGTCGCGGGGAGATCAGGAAGATCTTCTGCCCGATCGCGAGGTCCTGCGCCAGGCGTCTCCGCTCGTCTTCCCGGTCCGCGAACGCCCCGGCCGAGACGATTTCGCCGTAGACGAACGGGTTGTCCGGACGTGCCGTCTTCATTACGCGATCCTGGGTAATGATTATGGTAGATAGCGTAACGCAGGGCCGGGCAGCTTCAAAGCGGCAAGTTCATCCTGACAGGATGAGAACGGGTGCGCACGAGGGCCTGCTCAGCGAACGATCGGCGCAAGCTCGACGGTGGTCCACACCTTGAGAGGATCGGCGGGCTTCATCCGGGTGTCTCCCGCACCGGGGCCGCCAGGCCCACCACGCCCGCCGCGCCCCATGCCCCCGAGCCTGCCGCCACCGGTGCCGCCCCCGCCCCCGATGTGCGCCGGTCGGCCTCCCTGGGGCCCATCCGAAGGGAGGGCGGCGACCGCCGGCCCGATCGCGTCTGTTGGTGGCGCCGGCTCCTCCGGCTTCCAGAACACCAGGAACGCGGATGCCGAACGCGCGCCGGGTTCCGCCGCTCGCATCTAACCAGGCCGGGAAGAAGGTAAAAAGGACGCAAAGTCTGGCCCGAAACGGCTGGTGTCGAGGTGCGCGCGGACTGCAATACCCGCCTCGTTCGTCACGTATACTCCCAGGGGGCTCACGGCAGGAGGTCTTGTGCGCAACGGTGTTCTAATCGCCCTCGCGGGCGTGGCGGCGTGGTCGGCAGCGATGGTTCTGCCGGCTCAGACCCAGCGCGCGCCCCGCCTGAATCCCGTGATCGAGCTGCTGACGCAGAAAAAGGCCGTCTTTGGCCTGTATGCGCCCAGCAATCGACGAGGGTTCCGACCCGGTGGTCCGGGTGGGGCCGCTGGCGGTCCACCGGCGGTTGCGCCAACGCCGGACGTGCCGGCGAAGAGCGGCGCCGAGCTCGCCCGGGAGGCGGTCTCCTACCCGCATAGCGACTTCGTGTTCGACGGCAGCATGGAAGGCGGACTCGAACGTGCTCTGCCAGCGTTCACCGAACTGGTCCGGGGCATGCAGCAGGCGGGTGCCCTCAACCGTTCGCCGCTTCGGCTGACCCACCCGTTGATCGTCAAGACGCCCGAGCTGGACGAGGAGACGATCCACGCCGACATCGCGCGTCAGCTGAATCTCGGCGTCAGTGGTTTGATGCTGCCGAAGGCCGAGAGCGCCGAGCAAGTGCGCCGCGCCATCGCCGCGATGCGATTCACGTCGAAGGGCGGCACGCGCCCCGACGCCGTCGGGTCGGCGCCCGCCTTCTGGGGCCTGTCGGAAGCCGACTACAAGGTCAAAGCTGACGTCTGGCCGATCAATCCTGACGGCGAGCTGATCAACTGGACGATCATCGAGAGCAAGGAAGGACTGGCGCGTGTGCGAGAGATCGCGGCAGTCAAGGGCGTTGGCGTGCTGTGGCCCGGGGCGGGTACGCTGCGCGGGCTGTTTTCCACGACAGGCGAGGCTGGTCAGCGCGTGCTGGACGAGGCGGCGTGGGAAGGGGCGATTCAGCAGGTGCTGGCCGCGTGCAAGGAGTTCAACGTCGCGTGCGGCTTTCCGGCCACTGCGGCCGACATCGAGCGCCGCATGCATCAAGGATTCAGTGTGTTCGTGATGAACTGGGGTGATGCCGGCTTCAAGGCGCTCGAAATCGGTCGGCGCGTGGCGAACCGGCCCACGACGCACGAGTAGGAATGGCCCGTCATCGTTCGGGTCTGGTCACAATATCGGTGAAGCCCGTCACGTCATGACGGCCATTCGGGAGAGTCGTATGAAGCCAGGGCACACATATCGTTGCGCGGTTTCGACACTGTTTTTCGTGGTGCTGGCGGCGGCAGCCTACGCGCAGGCGACCCAGGCGCCCGCCAAGCCCTATGAACCCCAGGTCGGCCAGGCCGGCAAGGACGTCGTGTGGGTTCCCACGCCGCAGGTCCTGGTCGAGAAGATGCTCGACATGGCCAAGGTCACGGCCAAGGACGTCGTGATGGATCTCGGGTCTGGCGACGGCCGCACGGTGATCACAGCGGCCAAGCGGGGCGCGACGGCGTACGGCGTGGAGTTCAACCCGGACATGGTGACCCTGTCGCAGCAGAATGCGGCGGCGGCGGGCGTGACCGCCAAGGCGACCTTCATCAAGGGCGATCTCTTCGAGACGGATCTGTCGAAGGCGCAGGTGATCACCATGTTCCTGCTGCCGTCGATCAACATGACGCTCCGGCCAAAACTGCTGGACCTCAGGCCAGGTACTCGCATCGTGACCAACTCGTTCACCATGGAGGATTGGCAGGCCGACGAGTCGGAGACGGTCACGGACGACTGCACGAGCTGGTGCACGGCACACCTGTGGATCGTGCCTGCCAAGGTCGCGGGTTCGTGGCACATGCCTCAAGGAACGCTGACGCTGTCGCAGGAGTTCCAGATGATCAGCGGCACGCTCGGGTCCATCGCGATTACCGAGGGCCGCCTGCGCGGCGATCAGATCGAGTTCGGCGTGGGCAACGCACGCTACACGGGGCGTGTCGCCGGCAACTCGATCTCCGGCACGATCGCCGGCGCGACCAACGGCACGTGGACGGCCACGCGAAAATAGTCTCGCCGCGCGGTGCGCGCACCAACCTGCCGTCCTGCGGAGACGCCGTGCGCCCCGCGCAGGCGTTCCGCGAGAGCCGATGAAGTTCATCATCAGCCAGGTGACGTTTCTCGTCACCGATCGGGAGCAGCGGGCGAACGTCCGCGCGCTGCTCAAGTATCTCGCCTTCCTCGCCGCGCTCGTCACCGCGTACGCGGTGCTGTTCCACGTCATCAAGCAGAACGTTGAAGGGGAGCAGCACTCGTGGGTCACCGGTTTCTACTGGACGCTCGTGGTGATGACGACGCTCGGGTTCGGCGACATCACGTTCACGAGCGACACGGGCCGGGCCTTCAGCATCGTGGTGCTGCTCTCGGGCGTCGTGTTCCTGCTGGTGATGCTGCCGTTCCTGTTCATCCGGCTGTTCTATGCGCCCTGGCTCGAAGCGCGCGTCAGGCTGCGCGCACCACGTGAGGTACCGGCGGAGACGGCCGGGCACGTGATCATCGCCGAGTATGATGACATCGCCGCCGGGCTCATGGATCGCCTTCGGGTGGAATCCATTCCGCACTTCGTCGTCGAACGGGACCCGGCCGTGGCGGCGCGGTTGGCGGGCGAGGGCGTGGCGGTGGTCACCGGCGACGGCGACAGCCGCGCAACCTACGAGGCCCTGCGCGTCGGCCTTGCCCGCCTGGTGCTCGCCAACTGCGAAGACACGACGAATACGAACATCACGTTGACCGTGCGGGAAGTCGCGCCGAACATCCCCATCGCGGCCATTGCCGAGGAGGAGGACTCGATCGACATCCTCGAGCTCGCCGGCGCGAGTACGGTGCTGCCGCTCAAGTCGCAGCTCGGCGAGTATCTGGCCAACCGCGTCGCGGCCGGCCGCGCCGAGGCTCATGTCATCGGCGGATTCCAGGACCTCAGATTGCCGAGCTCCCCGCGCGGGACACGCCATTTGCGGGCGTCACGGTACGCGACACGCCCCTCAGACGCCGGACGGGGCTGAACCTGGTGGGGTTCTGGGAGCGGGGGCGCCTGCGTCCGGCCTACCCTCATTCGGCGATTCAACCCGACAGCGTCATCGTGGTGGCTGGGACGGCGGGTCAGATTCAGGCGCTCAACGAAGTGATCGGCGTCAACAGCACGTCGTCGCTGGTCCTGATCATCGGTGCCGGGAAGGTGGGGCAGGCCGCCGCACGCGCGCTCCACCGGAAAGGCCTCATCGTGCACGCGCTCGACCGCGACGAGCGCGCCCTCCAGGGTCTCGCGGAGTTCGCCAACGGAATCTTCGCCGGCGACGCAGCCGATCGCGAGTTGCTCGATCGCGCCGGCATCCAGCGGGCCGCGTCCGTGCTCCTCACGACCAACGACGATGCGATGAACATCTATCTCGCGGTGTACTGTCGTCGGTTGAACAAGGACCTGCGCATCGTGAGCCGCATCACGCACGAGCGAAACGTCGAAGCGATCCACCGCGCGGGCGCGGACTTCGTGCTGAGCTTCACCACGCTCGGGATAGAAGCGATCCTGTCGCTGCTGAGAGGGCACGAGCCGGTGCTGGTGGGAGAGGGCGTCGAGCTGTACTCGATTCCGGTGCCGGCGAGCCTGGCCAATGCGCCCCTGCGCGACAGCGGGATCGGATCCCGGACGGGACTCAGCGTCGTGGCCCTGCGCCACGGCGACCAGTTGGCCGTTCAGCTGACAGCCGAAACCGTTCTCGCGGATGGCGCAGAGCTGCTCGTCCTCGGCAGCCGCGACCAGCGGCGGACCTTCACCGAGGCATTCGAGGCATGAGGATCTCACGAGGCCCTGCCTCGGACCATCGAGCATGCAACGTACACAGGGCCTCGTTAGCCCTGATCTTGTCTTGCCCGCCTCCGCCGCAGTCGACTTGACGGAGAACCGTGACTGATCATGTCAACAGTCGGAGCCGTCGAAGGCTCCTACGAGGGTGCGGACCAGGACCACGCGATGACGTCCAGGATGTTCGAGAAGTCGTCCGTCCAGCTCGCGGAGGCTGCGCGTCCGACCCTCCATCGTGGATCCGCGGCGAGCGTGGCCAAGGCATCGGCGCTGGGCGCGATCACCAGCCACCGGGAAGCCTCGTCGGCTTGGTCGTCGTCACGCCGCTGTTCGATGACGCTGGCGCCGAGATCCCGCGCCGAGGCCGCCAGCACGCCTTCCAGGTCGAAGTAGCGGTTCGAGATATGGAAGGCCAGCAGGCCGGCCGGCTTCAGACGCGCGAACGTCATCGCCATGAATTCACGCGTGAGCAGGTGCGCAGGAATCGCATCCGAGCTGAACGCATCGACGACGACCAGATCGTAAGAGGCTGAAGACGCCTCTGCCAGCGTGAGGCGGCCGTCCCCGATCACCACGCGGACTTCAGCCCGTGCATCGCGGAGGTAGGTGAACAGCGCAGGGTCCCTGGCCACTCGCTCCACGAGCGGATCGATCTCGTAGAACGTCCATCGATCGGCGGGGCCACCGTAGCAGACGAGCCCACCTGCCCCGAGTCCGATCACCGCCACCGCCGACGCCCTCTCGCCATATGCGGCAAACAGCTGCCCGATCGGACCCGCCCGAGCGTAGTAGCCCGTCGGGGTGCAGCGCGGATCCGTCAGGCCCTGCCAACCATGCACCGTCGTGCCGTGAAGCAGCTTGCGGGAAGCGGCGGGCGTGTCCTCAACCACACGAACGACACCGAAGAAGCTGCGGTCGACGAACAACTCACGGCCGCGGTGCTGGACGGGCCACGAGGCGTTGGCGATGGCGACGACGGTGATGGCTGCGGCAAACGGCGCTACCCGTGTGGTCAACGCCCAGGGCACCGCGACGACGAGCCAGAAGGCGATTGTCAAGCCCTCGAGCGGCACGCCCCCGCCGAGGCCCATCGCCCACGACCCCACGATCACGACGAACATGCCGATGGGAAGACCGAGCAGCAGCGCGGGGTGTTCGCGCCGTGCCGGCCACCAGCGTGGCGACGGTCGCAGGAAGGCCGCCGCCGCTAGCGCGAGCGGATACTCGACGACGGTCGTGAACACGAATGGCGCGACCAGCGCGGTGAAGACGCCGCCAAGCGCACCGCCCAAGGACACCCAGAGATAGAAGCGCGTGACGTCGCCGGACGGCGGCCGACGTTCGGCGAGTTCCCGGTGACAGACCAGCGCCACGGTGGCGAAGGTGAGCAGGTGGAGACCGAGCCACCACCAGGACGTTCGATTCAACACCAGCGACACGATCGCCCCCACCATCAACAGAGGGGCCAGGCGAGAAGTCCACACTCGTGACACCGGCGGAGGCGACGCGAACGCGGCGACGAACGTGAGCAGATAGAGGGCCAGCGGGATGACCCACAGGAGCGGAACCGCCACCACGTCGGTTGACAGGTGGGTCGTCACGCCGAGCAGCAGGCTCGAGGGCACAAACGCCAGCACCAGCCACGTGGCCTTGTCCCGCCGCGTGATCGGTCTTGTCCCGGCGCTGCCATCGAGCGGCGGGGTCGGGCTCGTCGGGCGGTTGCCCGGTCCCGACGCAACCACCGTCCAGGCGCACGCGGCGAGCAACGCAGCCAGACACCCGAAGGCGACAAACCACGACGTACTTTGATCTGCTAACCGCAGGGTACGTTCGACGACGATGGGGTAGCCCAGCAGTCCGACGAGGCTGCCGGCGTTGCTCGCGGCGTAGAGGAAGTAGGGATCGCGCCCGGACACGAGGGCAAACCATCGTTGCAGCAGCGGGGCTGTGGCGGCGACCGTGACGAACGGCAGGCCCACCGACATCGTCAGCGCGCCGAGCAGCCACCACACCGGTGAGGTGCCGGTCGGGGGCGACCCCCCATGAAGCCGTATGGGCAGCATGAACAGCGTCACGGCCAGCAGCGTCAGGTGCACGTAGACTTGCGCGTGTCGTCCCACTCGCGTGGAGACGATGTGCGC
Organism: Acidobacteriota bacterium; assembly: GCA_052389315.1. GTDB lineage: Bacteria > Acidobacteriota > Vicinamibacteria > Vicinamibacterales > UBA2999 > JACCSI01. The sequence goes on from JBQTIE010000017.1 coordinate 68,906, forward strand.
GTAGGTGTAGCCGAGGAGCAGTGCGATCTGGAAGAACACCAGGCAGGTGTTCCACGTGGCCGGGCTGCCGCCCAATCGCGGCAGGATCATCTTCGCGAACATGGGCTGCACGACGAACAGCAACGCCGCCGACAACAGCATCGTCGCGCCGTAGAGCCAGACGAGCGAAGGCCGCCAGGGAGAAGGCCTGGTTGGAGTCCTGCCCGCGATTGCGTGTCCCAGCAATGGAGTGTCCACTCGAGGAGTCAGCCCCATCGCATTTATCGGCTCGTGCCGCAAGCGGCGCTATCTCGCGCAACAGTGGTCAACGATCGGTCGGCGGGCTGTTACACTATTCTTTGGTGGACGCAAACACGCCAGCGGCTCTTCCGCCCGCGCCGCGCGAAGTCACGTTGAGCGACGCTATCGCCGCGGGAGCGCCTCCGACGTGGACGGAAGCCGTTGCGCTCGTGCGCGAGGTCGCGTCGCTGCTCACCCGCGGTGCGGAACCGTTGCACGTCCCGCGGCTATCGCAGATCTCCATCCTGTCCACTGGAGCCGTTCAGATTTCGGGCGGCCGCGCGCATCCAACGGGACCAGTCGCCGGGTTGGGCGAGTTGATGGGTGCGCTGCTCGAGCCGGCCGGTGTTCCGCCGCCCCTCCGCGAGGTCGAGCGTCAGGCGCAGGCCGACCCACCCGTGTTCACCTCAGTTCGCGCTCTTCACGCGGCGCTCGAATACTTTGCGCGGCCCGATCCGCCGGGAGAGCTGGCCAACTACTACCTCCGCGCCGCCCAGGCCATCGACGACGCGGTCAAGAACAAGGCGTTCGAGACGCTCAAGGAGAGGGCCAAGACGGCTGCGGAGATTGAACGCCCCAAGACCGCGCCCTCGCGGTCGTGGCGCGTGTACTGGATTCTGGCGGCGACCGCCATCGCGGCCACGGCGGTCGTGCTTGCCATGGTGCGGTACGGGCCACAAGCGACAAGTGCCGTTGGTGGCTCGGCTGACGCCGCCCTCGACGCGCTGAGCGCGACGACGGAGAAGATCACCGCAGCGACGACCAATGCGGTGGCGAAGCTGATCGGCGGAGTGCCATCGAACGGGTCGCCGGCCAACGCCAGCCCACCGGCTCCACCGGCGGCGGCGGCGAAGGGTGCGGCGCGGCCGCCTGCTCGCACGGCCCCGGCGCCCGTGGCTGTGCCCGCGGCATCCTCGCCCGCCGCGGGCGATCCACCGGCATCGGTATCGACGCCGACTCAGGCTCCGCCCGAGCCCTCGCCTGTGGATCTCGTCGTCTACTCGACGGCGGACAAAGACGTGCGGGAGCCGGTGCTGATCTATCCTCAGCTCCCAGCCACGCCGCGAATGGCGGCTCCGCCTGGCGAGCGCGGCGAGCTCGAGCTCCTGGTGCTCGAGGACGGCACGGTCGCCGAAGCGCGGTTAATCCCGGCTTCCACTCGCGTGCAGGATGCGATGCTGGTGTCGGCCGCCAAGGCCTGGCGATTCGAGCCGGCCCAGCGCGACGGGCGGCCCGTGATGTATCGGTTCCGCGTGCCGATCACCTGGTAGCACCCGACCTGCACGGCCGCCACACGGCCGAACGCGATCAGGGTCTGGGCGCAGCGACGAGGCGGTCTCCCACCGTGAGACCCGCGTGCTCCACGACCCCGCCAGCCGTCTCCAGGATGGCAAAGGCGCGCAGGGCGAACACCAGGCGTCGAGGGGGAACTGCGCCCTTGATCTTGACGACAATCCCGTCGCGCGAGACGCCGACGATGTCGAGGGGAAATCGCATCCCGAAGGTGTGAATGCCCTGAGTGGGAACGATGACCATCCCCTCGTCCGGCGCGAGCGCGTCTCGGCCGAGCAGTCCCTTTCGTCGCGCGTGCGAGTCGGAGGCCATCTCCAGTGTGCGGATCAGCCACTGACCTGTGCGCTCGATGCGCAGGCCCCACTGAGCCGGCTGGGTCAGGACGGGGGTGAGGAAGTGAGCCGAGGCGCCCTGGGCCACGGGTCAGCGCAGCGCGTTGCGAACCGTGTCGAGGGTGTCCTGGGCGAGCTGTTCCATCAGGATCAGTGCACGCTCCGGGCCGCCGAGCGCATAGATCGACAGCACCAGCCCGACGAACAGCGGGATTGCAATCATGAATTTCTCGGTGCCGCCGCCCCCGATTTTCATGTGCCGTTCGCTCCTTTCGCGTTCGTGCCGTTCAACGCTCGACGAGCACGCTAGTTCGTGGGATCGTCCACGAAATAGCTGGTGCAGGCCGCTTCCAACAACTCGTCGGTGAGGCGACGAGGCTCTCCGCGATAGTCGGCGAGCGACAGGGCCTGATCGATGAGGTCCCGCGGGTGGCAGCCGCGGGGCAGCAGGGTCCGCGGTTCGTAATAAGTCGCCAGCAGGTGGTCCACGAGCGATCCCTCGAACGGCAGATCACGCTCGTGACAACACCGCTCGAAGATCTGTTTGAAGTCGTCGAGCGTGGGGTTCTCGGCGAAGACTTTGTAATGAATCCGGCGGAGGAACGCTTCGTCCACCAGATCGGTCGGCTTGAGGTTGGTCGCGAAGACGACCAACACCACGAAAGGCACCGGTAGTTTCTGGCCCGTCTGCAGCGTCAGATAATCCACGCGGCTCTCGAGCGGGGTGATCCAGCGGTTCAGCAGGTCGACTGGCGAGCACTTCTGACGGCCGAAGTCGTCGATGACGAGCACGCCGCCGTTGGCGGTGAGCTGGACCGCGGGCTTGTAGAACTTCGCCGTCGGGCTGAAGCTCAGCTCCAGCGAGTCGGTGGTCAACTCGCCTCCGACGGTGACCAACGGTCGTCGGCAGTAGACCCAGCGCTGATCGGCCCCCTCTCCGAGGTCGATGGCATTCTCGTCGACGAACCTGGCGATCGGCTCGTGCACGATGGGGTCGAAGAGCTGGATGATCTGTCCTTCGGCCTCTATCGCATGGGGCACCGCGATGATGCCGTCCAGCAGGTTGCGGATGGCCTGTGCGATCACCGTCTTTCCGTTGCCCGGCGGGCCGTAGACGAAGAGGGAGTGCGCGCCGTTGACGGCTGGTCCCAGCTGATCGAGCACGCGATCGCTCAGCACGAGGTGCCCGAAGGCCTCCTTGACGCGCGGCCGGGTCGCCGTGCGCGGCATCGATCGCGCGAAATTCCGCATGTAGTCTTCGTAGTGGGAGAACGGCACGGGTGCGACGCCGACGTAATGGCTCTGCTCGAGGTAGAGCAGGGCGCGAGCGCGTCCGGCGTCGCTGATGCGGTACACGAACGAGGGCCCCCCCAGCACGCCCCCGCCGGTGACCTCGCACAGGTGTGTGAACTTGAGGTGCTGCAACAGCGGCTCGATGGCGGTGTGACTGAGGCCCAGGCGGCTGGCGAGCAGGCCGCCTGAGATCTCGCCAGAGAAGTGCAGCGTCTTCAGAATCAGCTGCGAGACCAGGTCGATGGAGAGGCCCGCCTCCTGCAGCGTCTGGGGTTCTCGCCCGACGTTGACGGTTGGACGCGCCTGCGCGGTTCCGGGATGTGTTGCGGTGATCATCGTCGACCCTGCCTTGCTTTGAGAAGCCGCAGCGTATTGGCACGCCGGCAGAAACCAATCGCCTCTTTGGTGCGACCGTCCTTCATCGCGAGGACACACAGGTTCTGCCACGCGTACCAGGCGGTGGGATCCAGGTTCACAGTCTCTTGAAAAGCGGTCAGCGCTTCAGTCCGGAGTCCAAGGGCGTGGAACAGCGTCCCGAGCGTATGACGGGCTGCTGCCGATTGAGGCGCGGCGTGAACGGCACGATACGCGGCGGAGAGGCCGAATTCGGGGAGCCCCCAATCGCGCCACACGCGGGCTGTCGCATCGTGCACGGCCGCGCTGTTGGGCGACAGGGCAGCGCCCATCTGGAGGTAGTCGTACGCCCGGTCCAGGATGCCGAGGCGGTGGTAGTCGCGAGCGACGGCGAGATGGTGTTCGAGTGTCGGGGCCTGCGACAACGCGCCAAGCGACTCACGAAGCCGTGGATTGGTCGCCTCGAGGCTCACCGCCATCGAGGAGTACCGCGACACGTCCGCGATCGGACGAGCCGCCTCGGGCGTGTCGCGCCGCGCGGCGGCCGCCGCCGGTGGGCCGCCAAGATCCATGGCTGGCGTGCCCTGCTGCACGAACAGTCGTGCAAATGCGGGTGGCTGCGCGGTTGCGCACCCACCCAGCGTCACGATCGCCAGGCACAGCGCCGGCAGGCGGCCGGAGCGAACTACCCGTCTTTCCTCATCCGGTCGCTCCGACGCTTGAAATAGAACACGAGCAGCAGCCCTCCCACGACGTACATCGCGATTTGCCACGTTTCCACGAGTCCCTCCTGTTGAATCGAGCCACGCCGACCGCGCCAGCACCTCTACCTCGCGCCGAATCCCCAGACGAATTCCCGGAAGATCCGGACCATGGACGGTCCGAGCACCACCAGGTAGAACGCCGGGAAGAGGCAAAACACCAGTGGAAACAACAACTTCACCCCGAGTTTTGCCGCCTTCTCCTCCGCCCGCTGCCGCCGCTTGGTGCGCGACGTCTCGGCGTGGGTCCTCAATGCCTGGCCAATGCTCGTTCCGAACTTATCGGTTTGAACCAGCATGTTGACTAGGGAACGCACGTCCTCCACTTTCGTTCGGGCGGCAAAATTGCGAAAAGCTTCCAGGCGGGGCTTGCCCGCGCGCGTTTCGGTGGCGATCATCTCCATCTCGCGCGCGAGCGCGGGATAGGCCAGGGACAGCTCGTCGGCGACCCGCGCGAGCGCCTGGTCGATGCCCGACCCTGACTCGATGCACACGATGAGCAAATCGATCGCATCCGGCAGGCCGTTGCTGATCTCGCGCTTCCGTCGTTCGATGGCTCGGCCGAGCCAGAGGTCAGGTGTGTAGTAGCCCAGCGCTGCCGCCAAGCCTGCGAAGACGAGGGTCGAAGTGCTCGTTCCAAAGTAGGAAATCACGAACAGGCCGACGCCAATCGGCAGCGAGATCTGCGCCAGGACGTACATCGTCGCCGGCCAGGCGCCGTAATAGCCGGCGCCCGCGAGCATCCGCTCGATGCGGCCCATGTCCTTCGGCGACTTGGGGACGAAGGCGCGTACTCGCCGGGCCATGGGCGTCATGGCCTCACCGATGAGCGAGATGGGCTGATCGAGGGTCGCACCGGCCCCGGGCGCCATGCGTGACAGCCGTCGCTGCGCCACTTGCGGATCGGTGACCGACCACACCAACACGCCGGTCGCCACCGCCAGGGAAACGAACACGGCACCGAGAAGCAGGACTATCTGAAGGTCCATGGCTTAGTACTCAATCCTCACCATCCGGGAAATGATGATGGTCCCCACGATCTGCAGCGTGACGGCCACCATCACGAGCCGGATGCCCAGCGGGTCCTCCCAGAGCGTGCTCATGAAGCTCGGGGAGAGGAGGAACAGGATGAGGGCGAGCGTCGGGGCGAGGCACGAAAGCACCCAGGCGCTGATACGGCCGTGCGCCGAGATCACTCGAATCTGGCGCTTCACCTTGAAGCGCTCGCGCATGACGTTGGCCAGATTGTCGAGCACTTCCGAGAGATTGCCGCCCGATTCCCGCTGGGTCAGGACTGCGGTCACGAAGAACCGCGCATCGAGGACGGGGACCCGTTTGGCCATCCCCCGAAGGGCGTCGGGCAGCGACATCCCGAAGTTCTGCTCGTCGTACACGCGTTTGAACTCGGTGCCCACGGGCTGCGGGATCTCATCGGCGGCCATGCCGAGGCCCGTCGTGAACGCGTGGCCGGCTCGAAGGGAGCGGGCGATGAGCTCGACCGCTTCGGGGAACTGCTCCTCGAACAGCCTGAGTCGCACGCCGCGCTTGTAGCGAACGTACCAGTACGGTGCGATCCCGAACAGCACGGCGAAGAAAGCCGATGCGGCCAGGCGAGCCATCCACCATCCCAGGACCACCCCGAGCGTAGCGCCGAGCAGCATCATCAGCAGCAACGTGCTGACGGTCAGCCTGAGGCCGGATTCCACGATGAGACGATCGAGGGGAGCGGTCAAGCGGCCTGATCTGCCGATGAGCGTGCTCAGCCCGGGCACGTGGGTCTGCCCGTCCGCGCTCACGATGGCGACGTTGGCGGTCTTGACCCGGAAGGTCTTGAGCCGCCCCGTGAGGCGTTCTTTCTCCTGCGTCTCGGGGCGGACGACGAACGCCCAGTAGATGCCCAGGACGGCGGCAATTGAAAGCACGAATGAGGCGATGGCGAAAATCACTTCGCGCCTCCGTCGGTCACGCGACCACCAGTTGGTGCTCGAAGTGCTCTGGACTGATCGTGAAGCCGGCCACGGCCAGCTGCTGCGAGCACTTCGGGCGAATCCCGGTCGCGCGGAACATGCCCTTGACGCGTCCCTCGGGCGTCATGCCGCCCCGCTCGAACAGGTAGATGTCCTGCATGGTGATCACGCCCTGCTCCATACCGGTGATCTCGGAGATGGCCGTCACCCTCCGGTGTCCATCCGAGAGGCGCGTGAGCTGCACGATCAGGTGCAGCGCGGACGAGATCTGCTGTCTGACGGCCTTTTCCGGAATGTTCAGATTCGCCATGGCCACCATCGTGTCCAGCCGGTACAACGCGTCGCGCGGGCTGTTGGCGTGGATGGTGGTCAGGCTGCCTTCGTGGCCGGTGTTCATCGCCTGGAGCATGTCGAGCGCTTCCTCGCCGCGCACCTCGCCGACGATGATGCGATCCGGGCGCATGCGGAGGGCGTTGATCACGAGCTGGCGCTGATACACCGCGCCCTTGCCCTCGATGTTCGGCGGGCGCGTCTCGAGGCGCACGACATGGCGCTGCCGCAGCATCAATTCGGCCGCGTCTTCGATCGTGACCACCCGTTCGCGATCGGAAATGAAGCTCGAGAGGACGTTGAGGAACGTCGTCTTGCCGGCGCCAGTTCCGCCGGACACCAGGACGTTGAGCCGCGAGGCGACCGCCGCCTGCAGGAACTCCAGCATGGGCTGCGTCAACGACTGCCGATCGACGAGGTCGCGTGAGCCCAGGCGGTCGGTGCGGAAGCGGCGGATGGAAAGTACCGGTCCATCGAGCGCCAGCGGCGGAATGACGGCGTTGACACGGGACCCGTCGGCGAGTCTCGCATCCACCATGGGGCTCGACTCGTCGATGCGACGGCCCACGGAGCTGACGATACGCTCGATGATGCGCAGCAGGTGCGCGTCGTCTTTGAAGACGAGATCGGTGGATTCGATCTTGCCTTCCCGCTCCACGTAGATCTGGTTGGCACGGTTGACTAGGATGTCCGAGATGGTCGGGTCGGCCAGCAGGGTTTCCAGCGGCCCGAGGCCGAACAGCTCGTGGAAGACATCCGTGATGATGGCTTCGCGCTCGAACAGGCTGAGGGGAACCGTCTGCGTCTCGTTGTCGAGCAGGCCGATGATCAGGCCGCGGATCTCCGGCTCAGCCTGATCGCGTCCCACGCGGTTGAGCCGCTCGAGGTTGAGGCGATTGAGCAGCGCGCGGTGAATGCGCTCCTTGAGCTCCTGGTAATGCGCCTGGCGGACATCGACCATCCCGCCTCGTGCGCCCAGTGTCGTGATTGCCTGGTTCATGGCGTGTCGGGGCCTCGTTAGCGCTTGCCGGACCAGAGGCCCAGCAGCCCCGCACGGGGCGTTTCAGTGGGCCGCGACGGCAAGTCGGCGACGTCCCTGGCGAACTCTTCAAAGCTCGCAGACAGGCTGTTGTGGTTCTGGAGGATGAGCGGCTCCCCACGGTTGAGCGCGCCGAGCGAGGTCCGATAGTCGCTCGGAAACGCGTACTTCACCGGACCACCCAGCACGCGTTCCACGTCCTGTCTCGAGATGTCGGACGACGGGTCGAGCCGGCTCAGCGCCAGCTTGACGCGGTGCGGCCCACAGCGCTGGCGCAGCGCGGCGGCAATGCGGGTGGCGTTGCGCAGCGTCGCGAGCTCCTGGTTGGCGATGATCACGACCGTGGACGCCGCGTCGAGCGCCTCCACCAGCGTGCCGTCCGAGCGTGGACAGTCGAGGACGACATACCGGTACATCGTGGACGCGAACTCGATGAGGCTGCGGACACGGCTGACGTCGACCGTGCCCATCAGAGCACGGTCAGACGAGGCGAGCAGATCCGGCCCGGCCTTGGTGGCCGTCACGAGCCCCTTGAAATACGTCTCGTCGAGGCGATGGATGTTCTCGAGCGCATCGAGCACCGAGAACCGCGGCTCGACACCGAAGTACACCGACGCATCGCCGTGCGTCAGATGGAGATCCATCATCAGCGTGGGCTGGCGCGAGGCCTTCTGCAGCGCCGTGGCCAGATTGACGGCCACCGTCGTGCTCCCGAGGCCGCCTTTGGCACCCATGACGCCAATGGTCTTGCCCGCGGCGGTCTTGGCAACCGGCCGAGCCACACGACGAACGGCGGCGTCGATGTCGGCGCCCGAGAGCGGCTCGCTGACCCACTCGGTCACGCCCAGGCGCATGGCCTCGAGCATCACGGACGGCTCGAGCGCCTTGGCAACGATGACCACGCCGCTCCCCGGGAAGTGACGCTTCAGCTGTGCCACCTCACGCGGGAGGCCGCGGAGCGACCGGATGTCGACGAGAAACACGTCCGGCCCCTTGGCCCCCGCCGTGCTGTGCTGGGCCTCGAGGCCTTCGAACTGCGCAAGGCTCGGCCGATAGCCCTGCTCGCGCAGCATGCGGACGAGCTCTGGCTCGTGCGATCCGAGAAGCGAAACCGACGGTGTCATTGTTCTAACCTGCCAACCTGCCCGACCATGACTGTCTTGACCTGCCCCTACCTGACCAGCGCAATCGAAATCAGAAACGACGTGGCCGGCGTCTGCGACGTCCCCGAGTAGGCCTGCGTGGGGTACGTCATCAACCGGCCGATGACGTCCTGTCCCTTCATCCCCTCGATGAAGAAGCCGAGGATCTTCGTGATCAGGATGTCCTGGCGTCCGCTGGCTCTGCCCGAGTCATAAAAATCGACGTCGAAGATAGGAATAGCGACGAGTCGTGGACTGATGCCGCACGTCCCGGCGGCCATGCACCCGCCCGCAATCGCGCCCTTTCCGCCGTTGGCGGAGGGGTCCCAGGACGCGCCCGGATCCTGGGCGATCAAATCGTTGACGCCTTGAGCGGTCGGGCCAATCATGTTGCCCGGCTCGACGGGAACCATGTCGCCGGGACTCCAGATCTGGCTGCTGCACCCGGAGATGGCGTTGCGATAGCAGTTCCCGCCCGGGCCGCAAGCGGGGTCGATGACCACCGGGAAGAACCAGCCCGGAGCGATCGACTGCGAAGGGTTGCCGGGCTTGAGCACGTACTGCCGCCCGTAGTCGCCGCCGTTGGCGAGCGAGTCGGGCGTGAATCCCGTTCCATAGGGCTGTTGGGCCGGCGGCAGGGCCGCTCGTTCGGACGGAAACGGATCCGGCACCCGCACGCCTATGGGCGGGATGTAGAGATCCGCCGGGTCGAGAAGCTTGCCCTTGTTCTTGCCGTTCTGGATGTACCGCTCGAACGTGTCGGCCGCATCCCAGGGCGGCGTGTGCACTTCCAGCCACTTGTCAGCCACCGCCCACGGCTTGACGCAATCGGTCGAGTCTCCGTACAGCACCTGCGCGGTCGCCGTCGCGCGCACGCCCTGCTCGGTCACGCCGACGAGGTTGCCGAAGAAGGTCGGCAGCGGGATCCCGCCGGCCCGTTGATACCGTGTGCGAAACACATCTACCTTGATGCACGCGTTGGTGCCGGCGCCCGGCGATCCGGGAGGGCAGGCCGGAAACGTGACGTCCGCCGGCGTCACGTCAGGGGCGACACCCCAGATGAAGTTCTGCGCTGCCACGTTGAGCGCCGATTGCCGTGCGAGTGGCTGATCGTTGATGTCCACAAACGCCATGGACACAGCGCCCGCCATGGCTGCCGCATCGGCCGAGTTCTGGGCCTGGCGCCGCGCAGCCCACAACACGCCGTAGTCGAGCACCAGCGCGCTGAAGGCCATCAGACCGATCATGGCGAACGCGACATGCACGAGGACGGCACCCCGCTGACCGGCGCGCCAGCGACGGACGAAGGGAGACGTCAACCTGAGGACTACGCTGCCGAGTGCATGTTTCATGACCAAGACTCCAACGCAGCCGAGCTACTGCCTCGGTGGCTTTGCCGGCGGCACGCCCCCTGGTGGGGGTGGCCGCTTCGTCGGATCTGGAGCTACCGGTGGCGCGTCGATCAAACCGCCCGGTGGTTTCGACGGGTCCTCCCCGTAGTCCATCCGGTTTTCCTCGTCGGTCGGGCTGATGAACGCCCCCGGCCGCGTGGGGAGCGCCGGCACCTCGTCCGGATCCAGCGGACGCACGAGCCGCGGCGTGATGAGCACCATCAACTCCGTCTGCTCGGCGCGTGCCGACTTGCTCTTGAACAAGTTGCCGATGATCGGCAGCCTGCTCAGCACGGGAATCGCCTGCCGGTCGGTCTGCGACAAGTTGTTCAGCAGACCCGCCACGGCAAACGATTGCCCGTCTCGTAGTTCTACATCAGTTTCAGCCCTTCGTGTGATCAGAGCTGGAATGCGGAATCCACTGAGGATGAGCCCGTTGCTGAAGTCGAGCTGGCTCACCTCCGGACGAACCTTCAGGCGAATCACGTCTCCGGCGATGGTCGGGCGGAAAGACAGCCGGATGCCGAACTCCTTGAACACGACCGTGACCTGACCCGTGGCGCCCTGCACGACGGGAATGGGAATCTCGCCACCGGCCAGAAAACTGGCCTCCTGTCCGTTATAGGCGATGAGGTTGGGCTCGGCCAGGCTCTGCAGGAACCCGCGCCCCTGCAACGCCTTCATCACGCCGCCGATGCCCTCGTCGCGCTGGAAGAAGAACAGGTTGAGGAAATCGCTGAACACCAGGTCCACGCCGGTGCCGGATGGGTTGCCTTCGAAATCAGGGGCGGCGAACTGCTGCGTCGACGATCGGGACGTGAAGTTCGCCCGCGTCGTGAAGAGCGTCAGCCCGAGCTCCTGGAGCGCATTCCGGTTGACTTCGGCGAATCGCACCTGCAGCATCACCTGCTTGCTCGGCGAGCCGCCCGGAAGCTGGAGCATGTTGATCACGTTGCCCTTCGGCATCGCCGCCTGTGCGATCTCAGCCGCGCGCAACATCACCTCATTGCTCGACACCGCCCCTGACAGAATCACTGCATCGTCGGTCACCGACAGCCGCAGGTCTTCGCCCGGAAACAGCTGCTGCAGGTTCTGCTGCAGCGTGCTGACGCCGCGATCGACCACGATGTCGTAGTGCCTGCGGATGGAATCGCCCCACACGATCAGGCTGACCGTGCCCGCGCCCTTGCCATCCACCAGCACTTCCCGGGGACGCACGACGACGGCGTCGGCGATCTCGGGGTTGGTCACGGCGATGCGCGTGATGTCGAAGTCGGTGAGCAGGACGGTCGAGCGCCCCGCCGTGAGCAGGACGCGCTCGACGGGATCCTCACCTCCGCCCGGCTGCTGGGCCGACAGACCGCGGCCGACCCCACCAAGGAGCGCAATCAACGAGACGCACGCGACGACTGAGACTCGTCGGGGAAGCTGGGCTTGATGCATTTACTTGACGACCTCCGCCGTCCGCTTGGCGGCACGAATGGTTTCGACGGTGTATACCGAGGGCGCCGGCGCCGGCGCTTCGCGGGGCCGTTCTGCCCGCGGCACGCCTTGCACGACGCGTACGACCGGCGGGGGATCCGGCTGTCCCATCAACGACGCCATCCGGATACCCTTGGTCTCCGTCGGATCCTTGTCCAGCGGGTTTCTGAGCGTCAGCATGATCTGGCCGACAGACGAGGCCAGGGCGATACGCTCCGCGTCTTCGGGCGTGACCAGCAGCGTAACCACCGTGCTCGGCACGGCGCGGCCGTCCTTGGCTTGCTCCTGGTCGAACTTGGTGCCGGCCGTCAGCACTTGGACGTGGCTGACCACGACGCGAGACACGCTGTCTTCCTGGCGCGCGATGGTCACGACCACGTCCACCCGGGTCCCGGGCAAGACGAACCCGGCGACGCCGATGACTTCGTTGACCTTGACCGAGATGGCCCGCATGCCCGTCGAGATGGTCGGCGGCAGCCCGGCGCCGGCTTCGAGCGGCGCCAGCTTCGTGGCCGTGATCGGCTCGTTTTCCACGACCTCGGCGATGAGTCCCCGATTGGTGACCTCCTCGACGGTGCTGAACGCGTTCGGGACGGGGCTGCCGGCCGGCCAACCCACGATCTTGACGTCGCTGGCGGTAATCATCGTGCCGAGGGGCAGCGGCCGGGCGGCGACGGTGACGAAGTAACTGGCCACTTCGACCTCGCGCACCGGAATGCGCTGAACGGCCCTGTACACCATGTAGCTGGCGCCTCCAGCGACGAGGAGCGCGAGGGCCACGACGACAATCGTTCGGGTGTTTCGAGACATAGGCTCTTTCTCTTGTGCTCAGCGCGTCCTTGTGACGTCGCCGCCGCCTCGGGGAGCGCAACGCGACGGGGCGCAGATCATGATCCGCCTGGCGCCGGCGCCACATGGCTGCGCATCGTCGACCGGGCAGTCAAAGTGACGTTGGGTCCCATGGATCCGCCGAAAATGCTCATGATTGGACCGACGTATGTATACGTGTACACATTCGTGACCTGCACCTGCACGCCCGGCCACGTGCCCCCTCCTACCCCTGGCAACGCCACAGGCGTCACGACCGGGTTGACGGCGTTCGGAATCCCACCGTTGGCCGCATACGCCACCACCCGATTCTCCGCGTCTGTGGCGGTGTAACCCGGCAATACCGCGATTCGCGCACCCTCCATGGCGGCGTTGGTCAGCACGACGTAGCGTTGAAACAAGAACCCGAAATCCACGATCGCGACGAAAACCATGAGCAGCAGGGGGAGCACGATCGCAAACTCGACCAGCTCGGCTCCACGCTCAGAGCCCAATGCCCTTCTCCGTCTTACGATCGCCATATCGTCACCAACAGCCCGATGAATATAGGGACGGCGTAGGCCAACCGCGGACCGCGCGTCGATTCCAGTGTCAGATCGGGCAATGGCTGAACACCGGTGACGCGCCAAAACATCAAAATCCGATACAAATTGCTGAACGCCTGCCTGAGGTAGCCGTGCGACGAGGCGACGATCACCGCGAGCACCCCGCCGGCCACCGCGCCGTACAGCGCAGTCATGACGACCGGTTGCCAGCCAAGCCAGGCGCCGATGGCCGCCATCAACTTGACATCGCCCGCGCCCATGCCACCGAGTGCGAAAAAGGGGAAGAAGACCGCGCCGCCGACGAGAAGCCCGAGACTCGCATGACGCCAGCCCTCGCCTTGAGGAAGAAGGCCGTGAACAAGGCACGCCACCGCCAGCGCGCTGAAGGTGAGCACGTTCGGAATCCGCGCACTGCGCAGGTCAGTGACGCACGCAGCCGCGGCAAACGCCACGGCAGCTGCCTGGATCAACGTCAGGAGCCTCCTCCGGGGTCTGGCGGCACCCACAGATCCTGGGTCCCTGTATTGAGCCCGTTATAAGCCCCGCCAAGGGACGCAGCAATGAGCGGCCACGAGGCGGCACCTACCACGCCGATGCCGCCGGTCAGCAGCGCGTACTCGATTAGATCCTGCCCCCGGTCGCACGTGAGCAGTCGTCGAAAGAGTGCGCGCATCGGGCCGCCGGGAGGAAACGCCGTCCCCGGGAACCCCGGGGACGGCGGAGCCACTACGAAGCGCCCCCAGGCAGCTTCCCAACCTCGGTGTTGAGGTTGGTGTACACACTGTTCAACGTCTGGCCGATCAACGGCACAGTCGGGATCGTGACCACCGAGATGCCCGCGGCCAGAAGCGCGTACTCGATGATGTCCTGGCCCTTTTCCTCACGAATCAGTCTGCCGAACAGAGCCTTCATTTGGTGCTCCATGTGAATCCGGGAGTCAATGGGATGCTGCTGGGCGCCCCGGTGTCCGTCCAGTAGCGGGGGACGAGCGGCTCTTTCAAGAACCCTTTGGCGTCTTGTCGGCCGCGACGAGCCTCTAATGTAGACTGTCCAGTCGTCCGGCACAACTGCCAATGGTAACTTTAAGAGCAATCTTTACTACTTCATTCTTGGGACACTTCAGTACTCGATACGACTTTAAAGCTCTTTGTTGCGCTTCACAGCACAGCTCTTCGCGCTGCCACCCTCGCCTGCGAACCGACGAAATGCGTAACGTCCGACACCGTTTCGCCGCCCATTGCCGGCCCCCAAGAGGACCGGAATGAAGTCACCGCCATTCCTGATTGCGCGAATTGGGCGCAAAGCCCCCCTGGCCCTGACCCCTGGCCTGATCAGCTCGACCTGGCGTCGTTCGCCGGCCAATCTCTCGTCGCAAGGGCAATGCCAAGCCGCCGGGCAGAACGACCGCTCCGGCAGATCTGACGCTCGTCACGACGACTGGGGGGGATCAACCACTCTATAGGAATGCATACAGTCTTTCAATCATCGGCCGACACACAGCAACAACGGCCAGCACGTGTAGCGCGTACAATGAAGTGCGCCTGCTCGGCGGCTACAACGCGCGTTCGAGCGTCCTCACTTCAGTGGGGCGCGACCGGTGCCCCCTCGCGCCGCTTGACTCGTATCGGTCTCGAACCGATAACCTCGACAAGATCGTGATGCCAAGGTCCGCTTCGATTGCTGTCGGGCTGACAGTGCTTGCCGCATGGCACGCTCCCGCGTGGGGACGCTTCCCGGCCGCGCAGGTGCCTGCCATCGAGATCACGTCGCCTCACGGCCGCATTGCCACAACCGGCGCGCTGCGCATCGTTGCCCAGCTGCGGACTGAAAACCCTGCGACCGCAGCCGTCGTCGCCGTACGCTTCTTCGTAGACGATGCGCTCATCGGTGAAGACGCCGAAGGTCCCGTCTACGCAGCCGAATGGATGGACAAGAACCCCTTTCTGCCCGCGACGATCCGCGCCGAGGCCATCGGGGACAACGGGGTCATCGGCACCGACACCGTGATGCTGCCCGCGATCGAGATCACCGACGAGTCGCGCGTGGCGAGCGTGCTGCTGGACGTTTCGGTACTCGACGAAGAGGGTCAGTACGTCCGCGGCCTGACGCGCGATCGCTTCGGTGTCTTCGAAGACGGCACCCCGCAGGCCATCGACCTGATGAACGCGGCGCTCGTGCCCACCACACACACGCTGCTCGTGGATACCAGCCAGAGCATGTCGTACCGGTTCGAATTCGTCCGCCGAGCGGCCCGCCGGCTGGGCAGCACCATGAAAGCGGGCGACCAGATGATCGTCCTGCCGTTCTCGCGGGCCCTGGGCGCCATGACGGGGCCCACGACCGACCTCGAGGCCATCGCCAGCGCCGTGGACACCCTGCAGGCAGGAGGAGGGACGGCCATCGCCGACGCCGTGCTCGCGGCCAGCGAACGGTTGGGGCCGGTCGAGGGACGTCAGATCATCGTCCTGCTGACCGATGGCTATGACGAGCACAGCGAGTCGAGGTTCGACCAGGCCCGGGATGCGGTCCGTCGGCTGCACGGCACGTTGTATACGGTGGGCATCGGCGGGGCCGCTGGGATCTCCATCCGCGGTCGCGATTCGCTCAAGACGCTGGCGCTCGGGACGGGCGGGCAGGCGTTTTTCCCCTTCCGCGACGAAGAGATCCCCAGCATCCACGACCGCGTGGCTGCCGACGTCGCATCGCGATACCTCCTGACCTACACCCCAGCCAACCAGTCGCGCGATGGGCTGTGGCGTTCCGTTGAAGTGAAGACGGACGACCCCACCCACAAGATCCTGACTCGCGAGGGGTACTATGCCGCGGCCCCCATCCCGATTCGCCCGACGCTCGAGTTCACCGCGCGCGACCTCAATCGGCGGCCCATTTCAATCACGGCCTCCGACCTCATCGTCTACGAGGACGGCGTCGAGCAGACCGTGACCAGCTTCCAGGAAGCCGTCTCTCCCGTCTCGATGCTGATGGCTCTCGACAAGAGCGGCAGTATGCGCCGTGACGAAGAGGCCGTACGCGCGGCCGCCGGTGCGTTCATCGATTCACTGCGCCCGGAGGACGCGCTGGGCGTCGTCGGATTCGCAGACGACGCGGAGATGCTCGCGGATGTCGCGCCGTATCGCACCTGGTCGCGACACGCCGTCAATCAGTACAGGACGGGCGGCGGAACGGCCCTCTACGACGCCATCGGCTTGTCGCTCGAGCGGCTGGCCACGGTGAAAGGCCGGCGGGCCATCGTGCTCATGACCGATGGGCGCGACGAGGACAATCCCGGGACGGGCCCGGGAAGCACGCTGACGCTCGCCGACATCCTCGAACGGCTGGCACAGACGGACGTGGCGGTTTTTGCGATCGGGCTTGGACCGCGCGTCGATCGCGCCACGCTCGAGAAGCTGGCCGAAGTCAGCAACGGGGAGGCCTACTTCCCGATGGACGTGACGCTGCTGGCCGACGAATACCGCCGTGTCACGGAGGACTTGAGACGTCGCTACCTGGTCGGCTACACGTCGACCAACCCACGTAGCGACGGGCAGTGGCGCACCGTGGAAATGCACTCGCGCACCGACGGCATCGTGTTCACCAGCCGCGGCGGATACCAGGCGCCGGAAAAGTAGCGATGCCGGACGAGGCGTCCCTGCGCGCGCTCGTGGCGCGCGCGAGAAACGACGACGGCGGGTGGCCTTATTACGCGGGCCGTCAGAGCCGTCTCGAGCCGACCGCCTGGGCGCTCATCGCACTCAAGGAGCGAGGGGCCGCGCTCGTCCTGCAGCGCTGGCGGTCCCCGGCAGGTCTGCTCGTCGAGCCGGTCACGGGCAGCGTCAACTACGCCTTCAATGCCCTCGCGGCGCTCGCGCTGCGGTCCATGGCCGAGGCGGGAGACGATCCGGACGCCACCGCCGCCGACATCGTCCAGGGACTGATCGGGCACAAGGGAGTCGCGGTGCCGGACCATCCGGCGATCCGCCAGGACGCGACTCTTCGAGCCTGGTCCTGGACCGACGGCACCTTCAGCTGGGTCGAGCCGACGGCCTGGTGCATGCTGGCCGTCAAGAAGATCGCCCCTGTCGATGGGCCGGGACGTCAGCGAACGGCCGAGGCCGAGCGGATGCTGCGCGACCGTGCCTGCCTGGGAGGCGGGTGGAACTACGGGAACGCCGAGGTCTTCCGTCAAGCGCTGCCCGCGCATGTGCCGCCCTCCGCGCTCGGCGTCCTGGCCATGCAGGACCAGCTCGGCGACCGTGTCGTTCAGGAGGCCGTCGGGTTCCTGCGCCGGGCGGCGGCGCTCGAAGGTTCGACGAGCGCGCTCGCCCTGGCGTGGATTGCCCTGAGCGCCGCCAAGGTGACCGCTCCTGACCTCGAAGCGGCGCTGGCCGCGCGCGCCGGCATCACCGAGCAGTTCGGCAACCTCGCGTCGGCCGCGATGGGCGTGTACGCGCTCGACCATCAACGCCGGCGCGTGCCGCCGTCGGCCTTTGTGGTGTAGCGTGGAGGGGGACGGCCGCCCGATGACCCCGCTTTCGCGCCGCGAGTTCCTGCTGACGACGGCAAGCGCCGTGGCATGGGGCTGCCGGCCCGCGCCGTATCATGCCGCGCAGTTTCGCGTCCCGGCCCTCTCTCCGGTGGCGATCCTGCCCGCACCCGCCTACGACGCCGACTTCGCCGACATCATCGGGCGTGGGTTGGCGGAGCTCGAGCTCGACGTGCGGAACCTGCGCGTCCTCCTCAAGCCCAATCTGGTGGAGTACGAGCCGGGCACCGTCATCAACACCAACGCCGCCGTGGTCGTCGGCGCGGCAGTGGCGATCAGGCGCGCCGGCGCACGCGAGGTCGTCGTGGCGGAAGGTCCCGGTCATCGCCGCGACCTCGAGTACCTGATGACCAGCACCGGCCTGTACGATCACCTGCGGGAAGAGCGCATTCCTTTCGTGGATCTGAACCACGACGACGTGCGGCGCGTGACGCTTCGGAGCTGGTTCACAGAACTGCGGGAGCTGATGCTCCCGGCAGCCGTGGTCGATGCCGATCTCGTGGTGTCGATGCCGAAGCTCAAGACGCACCATTGGGCCGGCATCACGTGCAGCATGAAGAATCTGTTCGGCGTCGTGCCGGGCGCCGTGTACGGATGGCCGAAGAACCTGCTGCATTTCCGGGGCATCCCGCAGTCAATCCTCGATCTGACGGCGACTATCCAGCCACGGCTGGCGATTGTCGACGCCGTCGTCGGGATGGAGGGCGACGGTCCGATCATGGGACGGCCGAAAGCCGTGGGCGCCATCGTGATGGGATCGGACCCGGTGGCCGTCGACGCCACGGCTGCGCGCGTGATGAAGCTCCGTCCGGATCGCATCCCGTATCTGACCGTTGCGTCTCGGTTCCTGGGCAACCTGGACGATTCGCGCATCGAGATGCGCGGGGAATCGGTGGATCGGTTCGCGACCTCCTTCGACGTGCTCGACGATTTCACCCACCTCCGCGGCTGACCGACTCCGGACTGTTTCTCCGGTGCCAGCTCTGGAATCGCAACCGCGTTGGTCGAGACTAGTGTCGGCCTGTCCGCGCCTCCCCTATAATTCCCGAGGTCCTTGTGGCCCTCATCCGTGGCACGAGATTCGGGGTGTTCGAAATCGTCGGCTCGCTCGGCGCTGGCGGCATGGGCGAGGTCTATCGCGCGGCGGATACCAAGCTGAAGCGCCAGGTCGCCATAAAGATCCTGCCGCCGTTGCTGGCGACTGACCCCGACCGGCTGGCCCGCTTTCAGCGCGAAGCTGAGCTCTTGGCGTCCCTGAATCATCCACACATCGCCGCCATCTACGGCCTTGAAGAAGCGGATGGCGTGAAGGGGCTCGTGATGGAGCTCGTCGAGGGAGTCACCCTCGCCGACCGCATTGCGCAGGGGCCGATTCCGATCGATGAAACGCTGGACATTGCGAAGCAGATCACGGAGGCGCTCGAAGCCGCCCACGAGCAAAGGATCATGCACCGCGATCTCAAGCCCGCGAATATCAAGCTACGACCCGACGGCACGGTGAAGGTGCTGGACTTCGGCCTCGCGAAGGCTCTGGAACCTGTGGCGGCGAACAGTGAGGACGTGACGGCGTCACCAACCATTACGAGCCCCGCCATGACGCACATGGGCATGATTCTCGGCACCGCAGCGTACATGGCGCCGGAGCAGGCGAAAGGGAAGCAGGTCGACAAGCGAGCTGATATCTGGGCGTTCGGTTGTGTGCTCTACGAGATGCTGACGAGCAGGCGTGCATTTGATGGTGACGACATCACCGACGTGCTCGGCGCTGTCGCCCGCCTTGAACCAGACTGGGCGGCACTCCCGCCCGAAGTTTCCTCACCAGTTCGAGCGCTTCTCGAAAGTTGCCTCGTCAAGAGTAGTCGTGAGCGCCTCGCTGATATCTCGACGGCGCGTTTCGTGCTCAGCAATTTGAGGACTCTTACCCACACGCACTCCGTCGAATCAGCCACACCCGGAGTCACTCCCGCCGGAATAGGCCGACCGACTCATCAGCGCGCAGTTCGCCGCCTGGCGATGGGAGGTGTCATTAGCGCGGGCGTTGCGATCGCCGGATTGCTCGCGTGGTCCGCGGGCCGGCTCGCGTCGCCCCATCCGCCGGTGCCTGACCTCAGACGGTTCGCCATCACACTGGCCGACGGCGAGCGGATACCCGCGACCGCCCGTCGCGTCGTGGCGCTCTCGCCTGGCGGCACGCACCTCGCGTACGTCGCGAGCGAACGGCTGAACCTGCGAGCCATGGATCAGCTCGAAGCCACACCGATCCGCGGGACGGAAGGAGGCCACAGCCCTTTCTTTTCGCCCGACGGCCTGTGGATCGGATTCTGGCAGAATCATCAGCTCCGGAAGGTGTCGGTGACCGGCGGCGCATCCGTGCCGCTCTGCGACGCAGAGGCGCCCTGGGGCGCAAGCTGGGGCGCGAATGACACCATTCTTTACAGTCAGGGGCCACGGGGGATCTGGCGCGTGTCGGGACAGGGCGGCACACCCGAGCGACTCATTGCGGTCGATGAGTCGACGCGTGAGTTCGCCTACGGCCCGCAGATCCTGCCTGGTGGCGACGCCGTGCTCTTCACCGTGGCGACCCCGGCCGGGGATGACGCGCGGGTCGTCGTGCAGTCGCTGGTGAGCCGCACGCGGAAGGTACTGGTCGAGGGAGCGGGCAGCGGCCGGTTCGTGTCCACCGGGCACCTGATCTACACCCGCGAAGACACACTGTTTGCCGCCCCGTTCGATGTCGGGCAGCTCGAAGTCATCGGCGGCCAGGTCTCGCTCGTGGAGGGCATCGCGGTCTCAGAGGAAGGCCAGACCGCACACTTCAGCCTGTCCACCGACGGGACGCTGGCGTACGTGCCCGGCACCGAGGTTGAGCGTACGCTCGTCTGGGTCGATCGGCGCGGCCGCGAGGAAGCCGTACCGGCCCCGCACAAGTCGTATTCCTGGGTGCGTGTGTCGCCCGACGGAACACGGGTCGCGATGGAGGTGCAAGAGCGACGGAACACAGACGTCTGGATCTACGACCTCGCGCGCAATACGTCGACGCGCTTGACCTTCGCGCCCGAGGCGGACCGCTGTCCGATCTGGACGCCGGACGGCCAGCGGGTTGTTTTCAGGTCAGGATCAGATCTCGCATGGACGGCCGCAAACGGTACGGGAAGGGTCGAGCGGCTGGCGACGGGCCTCAACGCACCCAGGCCGTATGCGTGGTCCAGCGACGGACAGAGTCTCATCTTCGATCAGGCAGGTGGAAAGAGCGATCTTGTCATGCTGCGGTTGGAGGGTGAGCGCAAACTCGAGCCTTTGATGGCCAACGAGCACGATACCACTCGTCCGTCAATCTCGCCGGATGGTCGATGGATCGCGTATCGGTCGACCGAGTCCCTGCCAGGTCAGATCTATGTGCAGCCCTTCCCCAACGTGAGCGAAAACCGTTGGCCGGTTTCGACGGCCGGCGGAATGGCTCCGCTGTGGTCCCGGGACGGCCGGGAACTCTTCTATGACAATGGCAACTTCCTGATGGTCGCACCCGTCGACACCAAGATGTCGTTCAGTTTTAAAACGCCCCGGGCCTTGTTTCAAGGCGCGTACTTCTACGGAACTGGTTGGGGTGGGCGCGCGTGGGACATTGCCCCTGACGGGCGCTTTCTCATGCTCAAGCAAGGCGCCTCCACAACGAGCGAGTCCGCTCGGATCATCGTCGTCCTCAACTGGTTCGAGGAGCTAAAGCGCATCGTCTTGACGAGGTGACGCGTGCCGAGTTTCTGAACTCAGCCCGCGAAGAATGACGAGCATCTGGTGCACCCGAGCGCCTTCGCACCCACGCCACGTGCCCGTCGCGGAAGTAGACTGACTGGATGAGCGCGCCCTCTCCGCGTACGCACGGCGGCTTTCACGCCGTGCTCGAGCACGACCACCCCTACGTGTTCATCGACTCCTGCATGCAGATCTGGCCGGATGCCGACTTCGCGGCGGCCCACCGGCACGGCGTCACGGCGTATGGCGTGACGGCGTTCGAGCCACACGACGGCGTGGACGCCGCGCTCGAGCAGCTCATGTTCTGGCACCTGGTGGCGCGCACCCATCCGAACCTGTCGGTGGCCACGTCCGCCGATGACATCAGAGCCGCCAAACGCGATGGTCGAGCGGCGCTCGTGCTCTTCTCCCAGGGCGGTGATTTCATCGAACGGAAGCTCCACCGCATCGAGGCGTTCTACCGGTTGGGGCTGCGCGTGCTGATTCCCGCCTACAACCGCACGAATCAGATCTGCGACGGCATCCTCGACCGGACCGACATGGGGCTCACCCGCTTCGGCCGTCTCGCCGTCGCCGAGTGCAATCGCGTGGGACTCCTGCTGGACTGCACGCACATCGGCAAGCGGGCCAGCCTGGAGATCATCGAGCGCAGCAGCCAGCCGGTCATCTTCAGCCACTCCAATCCCAATCGCCTCGCGCCCAACCCGCGCAACATCGACGACGAGCAGATCAAGGCGTGTGCCGCGCGCGGCGGCATCATCGGGCTCGTATCCTGGGGGCCGCTCGTGATGGCCCGTGACCAGCAGACGTGGCCGACGCTCGCCCAGTTCGTGGACATCGTCGATGACGTGGCGCAGATGCTCGGTGGAGCGACCCAGGTGGGCATCGGCACCGACATGTCGCTCGGGACCTATCCGGATCATCGAGCCGACCCGTGGGGCGAGGCCGACTACCCGCAGATCTCGGCGGAGTACGGACGGCACGTGACGGCGGACATCCGGTCGCCGCGCCGCTCGCTCGACGGTTTTTCCGACTATTCGGAGGTCGTGCGGCTCGCCGAGGCGCTGCTGGCGCGGGGCTTCACCGACCCGGACGTGCGCGGCATCCTGGGGGAGAACTACCTGCGGGTGTTCGAGCAGGTGTGGCAATAGAGCGGCGCTACAGCCCGCCCGTGTGCCTCGGCTGCGAGTCAAAGGTCGTGACGGGAGATCCGGACCCGAAGCACATTTCAACCTCGTATGTCGAGCGCCAGATGATGCGGAAGCCGATGCACCGGTTCACGCCCCTGACCAACGCGTTCTCGAAGAAGGTCGAGAACCACGCGGCAGCCGTGGCGCTCTACTTCATGTGGCACGACTTCGGCCGCGTGCAGTAGATGCTGCGCGTCACCCCCGCGATGCAAGCCGGCGTCACCGATCACGTGTGGACGATTGAGGAGATCGTCGGCCTGCTCGGCTGACCCTGCGGTACAATTCGCCCACATGCCGACCACGGCCACCGCGACACCGCGCCCGCCTCTGAAGTGGGCTGGCGGTAAACGCTGGCAAGTGCCCCACCTGCTGCCTTTGTGGCATTCACAGGCCCGTCGTCGTCTCGTAGAGCCATTCTGCGGGGGACTGGCTGTCCCGCTCGGGCTAGTACCTGAACGTGCCGTCCTAAACGATGTCAATCCGCATGTCGTGAACTTCTATCGGTGGTTGAAGCGCGGGCTGGTGGCCGACGTACCGATGGAGAACGACGAACGGACGTTCTACCGGAACCGGGAACGATTCAACGCCCTACTGAGAGCCGATCAGCACGAGAGTGCCGAGTCGGCGGGACTGTTTTACTACCTCAATCGCACTGGGTTCAACGGATTATGCCGCTTCAACCGGAGCGGAGAGTTCAATGTCCCCTTCGGGCAGTACAAACGCATCAACTACACCCGCGATTTCTCCCCATACCGAGACACTTTCGAGCAGTGGACCTTTACGCTCGGAGACTTCGAGTCGGTCCCGCTGGCAAAGGGCGACTTCGTCTACGCCGATCCGCCGTACGATGTGGACTTTACGCATTACTCGCAGGGCGGATTTTCGTGGGATGAGCAGGTCCGCACGGCCGAATGGCTCGCCAAGCATCGCGGCCCTGTTGTGCTATCGAACCAGGCGACCGAGCGGATCGTGCGCCTCTATCGCGAGCTCGGGTACGCATTGACGCTACTCGACGCTCCGCGCCGGATCAGCTGCACTGGCGACCGGACACCCGCGAAGGAAGTACTTGCCACGCGGAACCTATGACGCCCCGCAACACGAATACCGGCGGTGTGCTCGAAGCGATGATCTTGCCCGCCCTCCAACGCGGCGGCTACGCGTGCCAGAAGCAGGTAAAGGTCGGCCAGCGCCACGGTGGCGGAGCCCACAAGGTGGATGCTGTGGCGACGAAGGAAGGGCGATCTGCTCTGGTCTCCCTGAAATGGCAACAGACAGGTGGCACCGCCGAACAGAAGGTGCCCTTCGAGGTCATGTGCTTAGCGCAGGCCGTGATGGATGGCCACGCCCACACGGCGTATCTTGTGCTCGGCGGTGACGGTTGGACGCTGCGGGACTACTACGTATCGGGGAAGCTCGCTGAGCACCTGACGCACGCCGGTCATGTCAAGGTGGTCGCGCTTGAAGCATTTGTCCGGATGGCCAACAACGGGCAACTCTGATCGGAATCGTGCCGTCGCGAGGCTCGGCCGTTTCAACCTGACCCACTACCCGGGGGCGGCAGGGTGCGACGGTGGAGAGCGGAGACTGACCGAGGGGAGGTCACGATGTGCGACTTCGGGCACGAGCATCGGCACGACCATTTCGGGTTTCTCGTGGACGCCCAGGAGATTCGGGCGCTCGTGGCGGAGACCGAACGCCTGATGGAGGCTGTTCAGGACACTGCCGCGCGGGTGGAAGCGCTCAAGCCGGCCTTCTCCGCGTTGCTGGGCGCAGACGGCTGGCTGCCGGACAAGTACGCCGAGCCGGACTGGCACAGCGGCATGGGCGGGGGCATCGGCCAGTACGCGCTTTATCGAGCCGCCGATGGTTCGCTTTGCCTCTTCGCACTGGTGATACCCGCGGGAGCCGAGACTCCCGTGCACGATCATCTGGCCTGGGGGCTCATCGGCGTCTACCGCGGCCGCCAGGACGAGACGGTGTATCGCCGACTGGACGACGGGGCCGACCAGGCGCGGGCGACGCTCGAAGTGTCGCGACGCCAGACGGTATCGGCTGGAGAGTTCTACGCGCTCCTGCCTCCGGTCGACGACATTCACTACGTCAAGACCGTCTCTGACATCCCCTCGATCTCCATTCATCTGCTCGCCAACGACACCGCGTGCGTGTGGCGCCACCGGTTCGATCCGTCGAGTGGCGCCGTCGCCGCGTTTCGATCGGGCTACAGCAACGCGCCGTGCCTCGATGCGTCAGAGCGGTGACATGGCTGCGCTCGAGCACGCCGCCTCATGCACCTGAGCCTGACCCACCGAGCACCTGCTCTACCTCTCGCTCCCGAAGGCCTCGCGGAGGCCGTCGCCGACGAGCGAAAAGCTCAGCACCGTGACGGTGATCGCGACACCGGGTGCGATCGCTCCGAGGGGGGCGGTGCGGAGCAATTCACGCCCCCGACTCAGCATCGCTCCCCATTCAGGATCCGGTGGCTGGACGCCAAGGCCGAGAAAGGACAGCCCGGATGCGATCAGGATCGCGGAGCCCAGCATGACCGTCCCATGCGCCACGATGGGCGACAGGCAGTGCGGGAGGAGGTGTTGCACGACGACGCGGGTATCGGATGCGCCGGCCGCGCGTGCGGCGAGAACGAAATCCCGCGCCGCCACGCTCAAGGCCGCCGCCCGAATGATGCGCGCGAAGATCGGGACCGCAAACACCGCGACGGCGACGATCGTGGACGATACGCCGCGCCCGATCACCGTGACGATCGCGATCGCCATCAGCATCTCGGGCAGAGCCAGCAACACATCCACGACCTGACTGATCGCCAGGTCCGCCAGGCCGCGCAGCCACGCCGCAAACAACCCCAGGACGGCGCCCACGACGAGCCCGGCCAGCGTGCTGAGGACAGCGATGGCCAGGGACACGCGCGATCCGGCGATGAGCCGACTCAACGTATCGCGCCCGAGGTGATCGGTGCCGAGGGGATGGGTCCACGACGAGGGCTGGTAATTGGCGGCGAGGTTGACGGCCAGCGGGTCATGCGGCGCAATCCACGGCGCCAGCACCGCAGCGCTCAGCGCGACGAGCAGGACGCCGGCCGCCATCACCGCCACCCGGTCGCGAGCAAACCGTCTGGCCGCGGTCCTCATGTCGTCACGCGGGGATCCAGTGCGGATCCCGCCATGTCGGTCGCGACGTTGACCAGCACGTACAGGGTGGCGACGACGAGCACCCCGCCCTGAATCATGGGAAAGTCGCGCGCAAGGACGGCGTCCACCATCATGCGGCCCACGCCGGGAATCGAGAACACGCTCTCGACGAGCACGGTGCCCGCCAGCAGGCCCCCCACGCGCAGTCCAATGAGGCTGACCACGGGGAGCAGGGCGTTCTGAAGCGCATGTCGCACGATCACGGCCCACTTGCCGACGCCCTTGGCGCGGGCCGCCCGCAGGTACTCCTGCTTCAGCACATCGAGCATGGACGCCCGCGTCATGCGGGCCACCTGCCCTGCGGATTGCAAGCCCAGCGCCACGGCCGGCAGCACGTAGTGCATCGGCGTGCCCACGCCAATCGAGGGCAGCCAGTTCAGCCCGAGCGAGAACACCAGCATCAGCATCAGTGCCAGCCAGAACGACGGGGTGGACACCGCGACGAGACTGGCCGCCGTGACCAGTCGATCCACGCTCGTGCGTCGGGTGACCGCCGCGGCGAGGCCTGCCAGGATGCCGATCGCCACCGCGATGGTGACGCCCGCCGCCGCGAGGATCGCCGTGTGGGGCAGTCGTTCGCGAATTTCCTGGGCCACCGGGCGGCCGGTACGAATCGAGACGCCGAGGTCGCCGTGCGTGGTGCGCCAGACAAAGGTCGCGAACTGCTTGGCCAGGGGTTGGTCGAGCCCGAGGTCCCGCCGAATGCGCTCGACCGTCTCGGGACTGGCTTCCAGGCCTGCCGCAATCACCGCCGGGTCTCCGGGAATGAGATGCACCAGAGAGAACACCAGCAGCGAGATGCCCGTTAGAACGGGCAGGACGCGCGCCAGCGCACCTAGCCCGAGCCGCGCGGACCGACCGGCCAGCACGTCAATTCGCGACCGCGGCGCGTTCGAAGGTCACGACGCCCAACGGCGAGGGCCTGACGCCCGTGACGGCCGCTCGCGTCGCCACGATGAAGTAGGTGTCGAACAGCCAGACGGCGCCGGGGTCCTCGAGGTAGACAATCTCCTGCGCGCGCCGATACAGCGCCTGCCGCTGCTCGGCATTCGTTTCGCGCATGGCCACTTCGATCACGCGATCGAACTCGGCGTTCGAGTAATAGCCGTAGTTGTTCTCGTTGGTCGGCGCCGAGCGAAAGATAGGACGCAGCCCCCAGTCCGCATCCGCCGTCGACGCGCCGGCGCCCATGATGAAGATCTCCTGCGGGTTCTTCTCCGGCGGCAGCCCAGCCCAGAACTGCACCATCGTTCCCCAATCGAACACTTCGATGGCGGCGTCGATACCGACCTTCTCGAGGTCCGCGGCCACGGCCTCGGCCAGCTCGACCCCCATGGGGTAACGCGGCGTCGTCGCGATCTTGGTCCGGAACCCGTTCGGCAGCCCGGCCTCTCGAAGCAGCCGACGCGCCCGCTCCGGGTCGTAGGGAATCTCGCCGAGGTTGGCGTAGCCTCGCATGATCGGCGTGAGCGCACTCGTGGACGGCCTCGCGAAGCTCGCGACGAGATTGTCGACAATGGCGCGCCGGTCGATCGCCGAGGATATGGCCTGCCGCACCCTCACGTCGTCGAACGGCTTCTTCGTGAGGTTGAACCGGAACTGCTGGGCGCCGACGCCAGGCGTGCGGTACACGACGATGCGATCGCTCTTCTCGAGTCGAGGAATGTCGGTGGCCGGCACGCGGCTGATCGCGTCGACGTCGCCGGCTTCCAGGGCCAGCACGCGAGCCGCGGCTTCGGGAATCGGCCGATAGACGATGCGAGGGGTAACCCCCGGCGCCCCCCAGTAGCCGTCGAAGCGGTCGAGCACGATCTCCTGGTCCTTCTTCCACGCCGCCAGGCGGTAGGGCCCCGTGCCCGACACCGTGCCTTCACGCATCCCGAACGACTTGCCATGCGTGGCCGCGGCGGCGGGGCTGACGATGGCCGCCGAGACATGGGCCATGGTCGGCTCGAAGGCCCCAAACGCGTACTTGGTCACGAACCTGACCGTTGTCTCGTCGACCGCCTCGACCCGGTCGATCATGTTGAACAGCGGGAGGCGCTTGTGGGCCGCGACCGGATCCAGCACACGTGCGAAGTTGGCGCGCACCGCTTCGGCATCGAACGGCGTCCCGTCGTGGAACCGGACACCCGCACGAAGGTGGAACGTCCACGCGACCCCGTCTTCCGAGACCGACCAGCGCTCGGCCAGGCGCGGCACGATCTTCATCTGCTCGTCGAACCCGATCAGGGTGTCGTAGAGCATGTGGATCACCTGATCCGATTCGGTGTCGGTCGTGTTGTGCGGATCGAGGGTCGTCGCGTCGGCCGCGGCTGCGAAGACCAGCTGATTGCGGTGACCTCCGTCCGGGGTCGCGGCGGGCCCGGAACAGGCCATCGTCAGCAGCAAGAGCAGCACCAGGGGAACCATTTACACGCCTCCGGCCTGAACCCAGGTGGTCCGAGTGTCCTCGAGGTTCGCCACACCAAACGCCCAGCCACCGGGGCGCACCATGTGCGCGCGGCAGCCGTAGAAGAGCACGCCTCGCCCTGGTGACGAGATTTCCTCGAGCACCTCGAAGCTCATCGGGTCGCTCACGCGAGCCAGCACTTCGCCGGAGGCGACCTCTGTGAATTGCCGATCGAGCGTGGCGAGAGGCTCGAGGTACCCGCCGACGGTCGGGCCGACGCGCCAGTAGTCGACGAAGTGCAGGTAACGATCGGCGTGCCGTGGCTTCCCGGCGAGAATGCCCAGCTCCTGCATCACGCCGAGGGTGCCCTCGACGTTTCGGGCGATCCAGCCATCTTCGATCGCGGCGCCGAACCCGAGTCCTCCCACCTCGGCGACGACGCCGGGGATGCCGTAGCATTCTCCTGCGTGGCCCAGCGACGTACGCGGTCCGCGCAGACCGCTGAAGATGGTCAGCGCGTGCACCACTGGAAAGCCATACGCGAGAGCCATCGCCTTGCTGCGTCTTGCAACCTCCGGGTTGGAGTAGTCGGTGACATACGACACGTCGGCCATCGTGGCTCCCCAGTCGCCGACGTGGTAGTCGATGAGGGCATCGGAGATCGAAAGGACCGCGTCGGAGAGCACACGCGCGATCTGGTTCGAGAGCCATCCGTACGGTCCCCCGAACGTGCGATTGGCGTCGGGCTCGTCCGCATTGTCCTGGATGCAACGGCTCGCGGTCAGCATCGCCGGCGGATTGGCCACCGGGATGGCAATCACGCTGCCACGCATCGCCGAGGGATCGAGCCGACGCAGGACCTCCCGCAACACGACCGCCGAGAACCACTCGTTGCCGTGCAGCATCGACAGCAGCGTCAGGGTCGGGCCGTCGCCGAGGCCTGCGACCACGTGCGCGGTGATTTCTACCGGACCGGTCAGATCTCGAGTGACGGGCACGTGAACCAGCTGGGAAGTGCCTGCGGGCACACGGCGCCCGTTGATCAGCACGTCGGACATGCCGCGGATTATACGGGGGAGGCGGGTACTGCGGGTGCGTCGGGGCCGGCGCGACGCTCAGCGGCGGTGCTCCAGGAGTGGGTGATGTCCCTGGCAGGTGGGCCGAAGAACGACGCCCGACGGGACCAACGGAAGTGATAGTGTGCCCTCATGGCCCCTTGCGCCGCCCGTCCTCTGCGCCTTCTTGCGGGCCCGCTGCTCGTCGGCGCGGTGAGCGTGCTCGCCGCAGGAACCGCCGACGTGCGCGCGGTTGCCCAGGCCAAGCCCGACAAGAACTCCGTGGAGCTCGTCGTGCGCGGCTGCCTCAAGGGTCGCGAGCTGACGGCGGAATCGATCTCCGAAAACGCCAGCCTGCCGAGCTTCTCCGAAGCCGTCTTCCGGTTGTCGGGCAAGGGTGACCTCGACAAGGCCATCAAGCAGGCGAATGGGCGCCTCGTCGAGGTCACGGGACTCGTCAAGAAGAACGCACTCGCCGAACCCGGTCTCAGGCTCGGGGGCGGCCGCATCGTCATCGGGGGGGGGCCGGTCAGCCGGGATCCCACGCGCAATCCCGCGCGCACGCCGTCCGTGCGCATCTTCCCGATGCAGGTGACCGCGATCGCGCTCGAACAGGATCCGTGTGCCCCTGGCGAGGCGTGAAGCGGCGCCACGCCGGCTACGAGTCGCGAACCGAGCGCTTCGGGGCTCTCAGGGCACGGCGACCGTCTCTCCCGGTCGAAGCGGTGTGTGCACGGGCAGCCGGCGTGCGCGCGTCATCTGCTCGAAGCTGTAACCAAGCGCCAGCAGTCGCGGCTCGCTGAATGCGGGTCCCAGCAGGGACAAGCCGATTGGCAGGTCGTCGCTCGTGAACCCGGCCGGCACGATGAGATCGGGGAATCCGCTGAGGTTGGCCAGGTTCGAGCCCGACGTGGCGGCGCCCCCGGGAACTTCGGGCGGCGCCGCGAGCAGCGCAGGGCGCCTGGACGCAGTCGGATAGACGATCGCGTCGAGCTTGTTCGTGGCCAGCACCCCGTCGAGGACGGCCCGAACCAGCGGCAGCGCGTGATCGCGGACGGCCAGGTATCGAGCGTCCGACGTCGATCCGCTGCCTGACTCGCGCCGCATCAGGCCCCATCGCGCCGGATTTGGTCCCGCGCCATCCTCGCGAAGCGCGTTGATTTCCGTCGCGCGGGCAATCAGCTGCTCGATGTTCTTGGGATAGCGCGGGCCGGTCGTGGCGAGGTAATCCGCGATCTGCGCCGCGAACTCGGGATACCGAATGGCGTTGTAGAACTCGCCCTTCACGTCGAGCAGCCATTTCGGCAACTGGACGTCCACCACCGTGGCTCCGCCGCGGCGCATGGTGTCGAGCGAGGCTTCGATCACCCAGTCCACCTCCGGATCCGCACCGAGAAAGTCTCGCGCAATGCCGATGCGCGCACCCTTGAGAGCATCGGCTTTCAGAAACTTCGTGTAGTCGGTTTCGAATCGCCCCTCGCTCTTCTTCGTGGCCGCGTCGGCCGGATCGATTCCCGTCATGACCCCCAAGGAGGCCGCCACGTCGTACACGCTTCGCGCCATGGGCCCTGCGGTGTCGAAGCTGAGAGCAAGCGGGATGATGCCGTCACGGCTGATCAGTCCGTGCGTGGGCTTCAAGCCGACGATGCCGTTGGCCGTGGACGGCCCGCGAACGGAGCCGCCGGTATCGGTCCCGAGACCGACGACGGCGAACGAGGCGGCGATGGCCGCTCCCGTGCCCCCCGAAGAGCCAGAGGGCGTGCGCGTCAGGTCGTGCGGATTCCTGATTTGCCCGCCGAGCGAACTGTGCGCGGCGCCGGAGGCAAACTCCGAGAGGTTGGCCTTGGCCACGATGACGGCCCCGGCGGCGCGGAGCTTCCTGACGAGAAACGCGTCATCCGGCGGGACCCAGCCCTCGAGCAGCAGCGACCCGCCGGTGGTCGGCATGTCCGCCGTATCGATGTTGTCCTTGAGGACGATGGGGATGCCGTGCAGCGGTGAGCGGGGGCCCTTGGCCTTGCGCTCCGCGTCCAGCGCGCGAGCCGTGTCGACGGCCTTGGTGTTGATCGTGATCACCGACCGCAAGTTCGGCCCCTGATGGTCGTAGGCCTGGATGCGCGACAGGCACATCTGCACCAGACGCTCGGAGGTCAACGTGCCGGCGCTGAATGCGGCATTGAGGTCCGCGATCGTGGCGGCGTCGAGGTCGAGTGTCTTTCTGGCCGTTGTCGGAGCGGCAACCAGGGCCGTCAGCGCCACGGCGAGCAGCGGGCGAAGTGCGGAGCGAGGCATGGGCGGACTCTAACGTTCCAACGGGGCCGTCGCAACAGAAATCCTGGCCGGTGGTCTGGCCGGCACCGCGACCAGACCCGCGGCCTACCGGCTGACGCCGAGCTGTCGCGTCGTTGGTCGGCGTCAATCGGCCTGGTGCTGAATCCCCGGGGGAGGGTAGCTGGAGGGCGAGGTCACGGGTCCGAGTTCGATGGGGCTTTCGCCGCCGACGATCGCCCACGCGACAGGCGGTACCCGAGGCCGAGCAGCAGCATCCAGGGAACGCCAGCCAGCAGCGTCGACCGAAGGTCGGGAATCCACCACGTGGAGGCGAGGATTGCCGCCACGAGTGCACCGCCCACGACCGAGCCCATCGGTCGAGCCGGCGATCGAAATGCCAGGTGCGTGACGAAGATCATGAGCCAGACGAACAGCCCGCCAAACAGCGCCACGCCGAAGAACCACACGTAGGCGGAGTCAGGCCACAAGGCGCGCACGACGACCGCGGCACCCAGGCCGAGTCCGGAGACCAGCACGGCGTTCACGGGAGCCTCGTCGGTGGTGACCGAGCCGAGGGACGCGGGAACGAACCCCGCGCGCGCGAGCGAGAACAGCGTGCGCGCGATGAGGTACAGGTTGGCGTTGGCGCTCGAGAGCGCGGCCGTGAGCACGACGAAGTTCATGATTCCGGCGGCGCCGGGGATTCCGACGCCCGCCAGCACTTTGACGAAGGGGCTCTCACCGACGCCCAGCTCCGTCCACGGGGTCAGCGCCACCAGCAGCGTCGTCGTCACGATGTAGATGCACGAGAGCGCGATCACCATGCGGCGCATCGCGCGCGGGATGGTGTGCGAGGGGTCTGTCGCCTCGCCAGAGGTCACGGCGACGATCTCGACGCCGATGAAGGAATAGATCACGAAGCAGCAGCCGAGCCACACGCCGGAGGCGCCAAACGGCATGAATCCGCCGTGCGCGGTGAGGTGTCTCGCACCGGGACTGGCGTCGCCGGTGAGGCCCAAGACGACGAGCGTCCCGATGCCCACGAAGAGCGCGATGGCGACGACCTTGATCATCACGAGCCAGTACTCGATAGCGCCGAGGCGGCCAACCGCGCGCGAGTTGACCGCGACCAGGGCGGCGGCGAAGGCCAGTACCCAGACCGCGCCCGGCACCGCTGGAAACCAGAACGCCATGTAGATGGAGGCTGCGACGAGCTGGCCGCCCGTGGCGATGACTTGCATCAGCCAGTAGCTGACGCGAACCGCATAGCCGGCAAACGGCGAGATGAACATGCCCGCGTAGACGCCAAACGCGCCCGCGGTCGGGTGGGCGACCGACATCTCGATCAAGGCGCGCCCGAGCAGCATCGACAGCACCGCAACGATGACGTACGAGAGAACGATGGCCGGACCGGCCACGTTGACGGCGAGGCCGCTCGCGAGGAAGAGCCCCGTGCCGATGGCGCCGCCGAGCGCCATCATGGCTTGCTGGGATGCCGAGAGCTGGCGCGCCAGAACCTGTTCGTTGCTGACGGCCGAAGGCGCCGGGGTGCGGCTCACGTGACCACCGAGCGGGGCGAGGCCTGCGTGTTGTACTCCTTGTGCGCGACGATCCGCACCATCTCGGCCATGAGGCGGTCGATCTCGTCCTCGCTGTTGTAGAAGTGCGGCGAGATGCGGATGCCGACACCCGGTCGATAGTCCACGAGGAAGTCGCGGGCCTTGAGCGCGCGCGAGACCGCCAGCGCCTCCGGCGGATTGACGGCGACGGTCCCGGCCAGCCGCTCAGGGTCGCGAGAAGCGATCGATCCAAACCCGTGCTGATCGGCGAGCGCGAAGAGGCGCGCGGTCAGCCGTTTGGAGGTCGCACGGATGCGGTCCACACCGACCTGACCGATGATGTCGAGGCCGGGCAACGCGGCGTAGTAGGCCGGAATGGACGGGGTGCCATTCATCAGCCGCATCCCGTCTGGCCTCGGATGCATGGCGCTGACGTCGAAAGCAAACGGCGTCCGGTCGGCAAACCAACCCGTGAAGCGAGGCCGGAGCGTCGGCGCGAGATCCGGACGGGTGTACAGAAACGCCGTCCCTGGCCCTCCGCACAGCCATTTCAGGCAGCCCCCGACGAAGAAGTCCGGACCAAGCGACGTGACGTCGACAGGGATGATCCCCGCAGACTGGTAGCCGTCCACGAGCACGCGCGCGCCCACGGCCTGCGCGCGAGCCACCACTGCGGACACGTCCATGATGTACGACGTCTTGAACAGGACGTGCGACAGCGAAACGAAGGCGGTGCGCTCGTTGATGCTGTCGAGGATACGCTCCGCTCGGACGGTCAGGTCCGTCTCCGCCGGGACGACGTCGACCACGAAGCCCGCGGCCTCGTGCGCGCGGTAGAGATACACGGTTGACGGGAAGTCGGCCGCAAGGCAGACGATGCGGTTGCGGTCGGGGCGAGGAGTGACGGCCGACAGGGCCACCATCGCGGCGGTGGTCACGTTCTCGTGCATGCTGACGCTGCCGGCGGGCGCGCCGATGATCGCGCCGATGCGGTCGCCGATCTCTCGTGCCATCTCCCACCAGCGTTCCTCCCAGGCCCGCACGCCACGGGTGGCCCAGGCGTCGGCGTACGATGCGAGCGACTCGGCGGCTCGTCGGGGCATGGCGCCGAGCGAGTTGCTGATCATGTAGACGGTGCGATCGAGAAT
Source organism: Acidobacteriota bacterium (assembly GCA_052389315.1). Taxonomy (GTDB): domain Bacteria; phylum Acidobacteriota; class Vicinamibacteria; order Vicinamibacterales; family UBA2999; genus JACCSI01. The sequence continues at coordinate 103,053 of JBQTIE010000017.1, forward strand.
CGGAAACTCGGACCGCCAGCGGGCGAGGTCATCGGGCGGCATACGTATCCCCGGGAGTCTACACTGGCCTTGCGGCTTGACACGGATCGCCTCGACGGGGCAACGTGCGGCGTGCTCGAGATGTCGTCCCTGTCGCTCGACCGCTTTCGCGAGCGGTTTCCCCTCCTGGCGCGGCGCGTGTACGTGAACAGCTGCTCCCAGGGAGCGTTGTCCACCGACGTCGAGGCGGCGCTCGCGGCATACGCGCACTCGTGGCATACCGGCGGCTCGCCATGGGATAGCTGGGTGGAGGAAGTCGAGCGACTGCGCGTCGCCATGGCGGAGACCGTGGGCGCCCAGCCCGATGAGATTGCCGTGATGCCGAGCGCCTCGGCGGCCATCGCCGCGGTGGCGACGGCGCTGCCATTCGACGGGGAGCGCCGAGGTGTCGTGTTGGGCGAGTTCGAGTTTCCAACCCTGGCGCACGTCTGGCTGGCCCAGCAGCGACGAGGCGCGGCGGTGAGATGGGCGCGCGCCAGCGGCGACGCCCTTCCCATCGGCTCTTATGAGGCGGTCGTGGACGACGGCACCCTGATCGTGCCGGCGACGCACGTGTGCTTCCGCAACGGATTCCGCCTCGACATCCCACGCCTCGTGGCGCTGTGCCGAGCACGGGGTGCCTACGTGATGCTGGACGATTACCAGCACACCGGCACCGCGCCGCTCGACGTGCATGCCCTGGACGTGGACTTCATGGTGACCGGAGCCCTCAAGTACCTGCTCGGACCGGCAGGCGTGGCGTTCCTCTATGTCAAGCGCGCGCTCATCGGGCGGCTCGAGCCCCTCGTGACCGGCTGGTTCGGGCGTGTCAATCCGTTTGCGTTCAGTGCGGCGCCGCTCGACTGGGCGCCGGACGCGCGTCGCTTCGAGACCGGCACGCCGCCCGTGCCCAATGCGTTCGCCGCGCACGCGGGGCTGAGGCTGCTGCAGGCGGTCGGTATTCCACGTGTCTGCAGCCAGGTGGCCGAGTTGACCGCGCGTCTGCTCGACGGCGCGCACGATCGGGGCTTCGCGACGCTCACGCCGGAGCAGCGAGACCGGCGAGGTGCGCTGGCGGTGATTCGATCCGGCGACGCCGGTGAGCTCGTGCGCAGGCTCGCGGCCAGAGGGGTGATCGCTTCGGCCCGCGGGGAGGGCCTCCGGGTCTCGTTCCACGGTTACAACACGACCGAAGACGTGGATGCCGTCCTCGCCGCGCTCGAGGCCAACGCGCCGCTGGTTGCCAGGCACCAGTTGAGCGCGTGACGCGCACGGCATCTGGTCACGCCGTCGGCCAGGCCTTCTCGCACCCTCGCATCCGTCGCATGGACCGCAGCTGTCGCGTTCCTCCACCTGTCATACCTGTCACACCCGCGTTCCCTGCCGGCCTCATCCGGTCGGCACGATGTAAGCTCGAGTAGGGGACGAAAGGGCATGCAGACACACACGCTCGAGACGCGAGCCACGGTGGCACGTGAATACGAAGACGTGGTGACGACAGATGCGATGAGGGCCCTGGAGGCGCTGGCGCCTCTGGACGAGCGTCGCAGAGATCTGATGGGTGGCCGCATCGCCAGGCGCGCGGCGCGAGCCCGGGCCGGGCAGCGCCTCCAGTTCCTGCCCGCCGACGGCCTCGTGCCCGGGACGAAGATGACCGTGCGGGACGCGCGCGCCGGCAGATTCGCCGGCAGCGAGATACCACACGATCTGCAACGCCAGTGGATTCAAGGCACCGGCCCCGCCGCTCGCCCAGGGGCGTCGACGGCCCGGAGCCTGCGCAACATCGCCTACGCGCTGTTGTCGGGCGCCGACGGCTGGATGTTCGACGGCGAGGACGCGCTTGGCCAGGTCTCGACGATGGCGCTCGACAACCAGCGCAACCTGGCGCTCGCGGTTCACCGCGATCCGCTCTTCCTGCGGACCGCCGAAACCGTGGCCGGCGAGATGAACGCGTGGGCGCAGGCCTTCTTCGGCCACCCCATCGTCGACGACTGGGCGCGCCAGCTCGCCTTCACCACGAAGATGTTCCGTGCGCGCGGCCTGCATCTCGATGACCGCCACATCCGCCATTCGAATGGCACCGGGTTTTCGGCCTCCATCGTCGACGCGACGCTGTATGTCGTGAACAACCAGCGGCGTCTGCGCGAGGCCAACTCGTCTGTGATCTTGTATCTGCCGAAAATTCAGACGGCCGAAGAGGCCGCGTTCTGGCACGACCTGCTGTCGGTCCTCGAAAGCCATCTGTCGCTACCGATTGGCACGGTGAAAGCCTACGTGCTCGTCGAGCAGATCGAGGCGTGCTTTCAGTTGATGGAGATTCGTGCGGCCCTGGGATCGCGGTTCGTCGGCTTCAACACGGGGCGGTGGGACTACATCAACAGCGTGTCGGACGAGATGTCCTGGGATGCCACCTTCCTCAACCCGAACATCGATGCCATCACGATGACGTACGGCTACATGCGGCACTACGAGGATCGCGTGCGCCGTGCCGTCAACACGCCCGACGCGCTCGGTCAGTGCGCGCTCTGGCAAGGGGGGATGGAACCCAACATTCCCGTGGGGTCCGAGGCGGGCGTCGCACACGGCATGAAGCGCGCGATTGCCGGGGCCGAACGCGAGCAGCGCGAGGGCGCGAGCGGCAAGTGGGTGGCCCACTGGAAGATGGTGCATGTCATTCGGCCCGTGTGGGAGAAAAGCGGAGCCGACAACCAGCTGGGGCGCGCCTTTCCGCCGCTGACCCATACGGACGAGGACGCGGCAAACCTCCTGCTCCTCGAGCAGGCGCCGCGCACGATTCGCGGGGCAAGGGACCTGCTCAGTGTTGCGCTGCAGTATGGCAACGCCTTCGGTCAAGGCCTGCAGGCCGCGGCGCTCAAGCCCGCCGACTTCTTCGGCGATGACGCGGTGCTGTACCTGATGGAAGACATGGCGACCGGCGAGATCCGGTTGAGCATCCTCTGGGAGTGGCTGCACAAAAGGGCGACGTTGACGGCCGGCGATGGCGAGACCGGCGTGGCCGCAGGCGATCGGTTCACGACGACGCTGTTCGAACGCCTGCTGGACGAGGAGTACAGCAAGCTGCAGCAGGCGGGCGACCGCGACGTCCACGACGTCTCGAAGTCGACGACGTTGCCCATCGCACGGGAGATTGTGGAGAGCTACGTGCGCGATGAGGTCAAGCTGCCTTGGTACATCGACCTGCTGAACATCAATCTCGACAACCACGACCTGGCCGTCGCGCGCACACGCATTCGCCAGCTGACCGAAGCCTTTCACCGCGACGGGACGCGAATCACGGAAAACCCAGATTTCGCCCGCGCATGAGAGTCGGGCGCACGGGCTGGCCCATGACGCGGCCAGCGAGATCCGTCACTTCGGCGGCGCCTTGCCGAACACCTCGACGATCGTCGCCGTCACCGTCCCCGTGTTCGTGAACGTGTGCCTGGCGCCGCCCTTCAAGTACACCGATTGCCCCTGTGTGACGGGGATCGGCGTCTCTCCCTCGATGGTCAGCTGCAGCTGACCCGTGATCAGCACGAAGACGTGATAGGTCGCATCGTCATGCGAGTGCATCCGCCGTGTGGCGCCGGGCTCCGCGTAGTCGCGCAGAACCCGGAATTCTGGCATGTTCATCACCACCAGCGACGAAATCCCCGCGTCCCCGGCGACGGGTTTGGCCTGTTCGGCCCCGCCAACGGCCTGGGCACGGGCGGGCGTTGCACCAGCCACGGGCACGAGGACCGCCAGGGAGAGCACCAGAGTCTTCAAATGGTTCACCATGTCAGGCCCGCTCCTTGATATCGTTCGCCGACAGCCTAGCAGGACTTGGTCCGGTTTCGACCGGAGACGGGGAATGCGCCTCGAGTGCTGAGTCGTGAGTGGGGCCCAGGATAGACCGACGACCGACGGAGGATCATCATGGAACAGGTGATTGCCAGACTGCTGGACGAGTTCGAGGACGGCCGGCTCTCGCGGCGACAGTTGATTCAGAGCCTGACGATGGCTGCGATCGCGGTGCCGGCCGTGGCCGCTGAGCAAGCGACGTCCCCGCGTGCCGCGAACCCGGCCCCGTGGAAGACGGTGTGCCTGGATCACATCTCCTTCGCGGTCACCGACTATAAGAAGAGCGCCGCCTTCTACCAGAACCTGATGGGATGGGAGGTGCGCAACGACAACGGTACGAATCAGGCCTCACTGACGATCCCGAACGTGGGGAACATCATCATCCGTAACCGGCGGACCCAGGCCGACGCCGCCGGGGGGGCGGCCGCCGGCGCCCCTGGCGCAGGCGGAGGACGCCCACCAGTGACGGGGGTCATCAACCACGTGTCGTATGGCATTCAGCCCTGGGACACGCAGGCGGTCGAGGCCGAGCTCAAGCGCCGCGGGCTGAACCCGCGACCCGACATGGTGGGCGAGGACTTCAAGAGCTATCACGTCCTCGATCCCGACGGTTGGGACCTGCAGATCAGCAACGCCACGGGGTCGACGCGCGGCTGAGCCGTGTGTCGCTTCTCCCTCGAACCTGTTCGCGCAGAAAAACCGACACCTGCCGATCAAGCTGAACTACCTGCTGAGGCGAGGGTTCGAGCGAACCGGCGGCTCTTTCGACACGACGGCGAGAACGGCCGGACCGAAAGCCGAGGTTATAAGAGTGGCACGAGAGTATTACAAGCTCTTATTGGACCCATAACGTGTTCCTGCTTGACCTCGGGCGGCCTCCCAGCGGTAAATGTTGCCCGCGGCTCGGCAAGCTGAAACACAAACCTGATTCGGAAGGGGAGCTCGGAGTGATGCGCTACGTGTCGGTTGTCCTGCTCGTCGTGTGCGTGTCGGTCGGTGCCACCGGTCACGCGCAAGCCCCTGGGGGAAGCCCCGAGGGGAAGAAGCTGAAGAACCCAGTCGCGGCGAGCCCGGCATCGGTGGCCGCGGGCCGGAAGACGTTTCAGAAGATGTGTGCGTTCTGCCACGGCAAGGATGCTTCCGGTAACGGGCCGATGGTGCCGAAGGGCATGACCGCCCCGTCGAACCTCGTCGACGCGACGTGGGACCGCGGCAGCACGGACGGGGAGATCTTCATGATCCTTCGCGACGGCGCCGGCCCGAAGTTCGAAATGAAGGGCTTCAAGGAACGCCTGCCCGATGAAGATCTGTGGAACGTCGTCAACTATCTCCGCAGCCTCGATTCGAAGGCGAAGTCGCAGTAATCGGTGACCCGACGCACATACCGAGCCTGGGTCGTCGTGCTGGTGGCAGGCTCCCATGCCGCCACGCTCGCCTGCACCATGGTGAACGCGCCACCGGAACCAGACCGTGCAGAGGTCTTCACGCCCGCACACCCTGATGTGGCCTCGGCGGCGCGCGCGTTCCTGGGGATGAAGCCTGCGCCCGTGCAGCCCCTCGAGTTTCCCCACGACGTGCACGTCGCTCAAGGGCTCACGTGCACCGACTATTGTCACGAGAGCGCCTCCGAAGGACCGGTCGCCGGCCTGCCCAGCCTGAAGACCTGCATGATCTGTCATCAGGCGATCGCGACCGATCGCCCGCGTGTTCAGGAGATGGCGGCGCTCGAAGCCAAGGGCCTGGATCTGGCGTGGCAGCGCGTGTACGGGTACGCCGCGGAGGCGCATGTCCGGTTCGATCACTCCCCACATATGCGAGCCAAGGTCGAATGCGCCACCTGTCACGGACCTATCGCCGAGCAGACCGTCGCCCAGCTCAACGTCGAGCTGACGATGGGCTTTTGCGTGACGTGCCACACCGCGCGTCGAGCATCGAACGACTGCCTGACGTGTCATTACTGAAGCGCTGAGCACCTCCCATGGACCGGCGACGATTCCTCAAGGTAACTGCCATCACCGGCGCCAGTGCCGCCCTGGCCAGCTGTGGCCATCCCGAACATCAGATCATCCGCTTCATCCCGGATGACGACATCGTCCCCGGAATCGCGACGTGGAAGCCGTCAGTCTGTCCCCTGTGTCCGGCCGGGTGTGGCCTGCACGTGCGCGTCATGGACGCGGACGTCGATGTGGTACGCAACGGACAGCGTGGGGTGATGCGGGCGATGGTGGCCAAGAAGCTCGAGGGCCTGCCGGATCATCCCGTGAATCGGGGCGCGCTCTGCGCCCGGGGACAGGCGGCGATCCAGGTGACGTATCACCCGGATCGGCTGCGCCACCCGCTCAAGCGATCGGGCCCGCGGGGGAGCGGCCAGTTCGAGGAAGTGACGTGGGAGGTCGCACTCGGCGAACTGACGTCGCGGCTCGACGCGTTGGCCGATGCTGGCAAGACACAGGGGCTCAGGTATCTGACACGTGCCGGCGGCAGCCAGCGCACGGACCTGGCTGCGATGTTTCTGGCGCGATTCGGGGCTCCGCCCCCGGTGAGCGTGGCGTTGTTCGACGAGGAGGTGCTCCGCAGGGCCAACGCCCTCAGCTTCGGCGTGGCGCAGCTGCCCACCTTAGACCTGGCCGGCGCGCGGTTTGTCGTCGCATTCGGGGCGGACTACCTCGGCACGTGGAACTCGCCTGTGGCACAGGCGGCCGCCTACGGCGCGATGCGTCAAGGCGTGCCGGGGGTGCGCGGCGCCGTGGTGCAGGTCGAGGCACGGATGTCGCAGACCGGGGCGAACGCGGACTGGTGGGTGGCCGCCCGGCCGGGCACGGAAGGGGCCATGGCCCTGGGTATGGCCCACGTGATCCTGCGCGAGGGGCTCGCACGAGGCGACGCGGCCGGGCGCGCCGGGGCTCTCATCGAGGGATGGGGCGCCGGCCTGCCCGAGTTTGCGCCGGAGCGCGTCGAGGCGATGACGGGGATCCCTGGGGCGCGCGTCGAGGAGATCGCGCGGGCGTTTGCCGCGAGGCGGCCCGCGGTCGCCATCATCGGGGGGCCTGCGCTGGCCCACACGAACGGTCTGGCGCAGGCCTTGGCGGTCAACGCGCTGAACGCGCTGGTTGGCAGCGTCGGCGTGCCCGGCGGCTTGCAGTTCACGCCCCCGCTCGCGGGAGAAGGGGGCGGAGCCCTCACGCCGTTGCACAGTTTGTCAAAAGGGGTCAGCCCCCTTTTTGACTCGGTCGAGGTGCTGTTGGTAGACGCGGCCAACCCCGTGTTCCTCTCGCCGGCGGCGTGGGGCGTACGCGACGCGCTCGAAGGCGTGCCGTTCATCGCGAGCTTTGGCAGCTTTCTCGACGAGACGAGCATCCTCGCGGACCTCGTGCTTCCGGATCATTCGTTCCTCGAATCCTGGGCCGAGGCGCTGCCCGAGTCGGGATCCCTGGTCGCCGCGGCGTCTTTGGCGCCTCCGGTCATGCGACCGCTTTACTCGACGCGCGCGACGCCCGACGTCCTGCTGGACGTCTCACGACGCCTTCGGCAGCCGCTCAGTCCACCGCTGCCGTGGCAGCAGTTCGACGAGATGCTGCGGGATCGGTTTGGGAACCTCCCCGCGCAGGCTGACGGCGGCGACGCCTGGGCCGAGGTGCAGGCGCGCGGCGGCTGGTGGGGTCGGTCGCCGGCCGCTGCTCGGAGCGTTCCCTCCACGCGCTCGGCACTGAGCGGCGTCGATCCCGTGTCCCGCTCCTCACCCGCACCGTCGCCGGTGCCGTTCACCGAGCCGCGGTTCGACGGAGCGCCCGACGAGTTTCCGTTCCACCTCCTGCCCTATGCGTCGACGACGTTTTACGACGGCTCGACCGCGCACCTGCCGTGGCTTCAAGAGATGCCCGACCCGATGACCTCTGCGATGTGGAGCAACTGGGTTGAGGTCAACCCGGTGACTGCCCGGCGGCTGCAGCTGGCGGCTTCCGACATCGTGGAAATCAGCTCGCAGCATGGGTCGGTGCGCGCGCCCGTCGTCATCTCGCCTGGCGTCGCTCCCGACGTGATTGCGATGCCGGTCGGGCAGGGCCACGACACGTTCACCCGCTTTGCGAGCGGGCGGGGATCGAACCCCATCGCGATTCTCGCGCCGCTGACCGACTCCTCGACCGGCGCGCTTGCCTGGGCTGCGACGCGAGTGCGTCTGACACGCGTGGCCGACGGCGGTGGGGAGTTGACGTTGTTTGCGGGGCATGACGTGGAGCATCCGCACCAGCATCGGTGATGGACATGGAGCAGAACGACACTTCCGCCGCGCCTCGACGTATCCGCTGGGGCATGGTCGTCGACCTTGACCGGTGCACCGGCTGTGGCGCGTGCGTCACCGCGTGCCACGCGGAGAACAACATCCCGACGGTCGGCCCGGTCGAAGCGGCTCGAGGGCGGGCGATCCACTGGCTGCGCGTCGAGCGGTATTGGGAGGGCGAGTTTCCGGAGGCGCGATTGAAGTTCAGGCCCGTCATGTGCCAGCACTGCGATCAGGCACCGTGCGAGGCGGTGTGTCCCACCTACGCAAGCCATCACACGGCCGAAGGACTGAACGCACAGGTCTATAACCGCTGCATCGGCACGCGCTACTGTGCCAACGCCTGTCCGTACAACGTGCGGTTCTTCGAGTTCTTCAACCCCCAGTGGGAAAAGCCATTGCACCTGCAGCTCAACCCCGACGTGTCGGTTCGCACGGTCGGCGTGATGGAGAAGTGCACCTTCTGCGTGCAGCGCATCACGGCGGCCAGGGGGCGCGCGAGGGTCGAAGAGCGATCGCTCGCCGACGGCGACGTGACCCCCGCGTGCGCGCAAGCCTGCCCGTCTGGAGCCATGGTGTTCGGCGATCTCAACGACCCGGAGAGCCGCGCGGCGCGGCTGTCGAAGTCTCCACGGGGCTCGAAGCTGCTCGAAGATCTCGGCACTGCGCCCAAGGTGACGTATTTGTCGAGGCAGACCGAGGGATGACGCAGGAGACGAACCGGGCTCTCACCAACGACCTGCTGCGTCCCCTTCAACGGACGTCGTGGCGGTTCTATGCACTCGTCGCGTCGCTCGGCGCGGTGGTGGCGGTGGGCGCTGCCGCGTGGGCCACGCAGTTGTACCTGGGCTTCGGCGTGTCCGGGGTGCGTTGGCCGGTGTTTTGGGGGTTCTACGTCACCAACTTCGTGTTCTGGATCGGGATCAGCCACGCGGGCACTCTCATCTCGGCGATTCTCCGCCTGGTGAACGCCAGGTGGCGCCGCCCCGTGACGCGCTCGGCCGAAGCCATCACCGTGTTCGCGCTGATGATCGGCGCCATGTTTCCGATCATTCACCTGGGACGGCCGTGGCTGTTCTTCTGGTTGATGCCGTATCCGAGCGAGCGGCTGATCTGGCCGAACTTCCGCTCACCGCTCGTCTGGGACTTCTTCGCGATCACCACGTATCTGCTGGGCAGCAGCCTGTTCCTGTTCCTTCCCATGATTCCGGATTTCGCGCTGATCCGTGATCGATCCACCGGCTGGCGGGCACGCATCTACGGATGGCTCTCATTGAGATGGCAGGGGACGCCCAAGCAGTGGCACCGTCTGGAGTCGGCGATGCAGATCATGGCGATCGCGATTCTGCCGGTCGCCGTGTCGGTGCACACCATCGTGTCATTCGACTTCTCGATGGCGCCGGTTCCGATGTGGCACTCGACGATCTTCGGGCCGTACTTCGTCGCTGGCGCCATCTTCAGCGGCATTGCGGCCCTCATCATCGCGATGGCGTTCCTCCGCCGGTTCCTTCGTCTCGAGGAGTATCTGCACCCCGTGCATTTCGCGAACCTCGGGAAGCTCCTGCTGCTGATGAGCCTGCTCTGGGCGTATTTCGTGTTCGCGGAGCGGCTGACGGTGTGGTACGGGAATCGTCCCGAAGAAATGGCCGCCTTCTGGGCGACTCAGCGCGATGCCTACGCGCCCCTCTACTGGACGATGGTGGTGTGCAACTTCGTGATCCCGCTCGGCATCCTGTCGTTCAGGCGGCTGCGCACGATCGGGGGATGTGTCACCGCGTCGCTGACGGTACTCATCGGCATGTGGCTCGAACGCTTCCTGATCATCGTCCCGTCGCTCGCCAACAAACCGCTGCCGTACACCTGGGGCGCGTATCAGCCGCAGCCGGTGGAGATAGCCGTGACGGCCGCGACCTTCGCGGCGATGGCGCTGCTATTCACGTTGTTCGCCAAGTTCGTCCCGGTCATCTCCGTGTGGGAGCTCAAGGTCGGCGAGCATCCTCAGCCCGTGGTGACGGCACGTGAGCTTGGCGATCAGCCGCTCTGGAAGGTGCAACCGTGAGCGGCCCAACCAGCGCAGCAGGCCGTGGAACCGTATACGGGCTGTTTGCCGCGCCGGCAGAGGTGCAGCGGGCCGTGGACGGCTTGCGTGCGCTCGGCCTCAAAGAACGCGAGATCGTGGTGATGTCCGCCGAACCGTTCGAGGAGTACGAGTTCAGCCACCGGGATTCGGCCACCTGGCTTCACTGGATTGCGGGGATTGGCGGGGTGGTGGGCCTCTCGGCCGCCATTGCGCTCCTTGTCACGACACAGCAGGCGTGGCCGATCGTGACCTCCGGCATGCCCATCGTCGCCTGGTGGCCGAACCTCATCATCATGTTCGAGCTGACCATGCTCGGAGCCATTCTGTTCACTGTGGTGACGCTGCTGTTCACCGTGGTCATGCCACGACAGCGGTCCACGTTCTACGATCCCGTCGTATCGGATGGCCACATCGTGGTCGGAGTCGAGAACGCGGCCGATCGCATCCGCGTGGTGGAGGTGCTGTCGGCGGCAGGAGGCCGCCCGCCGGCGGCCGGCTGGTAGGTCGGAGAGCGAAGCCGAGCGAGCAACCGAGAGCCGTCAGGCGCCGCCGATTCACGGCAGGGCGGCGCGAATCGCGTCGCTGACGATCGCCACCATCCGGTCGATCTGCTCGTCGTCGATCACGAGGGGCGGGGCGAGGCAGATACAGTCCATGGCGACGCGTGTATAAAGGCCGCGTGCCAGCAGGGCGTCGGTCAGGCGCTGGGTCATCCCCAGCTCCGGCGCGTACAGCTGGCGTGTGGCCTTGTCCGCGACAACCTCGACGCCAGCCATCAACCCGAGACCCCTGACGTGGCCCACGCCGTCCATCGACTCGAGCGTGCGCAGGTTCTGGAGAAGGTGCGCACCGCTGCTGGCGGCGCGATCGACGAGCTGTTCGCGCTCGAGGATCTCGAGGTTTTTCAAGGCAACCGCGCAGCACGTCGCATGTCCAGAATACGTGTAGGCATGCATCCACCGCTTGCCCGGCGGGACGCTCATGATCACCTCCCGGACGCGGTCTGAGACCCCGATGCCGCCGAGCGGCACGTAGCCGCTGGTGATGCCCTTGGCGAACTGGACGATGTCAGGCTCGACGCCGTAGTGTTCGAGGCCAAACCAGCGGCCCGTGCGGCCGAACCCCGTGATGACTTCGTCAGCGATGAACAGGACGTCGTACTGGCTGCAAATCTCCCGGATTCTCGGGAAATAGTCGGGCGGAGGCACGATGACACCCCCGGCGCCCTGGACCGGTTCGGCGATGAACGCAGCGACTGAGTCGGGGCCCTCGCGAAGGATGGCCTCCTCGAGGACGTTGGCGGCCGCGATCCCGAGGCTGAGGCGCGGGTCGGTGCCCTCCGGGGGCACGAAGCGGTAGGGATCCGGCGCGGCGATGTGGAGAAACCCGGGCGTTCGGGGCTCGAACATCGGCCAGAACGCGGGGAGGCCGGTGGCGCTCATGGCGGCGAGCGTCAGCCCATGGTAGGCCCGGTGACGGGAGATGACCTTGACCTTCTCCGGCTTGCCGAGCGCCTTCCAGTAGAACCGTGCCGTCTTGAACGACGACTCGCTGGCTTCGGCGCCACCGCTCGTGAAGAAGAACGCGTTGATCGACGGGTAGAAGAGCGCGCTGAGCTTTTCGGCGAGCCTGATGGCGGGCTCGTTGGTGGAGCCGGCATACGTCGAGTGGGAGGCCAGCCGCGCCATCTGTGCGCGGGCGGCGTCGGCCAGCTCTTCGCGCCCATGACCCACGTTCACGTTCCACAAACCGGAGAGGCCGTCGATGTACTCGCCTCCGTTGGAGTCCTTGATCAGGGCCCCTCGGCCCTCGACCCACAGTCGCGGTGAGGCGGTGGCGGAGGGGTGATGCAGGGGGTGGAGGAGATGCGCCTGGTCGGCGGCCGTGCGAACGTCGGTGGCGGGCATGAGGCGTCCATCGTTCCACAAAGGCGGTTTTCCACAAAGGGGCCGGTGTTTTCCACAAAGGGGTCGGGCTTGGGTTTGCAGTTTTCATCAAGGGGCCGGGCCTGATTGGCAATTCTGCGTACTCACCGGCACGGGCAGGGCGTGAGTCGGGCGGAGTGGAGGTAGACTCTGCCCACGGAGGGAGCCCATGTCACCTGCCCACGCCAGTCTGGCCGTCGCAACCCTGATCGCTTTGTCCGGGTTTGCCGTGACGAGTCGCGACGCCACGGTCGCCGCCCAAGGCGGGCCCGGACCGGCCAAGAGCTTCACCAGCCCCTCTGGCACGGTCATGCGCGTTCTCGTCGATGCGGCCTCGCTCGGCGGAAGCGAAGTGGAGGTTGCGGAGCTGAAGTTTGCTCCGAACAGCGATTCGGGCGACCACCAGCACGGCGTGACCGAGACCTTCTACGTGCTCGAAGGCGAGCTCGACCAGGTGATCAATGGCAAGCCCGTGCGGCTCGGCCCCGGCATGGTCGCGAGCATCCGTTCGACGGATCACGTGCAGCACAAGACCGGCCCCAACGGCGCGCGCGTGCTGGTCATCTGGGCTCCCGGCGGCGAGATTGCCCGTGTCACGGCGAGGTGGCGGTCGCAGTAGCACGCGCGACCGGCGCTGGTCCGGTTGTCATCTGACTGGAGCGACCCTCATGCGCTACTCACTGGCTCGCGCGGCTTTTGTCGCGCTCGTGACACCACTCGCGATCGCTGCCCCTCTCGCGCTCGCGATGCTGGTCGCCCTGGCGGATTCCTCGCTGCCGCCGCAGAACCCGCCGGCCGGAACAGCCGCCACCACACGCGCCCAGCCAGCCCGCGCGCGCGCGGCGAGCCCGGACGCGACGCTTCGCGCCGACGCCGCGATGCGCGCCCTCGACCGCTATCTCGAGACGTGGAACTCACGCGATCCGAAGCGGTGGGCCAGCTCACTTCATTTCCCGCACGTGCGTCCCGGCCCCGGTGCGTTCGAGCTGTCGTCCACCGCCGAACAGTACGCCGCGGGGGTCAACTTTGCGCAGACGTTGGCCACGGGATGGCATCACTCGGAATGGACAGCGCGTCGAGTGCTGCAGGTGGGCGTCGACAAGGTACACGTCGCGGGGGCCTGGCAACGCTACACGGCGGATGATCGGCCGCTCGTCGGCAGCGTCATCACATATATCGTCACCAACCAGCACGGACGCTGGGGCGTCTTGTCGCGATTCGCGGCGGGACCGACGGGCCTCGACGCCGAAGCCACCAAGGGCAACAATGCCGCCGCGCTGGCCGCGCTCGACGTGTATGTCAAAGCCTGGAACAGTCACGATCCGGAAACCCTTGCGGCGGCGCTGCATTTTCCCCATGTGCGGATTGACGGCAACGGTCAGGTCGAACTCGCCTCGTCCACGACAGAGTTCCTCGCGGGTCCCGAGCCCGGGCGCCAGCGGACGTGGTTCGAGACACGTCTCGATCAGGCCGAGGTGGTGCAGACCAGCGCCAACGGCGTCAACGTGGCCGTCACGTGCAGTCGGCGCGACCGTAAGGGGCAGATCCTTTCGAGCTTCGAGGCCATCGTCCTCGTTGTCCGGCGAGACAACGCCTGGAAGGTGCAGGCGCTGTCGACGATGTAGGCAAGAGCGGGCCCTCGGTGCGTCGGGCGGGGCAATGCGGTGAGGGGGGTTGATGATGACGCCAGTTTCGATGGATTCACCGAGAAGACGACGTCACGTCCACCTCGCGGCCGCCACCGCCATCGCGGTCGCGTGTGCGGCGGCCTCACTCGACGATCCGCGAGCTGGCGATGATCAGGACGCGGCGCCGGCGGGCGCGCGGACCGCAGCACCACTCCCGGTGCGCAACGACATCGCGCGCGCGGGTACCGAAATCCTGGTCCTCCGGCATCAGCAACTGAAGAAGGGCGCCCACCCCGACTACTACCGCGCCAGCCGCGAAGGCGTGTGGCCCTGGTACGAAAAGATCGGCACGCGTATCGTCGGACAGTGGCAGGTCGTCAACCCGACGGGCGCGGGCGCGGGTCTGACGCCAACAGGCGACGACGCGTATCGACTGGCGCGGTACGCGAGCTTCGCGCACTGGCAGCAGACGCGAGACGGCGAAAACGCGTCGCTCGGAGGCGATGGTCCTGATCGCGAGAAGGGACGCGAGTCGGGACGTGAGCGCGTCGGCGTGCAGACCGGGTCGAAAGGCGCGTACTTTCTGGAAGGCGAGACGGCCGTGACGCGCCCGCTGCACATGCCCGGCCTGGCCGAGCGGTATCGGCGCATCGACGGCGCCGCGAGCGCCTCGGACGACGTGGTGGCGGTGCGCAACAATGCCGCCGAGCCAGGTCGCGAGGTCATCGAGCTTCGCTACCAGCGCATCGCCAAGGGCGCGTTCGAGCGGTTCGTCAAGCAGACCAGAGACGCGATCTGGCCTTGGGAGGAGAAACTCGGCGCGCGCCCGATCGGGCAATGGAAGGTGGTATATCCGGCCGCACCCAGCCGCAGCCGCGAGCTGCCGGATGCCGATGAACTGGTCACGATGACGCGATTTGCGAGCTACGCGCACTGGCAAGCGATGCGCCCCGAGCGCGCCGTGCTGATGGGCGGCAACGGACCTGATTGGCATCAGTGGCGCGCGGTGGTCGCCGCACAGGCAGCCGTGATTCGCGAAACGTCGATTGAGTTCCTCGAGGGCGAGATGTACCACAGTCCGCCAGTCTTCATGCCAGGGCTCGGCGAGCGTTACGTGCCCGCCAGGTAGCAGGCCATGCTCAGCCGGAGGCTGATCGACATGCACACTGACAATCGCTCTGCCGGTCGATGGCTCGACGAATCCTCCTCGGCCCGAGAGACCCGGCGACGACTCGCGATGGGCCGCAGCGCGTTCCTGCGCCTGTCATCCGCGGCGTGTGCCGGCTGGCTGGTGTCGGACTGGCTGGGTTCTGCCGAATGGCCACGATCCGCCCAGGCGCAGCAAGGGGCTGACGAGCGCCGCAAGCGCATTGGAAGCGTGATCGCGCAATACGACGCGCAGGGCATTCATCGCACTGCGACCGAGACGGACAACGAATCCGGGCGTTGGCTGGCGGATCTCGCGCATCAGGCCGGCGCGGACGCTGCGCTCGAGCCCTTCCCGCTCGCGCGGGTGGACGTGCGCGCCGCGTACGTCGAGGTTGCCGGTCGTCGCATCGAGGGCATTCCGCTCTTCGACGGCGCCTTCACGGACGATCGCGGAGTAGCCGGCCGACTTGGGATGCCCGGCGTGGTAACTGACGGCTCTCGCGGCGGGATTGCGCTCACCGCGGTGGATCAGGCGGGCATTTCGAGCCAGGGGCAATCGATCGCCGAGTTGCGGCGCAACGTCGCACACGCGGCCATCGTCGTGATCACCAACGGCGGGCAGACCGGCTTGTCGCCAATGAACGCCGCAGCCTTCCTGGAGCCGTTCGGCGTGCCAACTCTCCAGGTGGGATCCGACCACGCGGACGTGTTGAACGCACAGGCGCGCCGCGGCGGCGACGTGCGCGTGGTCGCCCACGCCGTTCGAACCCCGTCGACGGCGCACAACGTCGTTGCGCGTGTGTCGGGATCGGATGCTCGTCTGGCGCCCGTCGTCGTCATGACCCCGCGCAGCGGCTGGTTCCACTGCGCGGCGGAACGTGGTGGCGGGATCGCCTGCTGGCTCGAGGTCATCAGGGCAGTGCACGCGGCGCGACCCGTGCGGACCGTGCGGTTCGTGGCCTCGAGCGGCCACGAGCTTGGGCATCTGGGCCTCGACGCGTTCCTCCACCGCAATCAGGAGCTCATCAAGGGCGCTGCGGCGTGGCTGCATTTGGGGGCCAACATCGGGGCCGCGCGCGGCCGCACGCGACTGCAGGCGTCGGACGACGAGATCGAGGCGTGGGCGCTCGAAGCGCTGAAGGGTGCACGGACCGGTGTGAGCGATCGCGTGCCACGCGGGAGGGTCCCCGGCGGTGAAGCGCGCAACATTCACGTGGCGGGCGGACGGTATGTGTCGCTGCTGGGCAACAGCCCGTACTTTCACCACATCGCCGACCGTTGGCCAGTGTCCGTGGATGCACCGGCGGTGGACCGGTATGCGGCAGCGATGGCGATGCTGGTCACCCGGCTGGGCTCATGATCCGGTGAGGCGTCAGGTCCCTTTTCAGGGATAATCCCGACGGACCGAAGCGTTTCCGCATTCCCAGGGAGGTCTTTGATGATGACCAAGCATGCGATCGCCGTCGCATCCACCGCGCTGGCCGTGTGTTGGCCGGAGGTCGCGCTCGCTCAGGCGCCGAAGGCGGCGACCTACATCACGGACGAGCAGGTAAAGCAGATCAACGCTGGCCCTGGCGTAGACCGGCAGATCGTGAGCACGGACATCGGCAAGCTGAATCTGGCGGTCGGGATCATCCATCGAGGCCGGACGCCCGCACCTGGCGCGGCGGCGGCCGGCAGCGCGGCAGCCCCGACCCCGGCGCAACCCGCGGCACCGCCAGAACCCTGCGGCGAGCGCTCCGCGACACCTCCGCCCGCGGGGACGGCCAGCGGCATCGCGCACGACCACCAGACCGAGACCTACATCATCGTCTCTGGCGGCGGGACGCTGGTCACGGGCGGGCGTATCGTCAACGGCCGAAAGTCGGCGCCTGAGAGTCAGGTGACCCGTGTACTGAACGGGCCGTCGTGCAGCGGGATGATTGCGGGTGCGGACGTGGTGCGTCGCGTCGTCAAGACGGGCGACATCATCATCATCCCCGCTGGTGTCCCGCATGGATGGACGGATATCACCGACCACGTGGACTATCTGAGCGTGCGCCCGGATCCGGATCGCGTGCTCCCGTCAGACTACGTGAATCCGGCGATCAAGAAGTGATGCGGGCAAGTGACTTCAGAGTGGGCAGTTCAGGCCCGACGCGGTGAGGCGCGCAGGGCCTCGACTCACGGACGTGCATAGCGCCAGCAACGAAGCTGAGTCGGGCCCCGGCGTCTGGCCGCTGCTACGCGCCGTCCTGGTCTCGGCCGTCGTCATCCTGTCGGCGCCATTCATCGGACAGTTCCGCGCGTGGCTCGGCGACGCGTTTCCGGGGCGCCTCGTCTTGATCGTGGGAGGCGGGGTGGCGGTCGCGGTGGTCGCGGCGCTGATCGTGGCGGTGGCGAGGATTCGCAGCCACTACGCGGCACGCTATGGGGCGATTGCAGGAGCGCTGGCGATCGCCACGATCTACGCCAGCGCCGTCGCGACAGGCTGGCCGGAAGTGGACGTCGTCGAGCGCGTGCATTTCGTCGAGTACGGCCTCATCGGCCTGTTGTTCTACCTCGCCTGGCGCCCTCTTGGCGATCCGTCGATCATCGTGCTCCCCATGTTGGCCGGCGTGATGGTCGGCTCCGTCGAAGAATGGTTCCAATGGTTCATCCCGGTGCGCGTGGGCGAAGTCCACGATGTGGCGCTCGACCTGGTGGCGGTTGGCTGCGGCCTGCTCTTCGTGATGGGCGTTGACCCGCCGACGGTCTTCCGGAGACGACTGTCGGGCGAGTCCCGCGCCTGGCTTGGGGGCGTAGGCGGGCTCGCCGTGCTGGTGTCTGCGCTGTTCTTCAACGCCGTGCACCTTGGATACGACGTGTCGCGCGACGGCATCACGTTTCGATCGCACGCCACGGCGGCGCAACTGGACGCCCATGCGGCAGATCGTGCGGCCCGGTGGCGGACCGCTCCGCCGACCACGCTACGCCGCGTGTCCCGCGAGGATCAATACATGGACGAGGCCGTGTGGCACGTGCGCGCCCGCAACACCGCGCCGGACGCGTGGACGGCGTGGCAGGAGAACCGGATCCTGGAGCTGTTCTATGCGCCCGTGCTCGACACGCCGTCCTACATTTCGGCGACCGGGCATCGCTGGCCGGCGGAACAACGGAAGAGCATCGAGGCGCAAGTGGTCGGCGTCAACGGTTCGTATGTGAGCCGTGCCGAGCCCTACCCGGTGTTCGCATGGCCGAAACCCGTGTTCTGGACCGGCGTGTTGTCAGTGATGTCGGGTCTGGTGTGGACAGCGCTCCGAGAAAGGGGCCCTACGCGGCCTTCACATACACATCCACGGCCCAGGTCCACGTCTGGCTTCGACTCGCCAGCGTAAAACCGGCGTCGCCGACGATGGCGGCGAGCGCGCTGGGAGGGTGCAGGTAGGTGCGAAACGGATTGCCCGACAGGTATCGCGTCAGATTCTCCAGCGCGAGGCCGGCACCGACGGTCCATCGCGCGCGTGGATAGGAAAGCGCCACGCACCGGCGGGCGAGCCTCACGGCCGCGCGGAGGAGTGGCTCATAGCCCGCATAGCAGCACACGACGCGATCGAGCGTGACAACGGCGGCAGGGGAGAGACGGCCCGCCACGTCCACGAAGTCGCCCTCGATCCACGTCACGGCGTCCGGAAGGCCGCGGCGCGCGGCCTCCTCGCGGCCGGCCGCGACATAGGACCGCGACGCATCGACTGCGACGGCGCGGCTCAGTCCTGCCTGAAGCAACTCGAACGACAGCACGCCGACGCCGGCGCCCACGTCCAGAAGATCGCCGGACGTCACACCTGCGCGCACGATGCCGTCTCGTAATCGGCGCGTCGTGTCGCCCGGGCCGTTGGTCCGATAACTGCGCAACTCCTTGGCGGCTCTTTTCGCACTGAACTGCCGGCCTGCACAGCTTTCGAATCCGCAACACGCGCCAGTCATAAGGAGGGGTTCAGAGGCTCTTGCCCGCCAACCTCAACCCGGCCTGCCTTCGCTCCACGCCCGCACGAGCTTTGCTCAGGGCCCCGCCTCAACTCTCCTGCGATTCACGGCCTTGTGGCGATCAGGTTCACCCCGACGACGCCGTACCGGCGGGCCGTCCGCTCCTTCGATGTGCCACCAAACGGGTCGAAGCGATGCGTCAGCGCGACGTTGACGAACCCCACGTGCTCGAACGCCGGGACCATCTCTGCCTCCAGCAGAGCGCCGGCGATTCAACCCGTCCAGAGGTCGATGTCTGCGCGTGCGTCTTCGGACAGCTCGACGCCCAGTACGATATCCGCGATCTGCAGTCGGCCGCCGGGGCGGACGATGCGGAAAAGCTCGTCGAGCACGGCGTGCTTGTCGGGCACGAGGTTGACGACGCCGTTCGAGATGACGACGTCCACCTCCTGGTCTTCGACCGGCAGCGCGGTGGCGTCCGAGCGATGAAGGGCGACGTTCCGCAGGCCGGCTTCGGCGGCCCCGTCACGCGCACGAGCGATCATCGCGTCGGTCATGTCGATGCCGATGGCGCGACCGCTGGCGCCGACTCGCCGGGCAGCGATCAGCAGGTCGGTTCCCGCTCCGGAACCCAGGTCCAACACCGTCGCGCCTTCCTCAACCCTCCGTACCAGGTGAGGGTTGCCGATGCCGGCAAACGAGGCAGTCACTGAATCTGGCAACGCGGCCAGCTCGGCAGGATCGTAGCCAAGCCGTTCGGCGGCGTACGCCGGGCCGCGATGAAAATGAAACGTCCCGCCAGGGTCTGAGGCAACCCGGGTGTACATCGCGTGCACGTCGGCGCGAAGGCGTTGAGTGTCGAGATCGACGGGGCAGATGAGCGCCATAGGCGGACGTTACGGCCGACCGAATTGATTCGTCAAGCCCCAGGCCCTACGGCAGATGTCGTGTGGCTTGGCGGGCGACTGCACCAGGGCGCACGGTTGCGGCCAGAAGCCCCGCCATCGCCAGCGCGACCATGCCCCAGATCACCGGCACGGTCGCCGGCAACCGAACGACCCGACGCGGCTCGTCGCGGAGGGCGAACGGCAGCCGCCTCAGCGGTTTCCATGAGCCGAACGAGACGATCTTCACGAAGGCCGTGGTCCACGCCGCCGGGTGCGCGAGCCACCGCCGCGACAGCCGTTCTGTCCAGATGACCTGTTCGGTCATGAGCAGATCGTGCCCGAAGACCAGCCACCGCCAGCAGAACTGCGAGAAGCCTCTGGACGGCAACCCGTGCAGTGCACGCGCGCGAGGCTGACACCACGCAGGGTAGCCCGCGCGCAGCAGCAGCTCATGGTGCCAGGTGCCGTGTCCTCGGCGTACGGTCATGCCGTCGGGCAAGGGATAACGTTGCAGGATCGCACGCCGAAAGGCGACGGCGTTGAACAGGTAGCCGCCGCTGCGGTAGAGCGTCCGCCTGTTCGAAAACGGCGGCATGCACCAGGTCAACAGAGTCGCGAGCCCATACAATCCGTTGCCCTCCACCGTCGTTTCGCCGGAGACCACGCCGATCTCCGGGCGCTCCATGAAAGGTGTTGTCATCAGTCGGAGCCAGTCGTGACCGTAGCGACAGTCCGAGTCCATGAAGAACACCAGCTCTCCGGTGGCTCGCCGGGCTCCCTCCGCCTTCGCGTCGTCATAACTGGACGCGCCGTCGAGCTGTTCGACACGAACCCACGGATACGTCTGTCGCAGCGGCTCGACGAGCTCCGCGGGCACGTCTCCGCTGTTGAGCACGATGACTTCCTCGGCCCACTCCAGCGGCACGTCCTGCTGCCTGAGATCTCCGAGTGCCTCGAGGATCGCTTCGGGGCCGGCCGCCGCAAGGTTCTCTGTTTCCAAGACGATGGAGAACGTGGGCCAGTCGGCGGGCCGGGCGCGCGCGTCTGCGCGCTCAGCGACGATGGTGGCTTCGTGCGGAACGGTTACGGTCATGATTCGTCTCCGGGGGGTCGAAGCGGATGACGCCGCACGAGGCCCCACAGGAATCCCGCGGCCTGGCACTGCTCGCCCAGCCAGAACCACCATCGGTGTGCGGAACGTGAGAAGCGGCCCGAGGCGACCCCAGCAGTCAGCTTGGACCACACCGCGCGCGCCCAGTGTGGCTGGTGGCGCTGGCCGTGGCTTCCCCACAAGAGGCTCGAATGGATGGGGGGAGCATCAGGATCGATTCCCTGCAGCCGAAACAGCATCGCGATGCCGACTCCGCGCCTGAACTGCATGCGGATGAAGGAGGAGCCCGTGACGCGTCTGCGATGCAGCACGGAGACGGGCGTGAACGCTGCGATGGCGCCGCGCCGGCGGAGGCGCCATGCGAGCTCCCAGTCCTGTGAGACATGGAACGCCTCATTGAAGACGTAGCCATCCTCCGCGGCGCAGCGTTCGAGCCACTCACGCCGGTAGAGGACGCTGCCGCCCGACCCCACGAAACCGGTCGTGTCAATGGCGTCCTCGATGGGGTACCTACGCAGGCGGCGCAGGTCCTGCAGCAGGGGGTCTTCTTCGGTGAACATCCCGCCGGCGGTCGCCGCATTGAACCGCTTCAGAGCCAGGACGAGACGTTCGAGCCAGTCTGGCGGTGGCAGACAATCGTCATCGGTGAAGGCGATCAGGTCGCCGTGCGAGCGGCGGATGCCCTCGTTGCGTGCCCACGCGGACCCTCGCCGGTGTTCGTCGTGGACGACGATGATCTCGTCTGGGCGGCGGGTCTGGCGTGCGAGTGCTGCCAGGCACGCCTGGAGCTGCGGGCGTCCGATGGTGGGCACGACAACCGAGATTCGAGATTTCCACAAAGGGGTCGGGTCTAATTTCATTTTCTGCAGCGCCGGTTGGTCGTCGTACGCACAAACAGCAAGGAATTTTCGTGTTCCGTAATGAAGCCCGGCCCCTTTTTTCGTGTTCAGTAATTCCACCAGGGCGTCGTCATGCCCTCGGGCTTCTGGCGCATCACATGCACGGCCATCTGTCGGAGGCGCTCGGCGGTCGATTCCGGCCCTTGCCAGCAGTGACCTTTGCCGTCACCGTAGAGAAAAAACCCCCGATAGTGAGGATTCTGGGTGGTCTTCATCCACTCCTCGAGCTCTTTGGTCGAGTTGTTCAAGAAGAAATTGTCCATCGTCCCGGTGTAGACGTGGATCTTGCCGACGAGCTTCGGGCCCACCGTGGACCAGTGGCGCTTGAGATACTCGAGCAGATCGTAGTTGTCGCGCCAGTACCCGGCGACGGCGCGATTGATGGCGCCGGTGCGCTTGTCGAATAGCGGCGCGAAGTAGCCGTCGGCGCCCACTGGGCCGAACACCGCCGACCAGATGTCGAGCTGCTCGCCTGAGCGCCCCTTGGTGCCGTTGACGAGCTCCATGTGATTGCGCTGTTCCGACGTGAGCCGCACGTGCCCGTTCACCTCGCGCGTGTTGATGATGGGGACGGTGCGCCAGTCGATCCGGCGGTAGAACGCGTTGTCATCCTTATAGATGTTGATACCCTCGACGTCGCTGAAGGTCACCGAATCGGGGCAGTAGGACCAGACGCCGCCGTAGAAGTCGGGATAGAACAGCTGGTGTGCGAGTGAGATCCACCCTCCGGTCGAGCCGCCGTCGGTCAGCCGCGCCCACGGCTCACCAATCACGCGGAAGCGTCTTTCGATCTCAGGGATCAGCTCCTGCATGATGGCATCCCCGTAGGGACCGACGTTCACGGAGTTCACACCGTAGCTGTCGTCGAAATACGGATTCGGATGCTGAAGAGTGGCGACGATCATGCGCGGGAAATCATCGCGCGTCCACGCCTGATACAGCTCCGAGCCTTCCTGGAATCCGAGCGGCGGCGCGAGAGAGAATTGGCCCTGACGATAGAGAATCGGATACTTCACGGTCGATCGGTGGTAGTCGCGGGGGAGGAGCACGGTCGCGCCCAGGTAGATGGGCCGTCCCCAGAACTTCGTCAGCAGAGGACTCTGTAGCTTGAACCGCTTCACCCAGTCGGTGTCTGTCGGAATCTGTACCGGCGGGATCTTCTGATCGGCGACGAGCTTGATCGTCTCCGTGCTTCGGTCGATCCGCACGCGCTGCGGCAGGCTGTAGAGGTTTCCCGGCGAGACGTTCCAGTGCTGTCCTTCCCACTGGTCGTAGTGCATCCACAAGGTGTGGCCGTCCGCGCGTTTGAACTCGGAATAGACGTTGACAAACCCCTGGACGAAGTAGTCGCCGGGCGGGATGTCATTGATCGACGCCACTGGCGTGCCGAGGTCGGTCTGATCGAGTACTGCGGCCCGACCGGGCGGCAGCATCTCGACGTCGCGCCCGAAAAAGGGCGTGCCCGTGCGGCCAATCTGCAGGCGGGGCTCACGCTCGTTGGTGCGGGCGACCATGACATACACCCGACCCGTCAGCGGTTCGCTGCGCACGGTCGTGGGCACCGTGACCTCGACCCGAAGGCCTCGGCCCGAGACGGGTGCCGCTGGCGCTTGAGCGGAGGAACGAAGAGCGCCGAACGCAAGAGCCACGCCGGCGGCCAGGATCACGGCTGAGATGGATCGCGACATACAACCTCCACGACAGACGAGGTCACCGGCGCGTCGGATCGACACGCCGGCAGGCCCGAAGCGGCAGCCTCCGGCTCGTGGATTGTCACACAGTTCAGGACGCCGACAGCGCCCACAGGCCAGACACCGCGAGCGGCTGAGGAAGGGACGCCGCCGCCGCTGGTCGAACGGAGATGAACAGTGCTGGCTTGCCAGTCTCGGTGGACCGGAGGGCGCTGGTACACTGATTCACGGCGCCACGGGGGTGTCGATCCCTTGCAAGCGCGTGAGCAACCACCATGCAGGGACTATCGAGCACCGACGCCAGGTCGCGCCTCGAACGAAACGGCCCCAACGCGTTGCCCGAGCGGCCGCCGGTTCCCGCCTGGCGTCGTGTGCTTCGCCAGTTCGCCAGCCCGCTCATCTACATCCTGCTCTTCGCGCTGGCGTTCGACGTCGGCCTGTGGGTGTCCGAGGGCGCGCACGGCTGGCCGATCGATGCCATGGCCATCAGCGTCATCCTCGGCCTCAACGCCGTGCTCGGCGCGTACCAGGAGCATCGATCCGAAGCCGCCCTCGCACGGCTGAAGGTGCTGACAGGAGCGCAGGCCTGGGTCTTTCGCGATGGCGCTCTCGTACGTGTTCCCGTGGGCGCTCTCGTCGTCGGCGACAGTCTCCGTGTCGAAGCGGGCGACCGCGTGCCGGCCGACGGCTTGCTGCGCGGGGCGACCGGCATCATGGTCGACGAATCGCTGCTCACAGGGGAATCGGTGCCGGTGGACAAAGGACCCGACGCCGAGTTGTTCAGCGGTACGCTCGTCGTGCGCGGCCGCGCGCTGCTCGAGGTCACCCGAACAGGAGCCTCCAGTGCCATGGGACGGCTCGCGACGATGCTGGGCGACATCGAGGGGTCGGAGACGCCGCTCGAGCGCCGGGTGAACCACCTCGGACACCAGGTGGCGCGATGGGTGGTTGCGCTCGCTGTCGGCCTTGGGCTGTTCGGCATCCTTGCCGAGGGCCTCGGACGCGCCGGCGAGATGATCATCTTTGCCGTGGCCCTCGCGGTGGCCGCGGTGCCCGAAGGGCTGCCAGCGGTACTGACGGTGGCGCTCGCGCTTGGCGTCGAGCGCATGGCCCGCCATCAAGCCGTCGTGCGTCGTCTGTCGGCCGTCGAGGCCCTCGGATCCGTCACGGTCATCGCGACCGACAAGACCGGCACACTGACCGAGAACCGCATGGACGTGCGGTCGCTCGACGCCGTGGATTCTCGCCGTGCGTTGAGGGCCATGGTGTTCGCCAACGACGCGGACCCGGTCACGGGGGCGGGTGATCCGCTGGATCTCGGCCTGCTGCGCTATGCCGCGGAGCACGGCATCGATGTTACGCGCGAGCGTGCGACTCATCCGCGCCTGTCGGACCGACCCTTCGACAGCGAGTGGAAGTTCATGCGCGTCAGCGTCACCGAAGACGGTCGGACGGTGAGCTACCTCAAGGGGGCACCCGAGGTGCTGCTGGCCCGGGCGGCAATGCCCGCCGACGACCGCCAGTCGTGGATCGAGAAGGCCGACGCGTACGCCCGCGAGGGGTACCGGCTGATTGCGCTGGCGTGGACCGAGGATGAGCGCGAACAGGAGCTGACGCTCTGTGGATTTGCGATGCTCTGGGACCCACCTCGCGCGGAAGTACGCGAGGCGGTCGGCATCGCTCGCAACGCCGGCGTGCGGGTGATCATGGTGACGGGCGACCATCCCGCGACGGCCCTTGCCGTCGCGCATCAGATTGGTATTCCCGGCGCCAGGGTCATGACGGGCAAGGACCTGGACGACGATCCCCCCCAGGAGCTTGCTGGGGCGCTCGAGGAGGTGAACGTGTTCGCCCGCGTGCGCCCCGAGCAGAAACTGGACCTGGTTCGCGCCCTGCAGCAGCGTGGAGAGATCGTGGCGATGACCGGCGACGGCGTGAACGACGCTCCGGCGCTCAAACGCGCGGACGTCGGCGTCGCCATGGGCCAGCGCGGATCGGACGTCAGCCGAGAAGTCGCGGACCTCGTCTTGCTAGACGATAACTTCGCGACGATCGTGACGGCCGTCGAGGAAGGCCGGGGAATCTACGAGAACATCCAGAAGTTCCTGCGCTTTCTATTCACGACCAACCTCTCCGAGGTCGTGCTCATCGCAGGAGGCGCCGTGCTTGCGTTTGCCCTGGGGCTCCGCGAGGCCGACGGAAGGCTGCTGTTGCCGCTGACCGCGGTGCAGATTCTGTGGATCAACCTCGTCACCGACGGCGTGCCGGCGCTGGCATTGGCGTTCGACCGCACGCCCGGAGTGATGCGTGACCCGCCAAGGCCGCCAGCCTCGCCGCTGCTCGACCGGCCGTCGCTCGCGTTCGTTGTCGGGGCCGGCGGCGCCAAGGCGCTGCTGGGCTTCGCGATCCTGGGGCTGGTGCCGTGGCTTGGCTATGGCACGGACCAGGCGCGCGCGGCCGTGTTTCATTTCATGGCGATCGGCCAGTTGTTCCTCGTCTACCCTTCACGACACACGGCCACCCGTCCACTCCAGAACCCCTATCTGCATGCGGCGGTTCTCGGCGGCATCGCGGTCCAGCTGGCCGCGGCATTCATCCCGGTGATCGCCGTCGACGTACTCGGTCACATCACGCTGCCCATCGCGCTGTGGGCGCTTGTCGCCGCCGCTGCTCTGCTGTCGTGGGCCCTCGCCGAGGCCACGTCGCGCATCGTCTGGCGTGATGCCCAACGACCGTCTCGTCTCGAGGGCGCATCATGACGTGGCTCTTGTTCCTGGCCGCCGCAGGGGTGATCGTCATTGCCGGTCGCCACCTCGCCCGTTATGGCGACGTGCTCGGGGAGAAATCCGGCATGGGGCGCAGCTGGATTGGCGTCGTGCTGCTGGCCGCGACGACGAGCCTGCCCGAGCTCGTCACGGGGTTTGGCGCAACCGCGGTGACGCCGCTGCCCGACATCGCCGTCGGCGACGTCCTCGGCAGCTGCATGTTCAACCTCCTCATTCTCTCCTTGATGGACGCCGTCCAGCCGGAGCCGCTCAGCGCGCGCGCGCATCAGGGGCACGCCTTGTCCATGGGGTTCGGCCTGTTGCTCATCGGCGTGGCCGGCATGGCCTTCCTGGGCGGGGCGGCACTCCCGAGCATGTTCGGCATCGGGCTCGCCACGCCGCTGCTGATCGGCCTGTACTTCGTGGCCATGCGGGTCATCTTCCGTCACGAGCAGCGTCGCCTCGCGAAAGAGGCGCAAGAGCTCGCGGAGGTCATGCAGTACTCGGAGATCACGCTGCGCCGGGCCGTGGTGCGATACTCGGCTGCCGCGATCTTCGTCGTCGGGGCGGCGTTGTGGCTGCCCCCCCTGGGCGCCACCCTCGCCCGTGAGACGGGCCTGGGCGAGGCGTTCGTGGGCAGCCTCTTCATCGCCATCACCACCTCGCTGCCGGAGATTGTGGTGTCGCTGGCGGCCGTGCGCATGGGGGCGCTCGATTTGGGAATTGGCAACGTGCTGCAGGCGCAGCTCGCGATCCCGCTCCAGTTCGAGGACTGGGACCGATCGGCGCAGCACAAGGAAGGAGACCTCACGATCTCGAAATACCCCGCGTACCCCATCTGGGTCTCGACGCGGGACATGGCGCGCATCGGCTACCTCATGCTTCGCGAGGGGCACTGGAACGGGCGACAGCTGATCTCACGGGATTGGGCGCGACGGATCGTGAGCGTGGTGACGCCCGTACAGGAGATGAACCCCGTCCGCCGCCGCGACGGCTATTTCGGCTACGGGTACATGTGGTGGGTCTGGGATGGGCCGAAGGCGGTCGGCCCGTTCAAGGGCGCGTATTCGGCGGTCGGGGCCGTGGGGCAGTGGATCACGGTCCTCCCGTCGGTGAACCTGGTCGTCGCGCACAAGACGCACAACGTGTACGGTCGAAGCACGCGCACCGAGTCGTGGCAGCGAATCCTCGAGCTGCTGCTCGAGGCCCGCGGCGTGAAGATGGCCGGGCCCTATCCCTGGGCTCCCCGAGCGACGCCCTAGAGGACGCTGGCGGCTTCGGCGGCGACGTTGGAACCCGCCCCTTGCCGGCTCGCAGATCGTTGCGCAGAATGGCACACATCGTCAAAAGGGGTCAGACCCCTTTTTCACCGTCACCTCGGGCAGGACAGCCTTCCCCGCGAGCAGCGGTGACGCCGTCCCGCCGAGCTCCTGGTCGAAGAACTCGCGGACGATCCGCCGCGTGAGGGCGGCGGCGCGTACCGGCGTGATGGCGCCGAACGCGCCCCGCGCGCCGAGCGGCGTCGCCCAGAAGTTCATGTCGGTGAAATCGACGTGGAGCGTGTCGCGGACATCGACGCGGTAATACGTGGAGGCAGCGGCGCGATACACGACATCGCTCGCGCCGGCACGTCCCGCGCGCCCGGAGTACACCATCACGAACGGCCGGTTCATCCGGCGATCGATCATCGTGCCGTACTGTGGAATGCCATCGAGGTTGAGGCCTGCCCGGCACCGGGGGTCGTCGACACAGAACTGACCGGCCGTGACGCCTCCCATCGAGTGGCCGAAGACGCCGAGGCGCGCGAGATCGAGCCGCGCCGCCAGTCGCCCTGCCGCACTCGAGGCCGGGAGCGACGACAGTCGATCCAGCACGGTCCTGACGTCGGCGACCCGTTCGGCGAGCGCCGCGTGTGTCCGCGTCAGGTTGCCAAGGTATCCGCGAATCAACTCGAGCCGCTCGGCATCCGTCGCGGCCCTTGTCACCTTGGCCATCGTTTCGTCCTCGGGACCCCACTCCCCAACGACGTCGCGAATGCCTTGACGCATCTGCTCCTTCGCGTCGAGCAACGTCACGACCGTACCGTCAGCCCGTGTGGCAGCCGTGGCCTCATACGGATGGACGACGCTCAGGACCGCATAGCCGTGGCTGGCCAGATCCTCGAGGAGGACGGTGTGCGAACTGGGGATGGCCGTGTAGCCGTGCGAGAAGATCAGGACGGGGAGGCGATCTCTGCCGGCGGGAGCCACGTCCAGCAGGCCGTGCCCCAGCACCGACAACAGGCCGTCGAAGGCCCCAGGCTGTCGGATGAGCGATGCAAAGCTCTGCACCTCGGCGCCGCTCTCGCGAAGGTATGGCGCGCGGGCGCCCTTGGCGCCCTCGGTGGCTGGATACCAGGCCACGACGCGTACCTGCCGTGGCCCCGGTGCAAAAGTCTCAGGACGCGAGGTGTCTGTGACGACCCACGCGGTCGTGCCGATGGGAAAGCGTCCCGTCGGGCTCGGCGGATCGAAGGCGGGCGGCTGGGCGGCAACCGCCGACGCGAGGACGGCGGCGAGGAGCCCCGCCCAGCGAGCGGGCGACCTCATGCGAAGACGGCGAGCGGTGCGAAGCGGCCCTTCAGCACCGCCTCCGTGCGGTCGTACCCGAGCCACTCCTCGATCATCGTCGCGTAGACGCGGCGGAAATCGGTGGTCATCTTCAAGTTTCCGTCGTCGAGGTCGGTGAGGCTCGGGTGCGTGCCGTACAAGCCACCCTTGACGCCCGCGCCGGCGATGAACATGGGCGTCGCGGTGCCGTGATCGGTGCCGAGGCTGCCGTTCTCCTCGACGCGGCGTCCGAACTCCGTGAAGATCATGACGGCGACCTGGTCGGCGCGGCCGATGCGCGCGAGGTCCGCCAGGAACCCGTGCACGGCGTCGGCGGTGTACATGAGGAGCCGAGTGTGGAGGTCGGCCTGTTGCACGTGGGTGTCGAACGCGTTCCCCTGATACGCGACGTAGAACAGCCGCGTCGGGATGCCCGCCGCGATCAACGCCGCCACGCGCTGGAGGTTGCCGCCCAGGCCGCCGCCGATGCCGTAGTCCACCGGCGTGCGGTAACCGGCCGACGCCTGGCGGACGAAGTCCGAGCTTTCGGCCGCGTTCTGCGCCGTGGACGCGAGGAACTCCAGCGCGGCGTTCGACGTCTCGCGCGGCCGGCTCAGTTCGATCATCACCTGGCGTTCGACGTCTGTCCCTTCACGCCGGAAGCGCTCGGGGTCGCTGAACACCAAGGGCGAGTGCTTGCGGCTCCGCACGGCAAGAGACTGCGCATTGCCGATGTCGACGATCTGGTTTCGCGCCGAGGGGTCGAGACGCTCGTCAGCCAGGCGACCGAGCCATCCAAGAGGCTCCCCGCCGTTCGGCACGCCCGTGTGCCAGAACCCCATCGACGAAAAATGAGAGAGGCTCGGATGCTCGTAGCCACAGCCGTGAACCACGGCAAGACGCCCGTCCTTGTAGAGACGTTCGAAGCCCACCATGGCGGGATGGAGCCCGAAACCGTCTGCGATCCTGATCGCCTCGCCCGCCGGAATGCCCAGCTTCGGCCGCGCCCGGTAGTAGGCGGCGTCCCCGAAGGGGACGATCGTGTTGAGACCGTCGTTGCCGCCCGAGAGCTCGATGACGACGAGGATGCGCTCGGGGTGTCGTTCCACGCTGGTCCCGCTCAGGGCCTGCGCCGCGAGGACGGCCGACGTGCGGCTCAGAATTGGCGGCAGCGCCGCGCCGACGCTCAGGCCGTACAGCCCCCGCGCGATGAACTCCCGACGAGACCATCGACCTCTCATGTCACGTCCCTCCCAGCGGCCGCCGCGTCACCCGAGCTGATACTCGGGCGTGCTCAACACGAGATACAGCAACGCCCGAAGCGATTCCTCCAGCCCTTGACCGCGATGGAAGTCAGAGCCGCCAAGGCGATTCCGGAGGAACTCGACGAGCACGGCACGATCCCTGGCAGCCACTGGCACGGACAGGAACCGGGCGATGAAATGATCGACCACGCGATCCACGGTGTTGGCACCGGCCGCCTCGATCATCGCCGTCAGATCGATCGCGGCTGGTCTGCGGGTGATCAGCTTGGTCCGCTCGAACGCCATCAGGCTGCCCTTGTACCCGGCGTACCGCGTGTTGTAGTCTTCGTCGCGCTCGACCATCATGTTCGACTCGGCCATCGCGCCGACGGCGGCCGAGTCCTCGAGCGTGGCTTCCGTGATCCCCATCCCTTCCGCCAATCGGCGGCCGACGCGTGCATCCGTGCCTGACATCGAGCGGTCGGGGGCGCGAAAACGGCTCACGTCCGGGCCGAGGATGTCGCGGATCATGTTGCCGCGCTGGAGCAGCGTGGAGGGGGTAATCCACGTGCGTCCGCCCTCCCACCCCGCGACGTTGGGCGGATTGAACAGCGACTGACCGAGACTGCCCGTCATTCGTCCGAAGTCTGGAATCGTCGGCACCGCCGTCAGCCCGAGCTTCTTGTACGTCGAGACGACCAGGTGCACCGGACTCTTGATCTGCGTGCCGACGCTCTCGGTGCTGTAGAAATCCCTGGACAAGAACATCCGCTTCAAGAGCGGCCGGACCTGGTACCCGGACTCCCTGAACGTTCGCCCGAACTCCTTCCTGACGTCGGCGGAGATGTCCTCGCGCACGAAGAAGTGGTACAGCTTCGTTGCGACGAACTCGGCGGTGACCGGGTGCTGAAGGATGACGTCGATGATGTCCACGCCGTCGAACGCGCCCGTGCGGCAGAGAAACGTCTTCTCCCCGAAGTCGTGCTGTGCCGCGTCGAACTTGAAGGCGAGCACGTCGTTGGTCCAGCCCGTGAAGGCCCTCGCCGCCTCCCGCACGTCCCGCTCGGAGTAGTTGCCCACGCCCATCGTGAACAGCTCGAGCAGCTCGCGGCCGAAGTTCTCGTTCGGATGGTTCTTGACGTTCTCGCCGTTGTCCAGAAACACCAGCATCCCAGGGTCCCTCAGGATGCCGACGAGCATGCGGCGCAGATCGCCCGCGGCGTGAGTACGGAGCATCAGGTTCTGCGCGAGCATCATCCGGTAGTCGCGGACCTTCGTCGCCCCCGTCGCGAAGTGACCGTGCCAGAAGAAGGTCAGCTTCTCTTCGAGGGGCCGTGGGGTGGCGAGCATCCGATTGGCCCACCACTGCCCGAGCCGCTGCGTCTCGATGGTGTTGGCGGCCAGGCTGTAGAAGAACTTGTCGACGACGGGTTGGAGCCGACGCTGTGCGCCTTCGGGCAGAACCTTGACGCCAAGCGACTCACCCCGCTCGCGGGCGATCCTCACCGCCTCCGCCCGGCTCGGCGGGAACGGGTCCATTCCTGCATCCCAGATGCCCGACTCGTCGAACGGCGGCAACGCCCCGACGTCGATCGAGTCGTACTCGACCAGCCAGGCCACCGCCTGCTGCGGAGACATCGCCGCGAGCCGGGCGATCTCAGCGGGCGTCGCGCCGAAGCCGGCGCGCTCGATCAGATGGGCCGCGCGCCGAGCGCTCCACTCAGACGAAGGGATGGGTGACAGGTCGTTGGTCCAGGAGGAAGGGGCGTCGGCGGTCAGGACGGCGCCGAGTCCGACCGCGAAGACGAAGGACCACAGCGATCGCTGCCAGGACAGGCTGGACACAGGGCCTCCCTTCAGGGGCCTCCCTTCAGAGGAGGCGATAGTAACCCAGGTTGGGGGGGTGTGAGCTGAGCAGGAATCGAAGATTCGGGCAGACGCAGGGCCCGGCGGATGGGGAAGACGCATCCCTGGAACGCAGGGTCATGACAGCCGAACGTCGATTGGGCGCCCGTCGAACACCACACGGTGCGTCGCCGAAGAGCCGGCGAGACGAGCCTCGACGGGGCGACTTGCCGGACCGAGCATTCGCGACCCGGGCGCCAGGCGCACCGTGAGTCGGCGCGAAGCGTCACGCCACTCCATCGCCATCTTCATCCATTCGCCTCGCCGATACTCGAACGTCCGGCCATCGTCTTCGTAGAGTGTGAACGCACCGTCGGCGCCTGGATAGACGACGAGGGTGAGGAGGCCGTCCACGGGCTCGTCCACATACTGCCGAACGGGCTCCATCGGCAGGATCGTCCCCGCGCGGACGTGGAGCGGCATCGTCTCGAGATCGACGAGGCGGTCGATGTCGCGCCCCCCGTCGACCCGCGCTTCGGTCCAGAAGTCGAACCACACGCCTCGCGGCAGATACAGGCGGCGGGTGGAGGCGCCCTTCTCGACTACGGGCGACACCAGCAAGTCGCGCCCCCAGAGAAACTGATCGCCGCGCGCCACGGCAGCGGGGTCATCGGGGTGGTGCAGCCAGAGCGCGCGCATCAGGGGCAGACCCGACTCGGTGCACTCGTGCGCGATGGTGTAGGTATAGGGCAGCAGGCGATACCTGAGCTCGAGATACTTTCTGATGATGGGCTCGACGCGCGGGTTGTTCAGCTCCGCAGGATCCGGATCGGCGGCGCCACCCGTGTAGTTGCGGATCTCGGACGGACCCATCTTGCCCGTGTTCCATCCCCACGGCAGGCGCAGGTGCCAGTTGCGGCCGTGTGCGCGGAACGACGGGCAGAAGGTCCCGAACTGGAACCACCGGACATGCAGCTCGCCGGTGTAGTCGGCCGTCGGGACGAAGCCCCCGATGTCGGTGCCCCAGAACGGAATGCCGGACAGGCCTGTGTTGATCGCAACCGGCACGTGCGTCTTCAGGGTCTCCCACGTCGAATACACATCGCCGGACCAGAGAAACGCACCGTAGCGCTGCATTCCCGGCGATCCGTTGCGATGGAGCGCAAACGGCCGCTCGTTCGGACGGTATTGCTGAGGGCCCTCCCAGTGCATCGGAATCCGCGCCAGCCGTGACGGCTCGTCGAGGCCGTCTCCCTGATCCGGCCACAGGCCATCCACGCCAAGGTCGAAGAGCGGCTTGTGATACAGCCAGTAACAGGGGACGGCGCGGTCCTCTGGCCACACATCGTCTTGTGTACGACCGCTCGGCACGGCCTTGTCGGCCGTGCACGTCTCGCCGACGGTTCCGCTCCTCCGACGGCCCTCGATGACGATGTGCAGGACCCCCGTGTAGCGATCGGCGTGCGCCCGATCGATGAATTGCCTCGGATCGGGACAGTTCTCCTGATTCCAGGTGAACTCACCGTTGCGCGTGTTCCAGCCGGACGGCGTGATCTCGGTGCCGAAATAGATCAGCGCGTCGCAGGGCAGCCGCTTCTCGCGGAACGTCCGGGCCACCCAG
>JBQTIE010000018.1:0-13158 GCA_052389315.1 Acidobacteriota bacterium
AGGTCAATCGCGCATGACGCGAGCGCCGTATCTCGTGGTGGTGGCGATCCTGGTGGCCGCAACCGCGCCGTCGAGCGCGCAGCCAGCAGCGGCGACAGTCTCGTACCGGTTCACCTACGCGCAGCCAGACGACGCCACAGCCGTCGTCGAGATCGGGTGGAGCACGGCCAACCCGGAACGGCGCACGCTGGTCATGCCGCGTGCCATCCCGATGGGCTACGGCGAGCAGCGCTACGACACGTTCGTCAAGGACCTGCGCGTCTGGTCGGCGGAGGGTGCCGAGACCTCGCCAGAGCGTGACGAAGGGCCACGCTGGCGTCTGGGGCCGAACACGGTCCGCGTGCGCTACCGCGTGGATCTGCGTGAGATGGAGCGCGAGGTCCGGGCCGCGTCGGACGCATCACGCGTGCGAGACGGCTATCTCGGTGCCTTGGGATACTCGGTGTTCGCCTACGTCGAGGGGGACGAAGCCCGGCCGACCAGTTTGCGCCTCGAGGGGCCCGCCGGGTGGCCCGTGTACTCCACGCTCGCCCCGCGCTGGCCCGTGACGATCACATCCATCGACGCGACGGCGCCCGACTACTATGCGCTCGCCGACAGCCAGATCGTGATGGGCCCCCGTGCGGTGTTCCGGCGGCTGAGCGAGAAACCGGCGCCGCTCTACCTCGCATCCTACGCCGAGGGGCCGGTGGATCTCGACCGGGTGGGACGCCTCGCCTCTGCGGCGTACGAGCGCGTGATCGCGTACTTCGGCACCGTGCCGTTCGCGCACTACTCGGTGCACCAGGAGCTGCTGACTCCGATTTCCCCACGCCATGAGTACGGCATGAGCATGGAGCACCTTGACTCGAGCACGTACTACCTGGCGGCGTCGAGCGGCCTCACCTCCTCTTCGACCGAGCAGGATGAGCTGCGCGTCCTCTACAACTTCGCCCATCACATCGCCCACTCCTGGGTGCCCAAACGCGTGTACGGCCACGGCTACTTCCCGTTC
This sequence comes from Acidobacteriota bacterium, assembly GCA_052389315.1. Taxonomy (GTDB): domain Bacteria; phylum Acidobacteriota; class Vicinamibacteria; order Vicinamibacterales; family UBA2999; genus JACCSI01. The sequence goes on from JBQTIE010000018.1 coordinate 995, forward strand.
CAATGGGAGCTGGCACCGGTCATCGATTCGATCTGGTTCGCCGAGGGCTTCGGACAGTACGCGGCGCTCATGGCAATCGCCGCGGGGATGCCCGATCCCGCGGCGTATCGCCAGGACATGCTGACGCGGCGTTTTCGTTCGAACGTCACGGGCGCGCCGGACTTCCTTAAGCGGTTGCCGCTGGTGGATCTGAGCCGGATTGCCTCGACGCGCTACGCGGAGGACTTTCGCACCGGGCGCCTGGTGTTCTCACGCGGCGGGCTCATGGCCGCCGCCATCGACGATCGCATTCAAGCGGCATCGAACGGTGCCAGGAGCCTCCGCGACGGGTTTCGGTTTCTGGTGAGCTGGAGCGCGCAGGAGCGGCGGGCCATTGGCACCGGCGAACTGGCCAGCCTCATCCAACGGGCCACGGGCGTCGACGTACAGCCGGTGATCGACGAATGGCTGCGACCGTCACCCTGAGCGCTCCCTTCAGCCGAGTGAGCTGAGCCACGCCGACTTTTGTGGCTGGTCCGAGGCCGAGCCTCGCTCCACATCTGCGGCTTCACCGGTCTGGAGCCAAGTCGCATAGCAACCGCGGGCGGACGAGCGCGGGCAATCCTACTCCGCCCGCAGCAGCGCGAGCGGATCGACCCGCGTGGCACGACGCGCCGGCAGATACGACGCCAGGGCCGCGACCAGCACCAGCAGGACGGCACTGGCGGCCAGCGTCGCAGGATCGAGCGGCGCGGTCTCGTAGAGCATCGACTCGAGCACGCGCGTCAGCGCGACCGCAGCCAGGAGGCCGGCCACCACCCCACCGGCTACCAGCCGAAGGGCCTGACCCAACACGAGTCGCCGGACCGACTGGGCCGTCGCGCCGAGCGCCATGCGCACGCCAATCTCCTGGGTGCGCTGCGACACCGCATAGGCCATGACTCCGTAGACGCCGATGCCCGCGAGCACCAAGGCCATCAGCGCAAACGCGGCGAGCAGCACCGACACCGTCCGCGGGCGCGCCAGCGTCGCGTCGACGACCTCCTCCATGGTCTGCACCTGACCAACGGGCAGCTCGGGATCGACGGCCTGCACCGCCTGGGCAAGGCTCTTCGTCAGCGACGTCGGCTCGACGTCGGTGCGGACGACGAAGCTCATGACCCCAATCGCCAGCTGCGTGTGGGGAACGTACACGGCCGGTCGAGCCTCGCCCTCGAGCGTCGTCATCGCGATATCGCCGACGACGCCCACGATCTCGGCGTTCAGGCCCCCGGGCGGACCAATGTTGACGCGCAGGCGGTGGCCCAATGGATTCTCACCCGCCAGGTGCCGGCGGACGAGCGCGGCGCTGACAATCGCTATCTGAGGTCCGTCCACGGTGTCAGAGGGGGTGAAATCACGTCCGGCCAGCATCGGAATGCCCATCGTCCGGAAAAAGCTGGGCGTGACAGGCTTGACGTCCGCGCTCGGCGCCTGCCCAGCGGCCGGTTCGGGCTGATCCGCACGAAAAAAGCTCGTCCCGATTCCGAGTCCAGCCAGCGGGAGGAAGGTCACCGCCGCGGCGCTGCGGACGCCGGGCAGCGTTTCGACGCGCGAGATCACCGAGGTGAAGAACGCCGCCGACTGCACCGGCTCGCCATAGCGCGCCGACGGCAGTTGCACACGCGCCGTCAACAGGTTCGCCGGGCGAAAGCCGGGATCGATGTTCTGGAGGCGCACGAAGCTGCGAAGGAGCAACCCCGCGCCCGCGAGCAGCACAAAAGACAGGACGAGCTCGGCCGCCACCAGCACGCCGAGCACACGGCGCGATCGCCGGCTGCCCCCATGACGTCCGCCCTCCCTCAGCGCCTCGCTCGCCTGATCTGTCGCGACGAGGGCGGGCACCAGCCCGAAGATCACGGCCGTCCCGAGCGCTCCTGCCATGGTCACCGCGACGACGAACAGGTCGAGGGAGACTTGATCGAGGCGAGGCACGGGAATGCGCGTGGCGACGAGCGCCAGGAGGCCGCGATGAAACGCGACCGCCAGCGCCAGACCGGCCACGCCGCCCACCGACGCCAGCAGCAGACTCTCCGTCAAGACCTGGCGGATGAGCCGGCTGCGATTGGCGCCGAGCGCGGTGCGCAGCCCGAGCTCGCGCTGCCGCACCGTGCTCCTGGCCAGCAGGAGGTTGGCGACGTTGACGCACGCGATCAACAGCACGAGCAGCACCGCGCCCGACAGCACGAGGAGCGCCGGACGAATCTGCTCCACCATCTGTTCATGGACCGGCACGAGGGTCACCGACCAGCCGGCGTTGCGTTGCGGCGCTTCCTGTTCGAGCTGCATCATGAGGCTGCGCATCTCGTCGGCCGCCTGCGCCAACGAGACGCCCTCGCGCAGGCGCGCGAGCCCGTGCGAGCTTCCCCGTCCTGCCGCCGACCGCAACTGTTCCACGCTCCATCCGTAGGGCGTGTAGTAGTCGGCCTTCTGGCCGAACATCGTGAAACCCGGCGGCATCACACCAACGACCGTGCGGGGCTGGCCATTGAAGGTGAGCGAGAGGCCCAGGACATCGTCGCGCCCGCCAAGGCGCGTCTGCCAGAACTCATGCGAGAGCAGGAGCACGAAATGACTGCCACGCTCGTCCTCGGCCGGCGTGTACGTTCGGCCGAGCGCCGGTTCGACGCCAAGGGCGCGGAACACGTCCGAGGACGCCGCCAGGCCGGCGATCTCCTCAGGCTGTCCGTTCAGCATGAAGTTGGCGCGCGAGGGGCCGACCATGCCCAGCTGCTCGAACGATCGCGCACGCTCGCGCCACGCCACGAAGTTGGCGGGGGCGATCACGTTGCGCAGCCGATTGCGGCTCAGGTTCGTCTCCCAGACCACGACGATGCGTTCGGGATCGCGATACGGGAGCGGCGCGAGCATGACGCCGTGGACCACGCTGAAGATCGCCGAGGTGGCGCCGATGCCGAGCGCGAGCACCAGCACGGCGGGGATGGTGACGCGCGGCGTGCGCAGGAAGGAGCGGACGCCGAACCGGAGATCCTGGGCGATGGCACCGGACATGGGTTGCCTCATCGGCGCCGGCGTGGACCGGCGCCGCGAAATCGATACTGCTAATATTTTAGCACATCAGGGAAAGGCGCGCCGTCTGGGCGACTGTTTCTTCCGTGACGACGACTATCCAGGCAGCGTCAGGGCGGGTAGCGCCGGCGTCGAGAAGACCATCTCCGTGATCGCTTTGATGCTTCGGTTGCCGTAGCGGAACGGGACGACGAGCCGGAGCGGCGCGCCGTGCCTGGGCGGCAGCGGCTGATCGTTCATCATCCACACCAGCATGACCTGCGGGTGGCGCAACGTGGCCATCGCCTCGTCGACGTAGTGGCGATCCGAGGCGATGAGCCGGCAGTAATGAACGCCCTGCACGAGGCCCAGGCTGTCGGCGAACTCACTGAACCGCACGCCGGTCCACTTGACGATGCCCCGGGGATTCGGGGCGCCGCACTGCATGAGGAACGTGCGAGAGACGCGCGGCAGCTTCTCCAGGTCCTCGAACCGCAGGGTTCCCGCGAGTCGCCCGAGCCCGCGCGTGTCGACCTTGACCGCCAGCTTGCGATAGTCGAACTCGACCTCTGGCGCCTGCCGGTTCGGCGTGCGCCACATGAGCGGATCGGTGATGGGACCCGCGGCCGTGTCCGGGTGTTCTGGGGCCGACCCGTCGGCATTGAGCGGCAGCGGCGCCGGAAACCCCTGGCGCAAGGGGCGCTCGACCAGGCGATCCGGCCACGGCTCCTGCGCGGGCGAGGGCTGGGCGGCCTGCGCCGCCAGTGCGTCGGGCGTGAGGGCTCCCCACGACAGGCTTGCAAGCGTCGCCCCTGACAAACCGCAGATCGCGTCGCGTCGAGTGATGGCCATCCCTTCCGCCCTCCTTGCCCGACATCCGAGGAGCCCGTCTGAGTAACCGCTGTGATAGCCATTTGGTCCTGTGCTGCGCGTCGACGATCGCTGAGTAAGAAGGAATGGGCCCCTGGCGGTGCGGATGCGGGTGCGGTCTCAGCAGAGCCGCTCGCGGGCCCGCGGGGCCTTTGCCGCGTCGATCACTCGCAGAGCCGATACAACTTCAAGATATTGTGTGTCGTGCAGACGAGCGCCCATTCGCTTCGCACTGTCTCCACGCCCCGCAACAAGAATTGCCGGAATCCCCGCGCGTGTTTGATTTGCCCGAACACCGGTTCGACGATCGCCTTACGGGCCGCATAGATCGCCGCACCTGTTTTCCGGTGCAGCTTGCGCGTCATCCGATCGACGCGCGTCGCCGTCCGGGGCAACGGTCCGCGCGGACACGGACCCGGACGCTCGCCGTGCTTCTGCTTCCGCGTCGAGATGTAGGCGTCAATGGGCGTCGTCTCGATCGCCGCCAGGTTCGCGTCCGAGCAGTACCCGGCGTCCGCGAGCAGTTGCGTCGGCGCGGTCCCGGCTTGCGCTTCCATCGTGCGGATCATCGGCACCAGTTGCTTCTTGTCGTTCGTCTCCTGCGTCACCGCGTGGCCCACAATGAACTGCAGCTCGTCGACCGCGACCTGCACGTTGTAGGCCTGCACGAAGCCCTCCGGGCTCGGCATGATCCGCGAGTCAGGATCCGTGAAGTTGTATTGCGCCTTGGCCTCGGGCTTCGCCGTCTCTGTCGGCGTGCCGGCCGCCACCGCGGCCTCCTTGGCGCGGGCCTTCAGGGCGCGGGTCGCCTCGCGAATGCGGCGCAACCGGGTCTCGCGCCGCTGGAGTTCGGCCGGCAACTCGTCGCCCCGCCGGCCCGCGCCGAGCTCGGCATCTTCGCGTGCATCCACCGCCTCCGCCTCCGCGAGCAACGCGGTCACTTCATCGCGCAGTTGGCGCGCCTTCACGGGCAGGCGGTCATAACTCATGGCCTTGTGCTTCGACGCGTTCGCCTTCACCTTGCTGCCATCGACGGCCACGCGACCCATGCGCACCGCGCCCAGGTCGCGCGCCACGCCCAACACTTGCTCGAAGAACCCGGTCAACGCCGTCAGGTGCGTCTTGCGAAAGTCCGCGATCGTGCGGAAGTCTGGTGTGTTGCCCGCCGCGAGCACACGGAACGCGATGTCCTCCACCACACGCCGCTGAATTCGGCGCGACGAAAAGACGCCCACGCAGTACGCATAGACCAGCACCTTCGTCATCATCACCGGGTGGTACGGCGGATAGCCGCGGTCCTCCGCCTCATATACCGCCGTGATCGCCGACAGATCCAAGTGATCGACGAGATCGCTGACGAAGTACGCGAGGTGATCCTCCGGCAGCCACTCGCGCAGCGTCGGCGGCAGCAAGAAGTCCTGCTCCGGAAGATACGGTCGATACGTCTTGGCCATGCCCGGACCGCTATAGTTGATTACTCGGACGGGCTCCTAGCGGCGGTTTTCGGGTTTCGTGCACCCCGTGGGGTGCGTCCAGCCCGAGAGGGCGGCGTGGGAATCCCAGGCCGCCCTCTGGCGTCGCGCACGATCGGTGGCGCCGCGGACTACTGCTGGGTTCGCGTCGGCGCCGGCAGCGTTCCCTTGTGGGCAATGGCTTTCTTGATGGCGTTGGCCGTCTGCTCGGCCCGGAACTCGACGACCTTCTTCGCCAGCTCTGTGGACTTCGCGCGATTCGAGAGGTCCACGCCGTTGATCGCCGCCTTGCCCGCCTTGACCCGCTCGTCGAAGCGCACCGACTTTGGATCGGTGATGAACATGTTGAGCGTGATGATCGGGTCGTCGTGCAGGTTGTCGCTGGTCCCTTCGGTGATGCCCTGCGAGGCCATGAACTTCCCGACGCTCGCGTAGTCGTAATACTCCTGGACGTGCGCCACGACGGCGGCGCCGGCGAACTTGGTGTTCAGCGCGTTCGCCACCGCACGCTGGCCTCCCTGATTGCCGCCGCTGTCGCCGATGAAGATGATGTTCTGAAACCCGTGCATCTTCAGGCTGTGGGCCACATCGGTCAGCAGCGCCTGGAAGGTCTCTTCACGCAGGCTGATCGTGCCCGGGCTGGTCATGTGCCCCGTCTTCGGCTCGATGGCGCCCTCGGGCACGTACTCGATGATCGGCGCACACAAGGCGTTACCGAGCTTGCGGGCAATCGCGTCGCAATTGGCGCGCAGCACGTAGTTGTGCTTGCCCGTGACGAGCCAGGGGCCGTTGGGCTCGATCCCGCCGGTGGGGATGATGGCGGTCGTCTTCCCGGCCTTCAACGCGTCGCGCACGTCCATCCACGTCATCTCCTCGATCCACACCGTCGTGGCCGCGGGAAGCGGATTCGGCGTGTCCGCGCAGTTGTACGGGTTGTTGCGGCAGTCGCCGCCGCCCATCGAGCGGGGATCGGGCGCCTGCCGCTGGCGGTTTTGCCCTCCGCCGGGAGCGCCCGCCGGCGGCTGCGCCCATGCGAGCGCCGAGGAAGCCAGGAGAATCACGGCCGCGAACGCAAACGTCTTCTTCATGGGTGTGCCCCTTGATCCGTTGAAATGGTCGATATCGGCGTGGAGGATCGGCCGAGCGAGCGCCCCCTCCGTGGTTCGTGCGCTCTCGATTAGCTGCCGCCAGGCCCCGCACTGCCTGGCTTGATGAAGAACGAGCCGTCTTCCCCGCGCTCGCGGTACATGCCGTGGCAGCTTTGACACTGCTGGCCGAGCGTCGTGTTCTGGGCCTTCGCCTCGTTCCAGTTGCCCATCCCCGCCGCGGATTCGATGGCTTGGACGGCCGTACGTGCCGTCTGCGCCAACTTGACCGCGTCGCTTCGGCCCCGCGCCTTCCAGAACGCCTCGGTCTCGGCGAAGGCCTTGGCGAGGATCGCCGTATTGGTCTTGACGAGCTCGACGTTGGATCCATCCACGCCCTTGCGGAGCGCCCCGTTGGCACCCCCGACCGACTTCATCGCCTTGTCGAGGACCATTTCCTCCGGCGTCATGGGCGGCGGAATGAACCGCGCGAGATCGGTGAACACCCCGTTGATCACGTTGGTGGCCAGGATCACCGGGCGCCCGGCGTATCTTGCCAGCACCTCCGGGGGCAGTCCGGGGGCGTTGGGCTTGGCCTTCTTCGCGATTTCCTCCGCATCGGCATGGACCACCTCACCGATGACGGTGACGTAGGCGTTGAGCTCGACGGGCTCGTGCAGGCGGGGCGCGAGGACGACCACCTCATGACCGGTCGCCTTGGTCTTGTCCTGATCCACTGAAAACGCCGTCGGCGTCAGTCGCTGCTCGACGGCCGCGTAGATCGACACGACCTGGCCATAGAACGCGTCCGGCTTGGCGGCAATCGTGCTGGCGGACGCCGGGACGATGGGACGAGCGGGAGGGGCGCCTCCGGGTGGGCCGCCTCCCGGCCCCCCCGGTGGGCCTCCGCGCCCGGCCGGCTGACCTGGGGGCGGCGACGGGGGCTGCGGAGGCTGCTGGGCCGCAAGCGTGGCCAGCAACCCAACGCTCACAGCCGCGGCGAGGAGTGGGCGGAACGTCAGTCGACACACGTGCATTCGGGCATTGTAGAGGAAACCGCGCGGTTCGAGGCGTTGTCTTCGAATGTCATCGTCGCGGCTGCGGCTCCCCGGAGGGCCAAAAAGAGCCATCGTCGCTCTCGAGCACCCGTAGTATCGTTCACGCACGCGTCGGCTATTGATGCGCGAGCCCGCCTCGCGCGTGATCCAGGGAGGATTCGACCATGAGGATTCTCGTACGGACGGTCATCGGCCTGGTGTGCGTGGCGTCGTGGGTTGTCCCCCCGACGGTTTCGGCGCAAACCTTCCAAGGCGGTCTCCGCGGCGCCGTCAAGGACAATCAGGGCGTGATTCCCGGCGTCACGATCACGCTGGCCAACGAGGCCACGGGCATCAGCCGAGACACTGTGAGCAACGAGGCCGGCGAGTATTCCTTCCCCGCCCTCGACCCCGGCAGTTACACGATTCGCGCCACCGTCCAGGGTTTCAAGACCTTCGAGCGCCGTGGCCTTCGGATCGCCACGCAGACCTTCGTGACGCTCGACGTGACCTTGGAAGTGGGCACCGTCGAGGAGACCATTACGGTCACCGCTGACGCCCCGCTCATCGAGACTTCCAATGCGTCCCACGCCGACGTGCTCGACGCCAAGACCCTCGAGATGCTGCCGAGCGTGGGCCGCAACATCTTCCTCATGGCGGTGACGGTACCGACCGTCCAGAGCAGCGGCGACACCCACTGGAACCGCATGCAGGATCAATCCGGCGCGTCCACGCTCTCCATCGGCGGCGGTGGTGTGCGCGCCAACAACTATCTGCTCGACGGCTTCCCCGTCACCGACCTCGTCAACCGCTCCTCCACCAATCCCAGCGGCGAGATGGTCGAAGACGTGCGCGTCCAGGTGCACACCTACGACGCCGAGATGGGTCGCACCGGGGGCGGCGTGTTCAACACCACCGCGCGCTCGGGGTCCAACCAGTTTCGCGGCTCTGGCTTCTTCCTCGCGCGCCCGAACGCCTTCGTGGGACCGAATTTCTTCAACGAGATTCGCGGCATCGAGACCAACGATCAGTACTGGCGCAACACCGGGGGCGGCGTGGGCGGCCCCATCCTGCGTGGCAAGACGTTCTTCTGGGTGGCGGGTGAAGGGTACCAGGATGGCCAGTCGCAGAACGCCGGCCTCCGGTTTCCCACCACGGCGATGCGCAACGGAGACTTCAGCCGCGTGACCGACTCGCAGGGACGTCCGATCATCATCTACGATCCGCTCACGACGGACGCCAACGGCAATCGCCAGCCGTTCCCCGGCAACGTCATCCCCCCCAACCGCATCAACCCGGTCGGCCGCGCGCTGATGGGCGCGCTCCCCCTGCCCACTCGCGACGTCGAGGACGGCAACGTGAACTTCCCGGCGCAGGACATCATCAAGTCCACGGCCTACCAGGGCTCCTTCAAGCTCGATCACCAGTTCTCCGACGCCATCTCGATGAGCGGCGTCTACCTCTATCAGAGCTCGTCGGAGCCCGATGCCAACTACTTCACGGAGGCCCGGTACGCCGCACCGAGCTATCAGCTCGATCGGGTCATCAACGTCTTCGTCCTGAACAACACCTACATCCTGAACCCCACCACGGTCGCGACGCTGCGCTTCGGGATGAACACGTTCGACGACGACAACAGTCTGCCGTTCGACTTCGACGCGCGAACGCTCGGGTTCAATCCCGTGTTCGCCAACGCGATCCCCGTGCAGAAGTTCCCGGCCCTCACGCTGACCGGGTACAACGGCACCGGGTTCAGCGGTCAGTCGGATCGCAACTACTACTCCTGGGGCGTCAACGGCTCGGTCATGAAGCTGGCCGGGTCCCACAGCATGAAGATGGGGGCCGACTACCGCATCCTCGGCGTTGACGCCCTGGCGCACGGGCAGTCGGCCGGGTCCTTCACGTTCAACGGGCAATTCACGGGCAGCAGCGCCAACAACCCCGCAGCAACCAGCCGCAACGCCATCGCCGACCTGCTGCTCGGCTACCCCTCCTCCGGCAGCGCGACGCTCAATACCCGCTTCGACAACTTCCTCAGGTACTACGGGTTCTTCGTGCAGGACGACTGGCGCGTCACCGACAAGCTGACGCTGAACTACGGCGTGCGGCTGGAGCACGAAACGGGCCTCTCGGAAGCCAACGATGCTCTCGTCGTCGGGTTCGATCGCAGCGTCGTGAGTCCCCTCAACGTGACGATCCCGGCCGACCCCGTCGCCGGGACGCCCGCACGGCAGGTCTTGGGTGGACTAACGTACGCCGGGCTGAACGGGGCGAACAAGTACGTGGGCCGACCACCGAAGGTCAAGGCGTCGCCCCGCTTCGGCATGGCGTACAGCCTCAACCAGAAGACGGTCGTGCGCGCCGGATACGGCCTCTTCTGGGCGCCGTGGCAGTCCGGGAGCCAGAGCACGCCAGGCTATGCGCAGACCACTTCACTCCAGCAGGACACGCTCAGGCCTATCACCTCGATCGACAACCCGTTCCCCAGCGGTCTGACACCGGTTTCAGGCAACGCCAGCGGTCTGCTGACCGGCACGAGCACCAGCATTACCTTCGTCGATCCCGAGCGCACCGCGCCGCGCGTCCACCAGTATTCGGTGGACGTCCAACGCCAGTTGCCCGGTGACATGAGCATCGGGCTGACCTACCTGGGCTCGACGGGGCGGAATCTCACGTGGGGCGGGACGGGGACCGGATCGGTGAACATCAACCAGCTGGACGCGAGATACCTCTCGCTCAATAACCCCGGCGGCACCAACTTTCTCACGCAGACCGTGCCCAATCCGTTCCTGGGCGTGGCGGGCGCCGGCGCGTTCACGACGCGCACCACGATCCAGCGGAACCTGCTCCTCCGCCCTTTCCCGCAGTTTGGGGACATCAACATGATCTACAGCACCCTGGCGCGCTCGCAGTACCACGCCGGCGTGATCCAGATCAACAAGCGCGCCACCGGATGGTGGGGCGGCCGCATCAGCTACACCTACAGCCGGCTGCACGACAACCAGTTCGGGCAGGGCAACTATTACTCCAACGCTCCGGGGATCCTCGACAACAACACCGCGATCCCCTGGTCGGAATACTTCAATCCCGACGCCGAGTACGGACGCAGCCGCCTGGACTCGCCGCACAAGCTGGTGGCAAGCCCGATTGTCCGCCTCCCGTTCGGTGCCGGCCAGCGATGGCTCACGAGCAGGCTGGGCAGCTGGATCGCCGGGGGCTGGTCCATCTCGGCGGTGATTCAGATGCAGAGCGGCTTCCCGTTGGGCGTGAGCCAGACCGTCAACAACAACAACCTGCTCGGCGCCGCGCAGCGGCCGAATCTCGTGCCCGGCGTTGCCGTTCAGGTGCCGGGGAGCATCACGGACCGCCTGAGAAAGAACCCACAAGACAATCTCTATCTGGATCCGGCGGCGTTCTCGCAAGCCGTGGCGGGCACGTTTGGCAATGCCCCCCGGTTGTTGCCCGGCGTGTATTCGCCGTGGCGCAACTCGACCGATCTGGCTATCAACAAGGATTTCCCCGTCACTGGCGCGCAACGGGCCACGCTGCGGGTCGAGGTGATCAATCTGTTCGACAACCCGTGGTACGCCGCGCTGGCCAGCTCGGCGCAAGGCAACGCCCAATTCGGCCGCGTCACCGCGCAGGCCAATTACTCACGCACGCTCCAGTTCACAGCCCGATACTCGTTCTGACGGGGCGCGCCCTGCGCGCCCCGTCGATCGTCGACTGGAGAGGGTAAACTGACACGTCGTGCATCGTAGATCGCAGCCCAGACGGACTCTTCTCGCGAGCGCCCTGATCGGGGCGCTCGCGCTCGGAGTGGCGGCCCAGGACACGCCGATCCCGACAGCGCGGCTCGTGCCCGCATCCCGGCTCGTGATGCCAGGCGCGGTGGATTCCAATGTCCCCCTCACCTGGGACCTGGCCGAGGGCCGCTGGACGTTGCGTGGCCTCACCTCCTGGGGCGGCATTCCGGCCCTCATTCTGGGTGACGACCTCCACCAGATGCGGCCGGCGGAGGCCGCGGTCCAGATCACGCCGCATCCAGGCCACGGCGTCTGGATCGAGTCGGTCGTTCGCGACGATGCAGGGACTTGGTACGGCTACTACCACCACGAAGTGCCGGCCGATGCGTGCGGTCGGCCCGAGCGACAGATTCCTCGCATCGGCGCCGCCAAGTCCACGGATCGCGGACAGACGTGGGAGGATCTCGGCACGATCCTGGAGTCGTCGCCGGACGACCTGGCCTGCGGGTCGTCGAACCGGTTCGTTGTCGGCGGGGTCGGCGATGTGAGCGCCATGCTGGCGCCCGATGCCACGCACCTCTACCTCTTCGTGAGCCAGTACGCGAGGCATCGATCGGCGCAGGGCGTCGCCGTGGCTCGCCTGGCGTGGGCGAACCGAGACGCCCCCCAAGGCGCCGTGTCGCTCTGGCAAGACGGCGCATGGATTCCCGCGAGCCGCATCGGAGACGATGTCGCGGAGACCGCCGTGCGCTGGAGCTATCCGGCGGGCACGCCGCTGGTCACAGTCACACAACCCTGGCATGACGGCCAGGCCGCCGCCGACGCGTTCTGGGGGCCGTCGGTGCACTGGAACACGCACCTCGAACAGTATGTGATGTTGGTGAACCGCGCGAAGAACGAGAACTTCGACAACGAGGGCATCTACGT
>JBQTIE010000019.1:0-3750 GCA_052389315.1 Acidobacteriota bacterium
ACCAGGCTCTCGATTCGCCGGTCGAGGCCCGGGTGCGGATCGGCGGTGGCCCGGAGGTAGTGGCGGCGGTGGGGTGCCGGGACGCCGCTCGCCAGCCCGGCCACAGGCAAGGCGCGAGGCACTGGCCAGCGCACCGAATTATCCTGTGCAAGATCGATGAGGTCGCCGAGCACGGCCGTCGCGGTCGGAAGCGCGCCCGCGCCCTTGCCGAACAGGCTCAGGTCGCCCGAGGCCGCGCAGCGCAGGTAGACCGCGTTGTACTCTTCTTCCACCGAGGCGAGGAGGTGCCAGGCGGGAAGCAGGAGCGGCTCGACGCCCATGTCGAGCGCGCCCCCCACGCGTGCCGCCCGCGCGATGAGCCTGATGCGACAGCCCAGCGCCTCGGCCAGGTCGCAGTCCTCGGGTCCGACCGCCTGCAGACCTCGGACGAGAAACCCGTCGGGATGGACCCATGCGCCGAACGCGCGATAGGCGAGGATCGAGAGCTTGGCGGCGGCGTCCTGGCCCGAGAGGTCGAGCGAGGGATCCGCCTCGGCGAAGCCGAGCGCCTGCGCCTCGGCGAGCGCGTCATCCAACGACAAGTCGGCCTGCTCCATGCGGGTGATGACGAAGTTGCAGGTTCCGTTGAGAATGCCCGCGAGGCTGTCGATTTCGTCGGCTCGATGGCTGAGGTGACGCAGAATGGGCAGCGCCGCGGCCGCCGCGGCCTCGCAGTACAGCGGCGTGGCGGTGCGCTGCGAGAGCACCCCGAGTTCGGCCAGCTTCGACGCCAGCAGCGCCTTGTTGGCGGTCTCCACCGGCGTGCCGGCCGCCAGCGCGGCGCTGAGGACCGGCTCCATGTCGCTGCCGCCTGCCAGCTCGACGACCACGTCGACCTCTGGATCACTGACCAAATCGAGCGGCTGGTTGGTGCGCGGAATGGCCGAGGCGAGCGGGCCGCGATCCTTCGTCACATCGCGCACCGCCAGGTGCGCCACACGAAAGCTGACGCCGTACCGATCGGCGACCGCGCTTCGTTGCCGTTCGATCATTTCGAGCAACCCGCGGCCGACCACGCCGCAGCCGACCAGACCAATCCGCACTTCGCGCACCGGCTCCCGTCCGACGCCTTCGAAGCGCGGCCGGCGGGCTTCGTGTGCGTCGCGGCCGAACGCGCCAGCGCCCCTGAGCAGGTCGGCCAGCCGATCTTGATCGGCGAGAAACGCGTCGTGGCCGAACTCGGATTCAAAGGTCCACAGCGACGACTGTGCACCGGCCGCCTGAAGCTCGCGATGCAGCTCCACCTGAAGCGCCCAGGGGAACAGCATGTCGCCTGGCACGCCGACGATGATGGTCTCGGCCGTCACCGCTTCCATGGCCGTGCGAATCTGATGCGGGCCGTCGGCAATCGAGCCGCGGTCGATCGCCTCGCTGAGCAGGAGGAAGGTGCGGACGGGGAAACGTTCCGCAAAGCGGCGCCCGTGATGCTCGAGATACTCCGCCACCGGCGGCTGGTCGAGCCCGGGAGCGAGGCGGCCGAATCGGATGTCCAGCTCGCGGCGCCCGCGATAGGTGAGCATGCCGAGCTGCCGCGCGCGGCGCATGCCCGTGGCGACATCGCCGTTGCGCAGCCCGTCTCGCACGAGCTCGCGTTGGAGATGGCGCGTGGCGGTGCCCCAGCCGTCTGGACGCAACCCCGCGGAGATGGCAATCAGCCGCCCGCAGCGCTCCGCGTGTCTCACGGCAAACGCGACACCGACCATGCCGCCCAGGCTGGCGCCGACCAACGTGACGGGCGTCGATACCTGACACCCTTCGAGCCAGGCCCCCATGAGATCGGCCAGGCCAAGCACCGAGATCGCCGGCAGCGGCCCCTCGTCGAAGCCGCGCCAGGTCGACCCGTTGCCGGGCCAGCAAGGGCACAGCACCGTGTGGCGTGACGGGTCGATCAGGTCGGGGGCACAGAGGGCGGGCCACCACGGCTCTCGAACCTCGTCTTCGCGATCGTCGCCGAACGGAAACGGCGAGGCGGTGATGCCGCCAACGACGATCACGACCGGCGCCGTGCCCAGCTCGGGCCCGTAGGCCCAGCCGCCGAGGGACACGTCGTGGAGCGTGTGCCCCTCGACGGTGAGAGACGCGCGCTCAACCGTGAGGTGGCGCGGCGGGGCGACGGAAGCGGCAGGCGAGGGCATGGACCGTCTGACAAGGCTACAACGAGTGCGGGTGCGTCAGGTGGGCAAGGTGTGGCCGGTGCCGGGGTGCGGTGGGCCGGCCGCTGCGACCCGGGGGGCCGACGGATTATCATGACCGGATGATCAGCACGCACAACAGACCGTGGAGACTCATGGCCGGCCGCGCAGTGCTGCTCGCCGGGTGGTGGTCGGTGGTCGGCTGCGGTGGGGCCGGCTCACCGACGCCGGACTCGAGTGCATCAGGTCCGGCGACCGGCAACGCCGGGACCCGCTCGGTCGAAGTGGCGGCCAACCAAGGGTGGCAGGACACCGGCATCATGTTGAAGGCCCAGCAATCCTTCACGCTCACGCTCAAGGGCGGCCAGATCGTCGAGCAGGACGTCACGGTCGCCCACGGGGAAGGCCGCGACTTCGTGTGCGGCGACCCGGGTTGCTGCGACCCGCTTCCGGACGAACGGCGGGGCACCGTCATCGGCCGCATCGCCGGGGAGATCTTCGTCGTCGGCAACGGCGGGCAGTACACAGCCCAGGCTGACGGCGTGCTGTCCCTGCGCGTCAACGACTGCGATTCCGGGCTGGGCGACAACCGCGGATCCCTGGTCTTCGACGTCGTTCCGTAGACGACGGTTCCCGACGCGACCGGCCGTTCCAACTTGCCACGGAGTGAAGTACTGCGCAGGAGAGGGCATTTCTGCGATAGTCTTTATGCGCTGGCTGGACGCTGAGCCAGCCGTTCAGCGACGGGGCGGCCGACTATCAGCGGCGGCCGTTCGGGATGTTCAATGTTGCGTCAAGGAGACCAGATGGCCAAGAAAGCAAAGAGTGCCAAGCGCGCGAGCAAGACCAAGAAACCCGCTCGTAAAGCCAACGCCGCCTTCATGAAGCCGGTGACACCGAGCCCGGCACTGGCGGCCATCGTCGGGGCCAAGCCCATTCCCCGGACTGAAGTGACGAAGCGGCTGTGGGCGTACATCAAGAAGAACGGTCTGCAGGATCAGACCAACAGGCGGATGATCAAGGCAGACGCGGCGTTGAAGACCGTGTTTGGCGGCAAGGCACAAGCCAACATGTTCGAGATGACCAAGCTGGTCGGCAAGCACCTGTCATAGCCGTTGATCCTGGCGGCGGCTCTCGGAGTTGATCCGCGAGCCGCACCGCGACCCGCCCAACGTTCTTCTCGGTCTCGCCCGATTCCCAGGCCAGACGCTCATCCGCTCCCTCCTCGCCGCGTGACGGGGATGATCGAGGCCCGTGTGCGCCCCTTTTCAGTTTCTCAGCGCGGCTCGTAGGTGAACGGACGCGTCACGAAGCCGCGTTCCTCGCCGCCGACGACCACGCGCGCGTAGGCGATGTAGCGACCCGGCGGCAACTGATCGAGCGGCATGACGCCGCGTGCCACGCCGAAATGCGTATCCTTCGACACGACGTCCGCGCGCACGCCGACGATCGCGCCCGCCTGGCTGGATGCGGACACCTCGAAGGTCACGTGCGCACCCGTCAGATCTGCATCGCCGGCGTGGACCTCGACGTAGGTGGCCACACGCGGATCCGTCACGCGATCGACCAGCGGCTGCAG
>JBQTIE010000020.1:0-30706 GCA_052389315.1 Acidobacteriota bacterium
CACCGCGCCCGCCACGTGGTCGGAAGCTCTTATGCCAGCAAGCTGACGCTTGCTGGCGCTATCGCCAAGCCACTATCGAAAGGTCGGGGCTTGACAAGCAGTCATTCCATATCAGCGAGGCGGAGCCTCACCGCCCAACATGCTCGGCGGTCTCAGGCGAAGCCTCGCTAGTCCTTGAGCAGCACTCGCGTTCCGCGAATCTTCTGGGCACTCATGGAGTTCAAGAAGGTCGGGAGAAGCCGGTCCATGAGTTCGAAGTACGACGACAAGGCCGGAGTCTGGCTGTCCTGGTTGTACAGGATCTCTTCCCGGAACGTCTCGCTGTGCAGGACCTGCCCGCTGCGACCGTCGATGAAGATGAATGTCGGGCGGAGGATGAAGCCCTTGCGTTCCATGTAGACGCGCTGCGGGACCACCCGACGCCTGCCGAAGGAATCGTAGATCTCCTGTTCCCGCTGCACGAATCCGGAACTTGCATGCGGTCGGAACAGCACCATGCCCGTGACGATCAGCGGCTGCTGGTGTGCTTCACCGACCTTCTTCCAGTACTCCGCTTCGGCGAAAATGCGTTCGTACGGCTCGAAATCCCGTTCCTCCTTGATGAGGGGCAACCCATCGCCGGAGGTCGAAACTTCGGGAGGCGCCGTGGCGGCTGGCGGGCCCAGGTGGGCCGCCACTTCCGTGAGCGGCAAGGCTTCGGCTTCGACGACGCGGAGGCTGCTCTTCTGCCGGAGCTGGCTGCGCAGCAGGCGCACCGTCTCGAGGTTGGCGTCGACTTCGTCGTCTCCGCCCGCGATGAATCCCGCCACGAGCACTCGTTGAAACGCCCCGACGTCGAGCTTGGGTTGGATCGGCGTCTCGATCGGAATTTCAAAGTAACTCGTGCAGCCGGCGACCGCGCCCACGAGCGCCAGCAACAGGCTAACGGCCGTCTTTCTTTGTCGTGCGATCATTGATCTCCTTGAAGAGATCGAAGTTCTGCCGAATCATCTGGTTGTTGGGCTCGATCGCGAGCGCCTTCTCGTAGGCGTCTCGTGCCTTGTCCAACTGCCCTTCGTGCTCGTAGGCCACCGCCAGGTTGTTGAAGGCGGCGGCATAGCTCGGATCCAGCTGGGTGGCGCGTTCCCAGCGATAGATCGCCTCCCGCCACAACCCCCGCTGCGCGACCTGGATGCCGAACTCGACCTGCTGTTTGGCATCGCTTCGCTGATCGGCGAACGCGGGCGCCGCGATGGCGGACAGCGTCACCAGGACCGCGAAGACGATGGGCACGAACATGTTGCGATGAGGTCACTATATCGGCTGGAAGAAGGTGGGGGCAAGGGAATAGAGGGTCGCGTGACTTGTGGAGCTGGCGCCGCCCGCGTATAGTGAAAACCAAGGTCAGGTGCCCCGGGCAACACTTGGGGGACCCTGGCCTTTTTGACTGTACCCTCAGGGGAGGGGCGGTCCAGGCGGGGCCCCGGGAGGATGTCGATGACTCCAACCGAAGCCGTGGCCCTGTCGCTCCTCGCGTTCGGCGATCGGCGTTTTCAGGCGGCCGTTGTTCGGTCCGTAATGGGACTGTCCACTGAAGACGATCAGGCAACCCTGGCCCCGCGGATGGCTGGGGAAGCCCTACTGCCGTGGCTTTGTCGATGCCGTCGGGGAGCCGGGCCCGCCGACCATCTCGCGGAGCGCGCCGGGCGCCAGCTCGACCGGGCCGCCGCAGTCGGCGCCGAGGCTATCGCGCTCCTCGATCCGCGGTACCCCCCACTTCTGGCGGCCATCACGTGCCCGCCCCCTGTGATCTGGCTGACAGGCCAGTCGGCTGTCTTGAGGCGTCCGGCGATCGCCCTGGTCGGCTCGCGAGCCGCCACCGCCCACGGCCTGTCGATGGCCGAGCGTTTGGCGGCCGACCTGGCGTCCCGAGGCATCGTCGTGGTGTCAGGCCTGGCGAGGGGCGTGGATTCGGCGGCGCACAAGGCAACGGTTCGCGTTGGCGGTCAGACGATCGGCGTGCTGGGATGCGGCATTGACCGCATCTATCCGTCGGAACACGAGGCGCTGGCCCGTGAAATGCGACGCGACGGCGCCGTGATCACCGAGTTCCTCCCGGGCATGGCGCCCAAACCGTACCATTTCCCTCTTCGCAACCGGGTGATCAGCGGGCTCTCTTCCGCGGTCGTGGTCGTCGAAGCGGCCGAGAAGAGTGGCGCGCTCATCACGGCGGGCGCTGCGTTGGAGCAGGGGCGAGAGGTGTTCGTGGTGCCGGGCCCAGTGACGGGGGACCGAAACCGCGGGGGCCACCGTCTGATTCGGGACGGGGCGCGCATCGTCGAATCAGCCGACGACATCCTGCTGGACCTCTGTGGTGAGGCAGAATCCACCGGAAACGCCACGCCCCGGGCGTCGGAGAACGGCCACGAAGACGAGCTGCCCGTCGCGGTTGACTTCTCGGCAGAGGAGGTGGCCGTACACACCGGCCAATCTGCCGCTTTCGTGCTGTCGCGACTCCTTGAACTCGAGTTGGCAGGTCGAATCCGGCGAATCGGAGGCGGCCGTTTCAGCCGCGTGCTAACGTAAATGGCTTGCCACGGCCTGGAGAACTTGACTTGACCGTCGGTGGGGCGCGCGGAGATCTCAGGTTCTCATCACATGAGTCACGTCGTGGACACGCCCGTTCAAGACGTCTCGCGCGGACGACGCGCGGGTCGGAAGTTGCTGCCAACCAGCGAGGCGGAGCCTTGCTGGGCTGAGGCGACGCCTCTCTAGGACAAGGATGCCGAAATCGCTGGTCATCGTGGAGTCGCCTGCCAAGGCTCGGACGCTGAGTCGCTTCCTCGGCAACCGGTATCGAGTCGAGGCCAGCTATGGCCACGTCCGTGATCTGCCCGAGTCTGCCGCCGAGGTGCCCAAGGAGATCAAGGACAAGCCCTGGGGCCGGCTCGGCGTGGATACCGACGGAGACTTCACCCCGTATTACGTCGTGCCCGCAGACAAGAAGCGGCACGTCCAGCATCTCAAGGCCGCCCTCAAAGATGCGTCGGAGGTGATTCTGGCCACCGACCCCGATCGGGAAGGCGAGTCGATCAGCTGGCATCTGAAACAGCTGTTGAAGCCGAAAGTCCGCGTCCGCCGGATCGTGTTTCACGAGATCACCGAGGACGCCATCAAGGAAGCGCTGCGAGAAGCGCACGAAGACGTGGACGAGAACCTGGTGCGCGCCCAGGAGAGTCGCCGCATTCTCGACCGGCTGTACGGCTACACGCTGTCGCCCGTGCTGTGGAAGAAGGTACAGACCGGCCTGAGCGCGGGTCGTGTGCAGAGCGTCGCCGTTCGACTCATCGTCGAACGCGAAGAAGAACGCATGGCCTTCCGGTCAGCCAGCTATTGGGACCTCGAGGCCCGCATCCGTGCGGAGGACCGCGAGTTCACGGCGACACTCGTCCGCCTCGGCGAGGCGCGCATCGCCACGGGGAAGGACTTCGACGAGAAAGGCGCCCTCACGGGGCGGGGCGTGCGGGTGCTGGACGAGGCCGGAGCGCGGGAGCTCCTGTCCACGCTGTCGCGAAACCTGCCATGGGCGGTCACTCGTGTGGAGGAACGGCCGTTCACCCAGCGGCCGGCGCCGCCGTTTACCACCTCCACGCTCCAGCAGGAGGCCAACCGGAAGTTTGGCTTCTCGGCCGACCGAACGATGCAGGTCGCCCAACGGCTTTTTCAAGGCGTCGACATCGGTGGCGGCGATCTGGAGGGTCTGATTTCCTATCACCGGACCGATTCCACCACGCTGAGCGACAAGGCGCTGAGGGAAGCGGGCCAGGCCGTGACCGGCATGTACGGCGCGGAGTTCCACCCCGGCCCGCGACAGTACCAGACCAAGGTGCGCAACGCGCAGGAGGCGCACGAGGCCATCCGCCCCACGGATTTTCGGCGCACGCCGCAAACACTCGAGCGTGTGCTCGAAACCGACGAGCTCAGAATCTACGAGCTGATTTGGAAGCGTGCAATCGCCTCCCAGATGGCCGACGCTCGAATGCTCCGGACCACCATCGAGATCACCGGCACTGGCACCGACGGCGAAGCCGCGGCGTTGACGGCCAGCGGCAAAGCGATCGAGTTTTCCGGATACCTTCGCGCGTATGTGGAAGGCAGCGACGATCCGGCTGCCGAACTCGATGAGCAGGAGACTCTGCTGCCGACGCTCACGGTGGGCGAGCGCGTGTTCGCGCCCGATGCCGTCGATGAGCGGCTGGTCGTGGCCGGGGTGGAGCCAAAGGGACACCAGACGACGCCTCCGGCGCGGTACACAGAGGCGTCGCTGGTGAAGCGACTCGAAGAGGAGGGGATTGGCCGCCCCTCGACCTATGCGCCGACCGTGGCGACGATTCAGCGCCGGGGCTATGTGTGGCACCAGGGGAAGGCGCTGGTGCCGAGCTTCACGGCTTTCGCGGTGACGCGCCTGCTCCGTGAGCACTTTGGCGACTACGTGGACATCGGATTCACCGCGGAGATGGAAGAAATCCTGGACCGGATTTCAAACGGCGAAAAGGACTGGCTCGACTTCGTGCGAGAGTTCTATCACGGCGACGGCAAGCACCATGGGCTCGAGAATCTGGTCGAGGACAAAGGCCAGGAGATTGCTTATCCGGTCTTCGAGGTCTGTGACGACCCGGACTCGGGGTTGGCCGTTCGCGTCCGCATCGGTCGCTTTGGTCCCTTTCTCCAGCTGGGGGAGTCTGCCGACGAGGGCCCTCGAGCGGCGCTCCCAGACGAGCTTGCGCCAGCCGACCTGACCTGTGAAAAGGCGCTGGCGCTCATCAGGGCGAAGGCTGAGGGACCCAAGTCGCTCGGCATCGACCCTGACACCGTTGAGCACGTGTACCTCATGCACGGCCGATTCGGATACTACGTCCAGTTGGGGCCAACCCCAGCGGACAAGAACGCCCCCAAGCCCCGACGCGCGTCCCTCGGACGGCAGCTGACCCACGAAACGGTCGGCCTCTCCGACGCCCTGCGGCTGCTCTCGCTGCCCCGCGACCTCGGCGTCGCCGACAACGGCGAAGCGATTCAGGCCAACCTCGGGCGTTTTGGCCCCTATGTCCGTCAAGGCTCAGAGTTCCGATCGCTCGAGCCGCGAGACGACGTGTACACGATTACGCTGGAACGAGCGAAGGCGCTCTTGGCGCAGGAGAAGAAGTCTGTCCGACGCCCACGTGCCGCGGCCAAGGAGCTGCGTGCGCTCGGGGCCCATCCGGTGTCGAGCGCGCCCGTCCGCATTCTCGACGGGCGGTACGGGCCCTACGTCACCGACGGAACGACCAACGCGTCGCTGCCCCAAGGCACCGCGATCGAATCGGTCACGATGGCCGACGCGACGGCGATGCTCGAGGCGCGCGCGAACGCGGCGCCAGGTCGCAAGAGCCGCCCGGCCAGGAAGAGCGCCGCCGGGGCGAAGCGCAGCCGAGCCAAGACCAAGAAGCGAACGGCTGACCCATGATCGTGGCGGCCTCGGTGAGAAGGGACCCGTGATCGAGCCCAGCGTGTCATGGACAGCGGCGTGATTCACATCGTCGGTGGAGGCCTTGCCGGCTCCGAGGCCGCGTGGCAGGCGGCGAGCGGCGGGGTGCCGGTTGCCGTCCACGAGATGAGGCCCGTGCGCGCCACGGCGGTGCACAAGACCGACCACCTGGCCGAGCTCGTGTGCAGCAATTCCTTCCGGGCCGACAAGATCGAAAACGCCGTCGGCCTGCTGAAGGAGGAAATGCGTCGACTGGGATCGCTGATCCTGCAGGTGGCCGATCGGACACGCGTGCCGGCGGGCGCGGCGTTGGCGGTCGATCGCGAGGCGTTCGCCCGGGGCGTGTCGGCCGCCCTCGAACGCCATCCCCTCGTGACGATTGTGCGCGGCGAGGTGTCACGGCTCCCCTTGCCGGAGGATGGCTGGTCGCCCGTGATCGTGGCGACGGGTCCCTTGACCTCGGATGCGTTGTCGGCCGACATCCGCAGGTTTGTCGGGGCCGATCACCTGTACTTCTATGACGCCATCAGTCCCATCGTGCTGGCCGAGTCGATCGACCCCACCAAGGTGTTTCGCGCATCTCGATGGGGCCGGAGCCTTCGCGGCAGCGAGGCCGAGTGCGCCACTCCGGCCTGTGGGGTCGATGACGGCGCCGGCGATTACCTGAACTGCCCTCTGACCAGGACCGAGTACGAGGCGTTCTATCAGGCGGTTCGCGGCGCGGAGTCAGCCACGGTGCACGACTTCGACAAGGAGCTGTTCTTCGAAGGCTGTCTGCCGGTGGAAGTCATGGCGCATCGAGGAGCCGACACGCTGCGATTCGGACCGATGAAGCCCGTCGGCCTGACCGACCCGCGTACGGGGCGTACACCATACGCCGTCGTGCAACTGCGGCAGGACAACCTCGCCGGCGACCACTTCAGCCTCGTGGGGTTTCAAACGCAGCTCAAGTGGGGCGAGCAGGAGCGCGTCCTGCGGATGATTCCGGGCCTGGAGCACGCCGAGTTCGTCCGCTTCGGCATGGTGCACCGCAACACCTTCATCAATGGGCCCACCGTCCTGCGCGAGACCTGGCAGGCACGTCAGCGGCCGGACCTGCTGTTCGCAGGCCAGGTGTCCGGGGTCGAGGGCTATGTCGAGTCCGCCGCGTCGGGTCTCATCGCCGGCCGCAACGCCGCCGCGCTCGTGCAGGGCCGGTGTCCAAGCGCGCCGCCGAGGACGACGGCCATTGGCGCGCTGGCCTATTACGTGTCCCACGCCGATTCACGCACATATCAGCCGTCCAATATCACGCACGGGATCATCGCGCCGCTCGAGGGTGCGCCGAAGGACAGAGCGCGACGCAAGGCACTCATCGCCGAGCGTGCACTCCGGGATCTGGAAGCGTGGCAGAATGCGGTCCTTCCCGACGCGTCGGCCGGCAGCGCCCCCTGCTTGACACAGGCGCGTCGATGATCGAGCTCCTCACGGCCTTCCTGGCGTACCACCGCTACAACCGGAACGCTTCACCGCACACCGTTCGCGCCTATGAATCCGACATCCGCCAATACCTGGCGAGTGTCGCGCGGACCACAGGACGGCGGGTGGAGGCCCTGACGCTCGCGGATCTCGACGCGCCGACGATCCAGTCTCACATCGCGGGTCTGGGACGAGCGGGCGCCGCGCGTGCGTCGGTCCAGCGGAAGATTTCCGCGCTGCGCGCCTTCGCGCGATACCTCCGCCGCGAAGGGTCTCTCGACCACGACCCGACGGCGCTCACCGTGGCGCCGCGACGCGGGCAGACGTTGCCCGCGCATCTATCCGAAGCCGAGATGACGCGGCTGCTCGAGATGCCCGACACGACTCATCCGCTGGGACGGCGCGACCGCGCGATCCTGGAGCTGTTCTATGCCTCAGGATTGCGTCTGGGCGAGCTCGAGTCCTTGAATCTCGACAGCATCGACCTGGGCGCGCGGCTCGTGCGCGTGTTCGGGAAGGGTGGCAAGGAGCGCATCGTCCCGTTCAACCGCGCCTGCGAAGGCGCCCTTCGCGCATGGCTGAGGGACCGGGCTGTGGTGCTGGCCGTGCCTCGCGTGGTCCGGGAGGCGTCGCGCCGAGCGCCCCGGTCTCGGGCGGCTCGAGGTGGAGGTTCGCGTGACCGCGCGTCGGATCCGCTGTTTGTCAACTATCGTGGGACACGCTTGACCGGGCGGAGCGTCGACCGGCTCCTGCGCCGGTACGTGGCGCAGACAGGCACCCTCGTCGGAGTCAGTCCCCATGCGTTGCGGCATTCGTTTGCGACACACCTGCTGCAGCGGGGAGCCGATCTGCGAGCCATTCAAGAGCTGCTGGGTCACGCGCGCCTCAGCACGACCCAGCGCTACACCCACGTCAACGCCGCCCAGCTGCTCGACGTCTACCGCCGCGCCCATCCGCGATCCGGATCGCACCGCTGATACTCCATGCCGACACGTCTCCGAACGATCCTCACCGCACTCACACTCACCTTCGTCGCCGCAGCCGCGACCGCTCAACCGGAGGTCGAGCCGCCTGCGACGGCCGCGGCACCCGACGGAGGCGCCCCCCTGGACCTGTTTGGATTGCAGGTGGCGCAGACCGAACATCTCAAGATCAGCGGCCTGCTGATCGCGGGTTGGTCGCACGATGGCGCGCAAGCTCAGCTTGGGTTCGAAAAGCAGGGCCGCGTGGCACAAGCCACGGTAACCTTCAGCGGGCGCGTGACCGAACGCGTGCGCTACCTCGTCTCCTTCAATCCCGTCAACGAGGTGGCCTCGAAGCCCGCTTGCGGAGAATCTGGTTTCTTTTTTCCCAACGACCCGCGCTTCTATGCCGTCGGCCCCGTCGTCCCCTGTGATCCCGAGGATGGCCACAAGCGCGTCGATACGTACAACACCTTCGCGCTCGACTACGTCAACCAGCAGGGCCCCCTCAGGGAAGGCTACGTGGACTGGCGCCCCACCGACGCCATCTCGACCAGGTTCGGCCGATTCATCCTGCCGATCGGGTTCGAACCGCACGAAGTCGGGTCGTGGACCGCCAAGGACCTGACGCGCATACAACGTCTCAATGCCGAGGCCAGCTTCGGCTGGCTGATCGCGTACTCCCATCGCACCCCCGGCGGACGGCCGCTGGTCGACGCCGCCATCATGGCGGTGCTCGGCGACGGAAATCGCGAGAAGGACTACGACTGGTTCTATTTCGCCGATCCGACCCTCGACACCAACAGCGCCCTGACCGCCGTCGCGAGTCTTCGTACCCAACCGGTCAAGGCGGTCGATCTGCGCCTGGCGTACAAGAAGGGCTTCACGGGATCGAAAGTCGAGCGCCTGCCCAGCTATTGGGCATCCAAGCGCACCGACGATGCGTTGGTGGTGAGCGCACGGGTGAAGCCGCACGCGTGGGTGTCAGCGTTCGGCGAGTACGCCCGGTACGTCTGGGGACCGACGGCGACTTCGGCCGAACTGGTCGGCGTGGATCCGGCACCGATCGTCAAACCCGGCTATTACGTTGGGGGAAGCGTCGAGGTCCCGGTCGCAGGACGCGTGTCGGTAGGCCTCACGGTCACCCGCGAGGAATTGTCGCGAGACGACAGCCTCGTGAAGTTCCTGGCGTCGAACGGGCTCTACGGCGTGAGCCTCGGCCGAAAGGACCGGGGCACGATCGTGCGCGCCCACGTCGATGTGGCGCGCCTGGTCACCATCGGTGCGTTCTGGGCCGACGTGTCGAATCCCTATCCGTGGATCAGCGGCAGCTGGCCGGTGTCCGGCCCGGAGGCGTTTCGCGGTCGGGCCATGGACCGGTACGGCCTGGCCGTCGTGGTTCGGACGCCGTAAGAAGTCCTCAGGCGACGGTCGACATGCGTCGGCGCGGCAGCTCGATGCCCAGGGTCTTGATCTTGTAGTTCATCACCCGTGGGCTGATGGCCAGCAGTTCCGCCGCGTCTTTCTGCACCCAGTTGGACATCTTGAGCGCCTCGACGATGGCCTGACGCTCGATTTCCTCGAGCGCGATGCCAGTCGGCGGGATCTTGACCACCGATGCGGCCTCTCGGGGGCTGCTCGACACGTCGCCCAAACGCAGGTCGTCGGCCCGGATCATGGTGCTCTCGGCCAGCAGCGCGGCGCGCTCGAGGGCGTTTTCCAGCTCTCGGATGTTGCCGGGCCAGTTGTAACGCAGCAGCATCTTCTGCGCGTCCGGATCGAGGCCGTCGAGCCGCTTCTTGAGTTCGCTCGAGAGGCGGCGGATGAACCACATCGCCAGCGGGAGCACGTCGTCCTTGCGTTCCCGGAGCGACGGCATGTGGATCGTCACCACGTTCAGGCGGTAGTACAGGTCCTCACGGAACTCCCCCTCGCTGACCATCTCGGCCAGGTCGCGGTTGGTGGCGGCGACCAGGCGCACGTCGACTTTGATGGTGCGTGTTCCGCCAAGCCGTTCGAACTCGTCCTCCTGGAGCACCCGCAGGATCTTGGCCTGGGTGCTCGCGCTCATGTCTCCGATTTCGTCGAGGAACAACGATCCGCCGTCGGCCTGCTCGAAGCGGCCGATGCGCTGGCGATCGGCGCCGGTGAACGCCCCTTTCTCGTGGCCGAAGAGCTCCGATTCGAGCAGGTTCTCTTGCAGCGCCGCACAATTCACCTTGACGAAGTTGCGGGCCGCCCGCAGGGAATTGCGGTGGATGGCCCCCGCGACCAGCTCCTTGCCCGTTCCCGTTTCGCCGCGGATGAGCACCGTGGAGTTGCTCTTGGCCACCTTGCGCACCACACCCAGGACCTGCTGCAGCGGGGCGCTGTTGCCGATGATGCGGTCGAAATCGTACGCGTCCTGCTGTTCAGTGCGCAGGTATTCGAGCTCGTGCTGGAGGCGCTTCAGCTCGAGCGCCTTCTGAACCTTGACCTCCATCTCTTCGATCTCGAACGGCTTCTGCACGTAGTCGAAGGCACCGTGCTTCATGGCCTCGACGGCGGTCGTCACCGTCCCGAACGCCGTCATGAGAATGAAGGAGGAGGTGGGGTGCAGCGATTTCGCGGTTCGCAGCACTTCGAGACCCGTCGAGCCCCCCATCTTGAGGTCGCTGACCACGACGTCGAAATAGCTCTCGTGCAGCTTCTCGATTGCCGCGTTGCCATTGCTCGCTTCGTCCACGTCGTGTCCCGCGGCGGTCAGGGCCATCGCCAACCCCCGTCGCAGCGCGTCGTGATCTTCGGCAACCAGAATGCGTCCCATCGTTTGTCTCACTATGTCCTGCGCTCCACCGTGGTGACCTGTTCTTGTAACTAGATGCCGGCCAGCGCCCCGGATCGCACGGGGAGCGTGACGCGGAAACACGTGCCGCGGCCGGGAGCACTCGTCACGTCGATGCGTCCTTCATGGGCATCGACGATCTTGCGCACCACTGCAAGGCCCAACCCCGAGCCCTGCGCCTTGGTCGTGACGAACGGATTGAAGATCTTGTCCGTCAGCTCGGGAGCAATCCCAGGTCCTGAATCGGCAAACTCGATCAAAACCGTAGGCTCGCCACTCCCGTCTTCGATGGCGAGGGCACCGTGCTCGATGCGGTGCACCAGTCGAGCGGTAATGGTCACCGTGCCCAGGCCATCAAGGGCTTCGTAGGCGTTGATGAGCAGATTCGAGAAGACCTGGACCAACTGGTGCAAGTCACCCTGGATGAACGGAAGCGTCGGGGAGACGAGCAGTTCAACCGCGATCTGGCCGCGGCGGGCCTTGCCGTCGGCCAGCACGATGGCGCTCTCCAGCGCCTCGAGAACTGACGCCCGCTCGACCTGCAAGCGCACGGGGCGGACGAAATCGAGCATCTCCTGCACGATGGCGTTGGCCATTCGGGACTCGCCCAGGATGTCGTTGAGGAGCGACTGAGACTGGGGGTCTGGCATCTGGCGGCGCAGCAGGCCGGCCATCACCTCGATGCCCGCCAGTGGATTCTTGATTTCATGGGCCATCGACGCGGCCATTTCACCCAGGACCGCCAATCGGTCGCGCAGCCGTTCCCGCTCCTCCATCTGCTCGACATGGGTCAGATCCTTGAAGAAGAGCGCGCCGCCAACCGCCTGACCCCGGTCGTCGCGGACCACCGACAGCGTGTAGCCAATCCTGACGTCGAGGGCGTTGAGCGCCGTCTCGGCGCGATTGGGCAGCGCCGCCATCTCGAAGGTTCCGTTGAGGGCCCGCACGAGGTCGGGGAAGGATCGCAGCGTCTCCGCATACGGCTGGCCGAGAAAGTCGCCGGGCGGGAGCCGGAAAATACGACGCGCCTCTTCGTTGACCAGCACCAGCCGTCCCGCACGGTCCCAGGCCAGCACGCCGTTGCGCATGTTGGCCACCATGTGGCGAAAAAAACGGTCCGGGGGCGGCGGCATCGGCAGGCGAGCCTCAGGCTGATCCGTCGGGACTGGGGAGGGCATGACGGTCACGGCGCTTCCGCCCTCGCAAACGCCGTGCCCCTCGGCCGCGAAATGGGCCGGCGCGCTAAGTGATTGCGATTACAGAAATAGGATATCCCGTGACGGGGTTGTTGATTACAAAAATGTAACCAGTGTTACAGCTTCTGCCTGGTTGAAACCACCTCATCGGGCTCTGCCTCTCGCTGGAGCATTTCCCATTGGCTCAGCAGGTCGCCGACCTCCCACATCAGCGCCTGGTGCCGGTCGATCAGGACGTTTGCTTCAGCGGGCTGCTGGTAGAAACCCGGGGCGGCCATGGCCGCCTCGAGCTGTTTGATGGCGGCTTCGCGCTCCGCGATGCGGGACTCCAGCTGGGCAATTCGCCTGCCGAGCGCCTGGGCGGCTCGGTCCTGCTTGCGCTGTTCCGCCAGCAAGCGCTTTCGCTCGCTGTGCTCAGCCGACCGCGGGCGCGGCCCGGTTGGGGGCGCGGGTGATTGGGCCTCTCCGGAGGCCTGGCCGCTGGCCCCGCCTTTCTTGGCGAGGTTTCTCGAGACTCCCTGGCGGTGCCGGGCTCCCGTGCCGACCGTCTTCGGCGCACTCCGTCCGGCCGGTGCCTCCGCGGTCGACATCGTGCGGCGACTCTTCGACCAGAGAAAGTCGGCATAAGTTCCGGGAAAGGCGGTGGCGCGACCGTCGGCCACGTCGATGATTCCGGTGGCGAGACGCTCGACGAAATAACGATCGTGCGAGACGAAGACGAGCGTGCCGCCGTAGTCTTCGAGTGCGTCGAGGAGCACGTCCTTGGAGTCCAGGTCGAGATGGTTGGTGGGTTCGTCGAGCAGCAGGGTATTCGACGGTCGAAGGAGCATGCGAGCGACGGCAAGCCGCGTGCGTTCCCCCCCCGACAAGACGGCGACCTTCTTGTAGACATCGTCGCCGGAGAACAGGAACCCGCCGAGAATGTTGCGGATGGCGGGGATCATGGCGTCTGGTGAGCCGGAGGCGAGCGTCTCGTACACGGTGAGCGCAGGGTCGAGTCGGATGGCTTCGTCTTGCGCGAAGTATTGCTGGACGACTTGATGTCCGGCGGTTCGCGTCCCGCTGTCGGGAGGTTCCTCCGCAGACAACAACCGCATCAGCGTCGATTTCCCGGCGCCGTTGTGGCCGACCAACGCGATGCGGTCGCCTCGCTGCACGTGCAGGGTCACGCCGTCAAGGACCACCTTGGCGCCGTACGCTTTGCGCGCCTTGGTCAGTTCGAACACCATGCGGCCGCTCTTGGGCGCCGGTGGAAACTGAAAGTGCATTCGCCGGCGCTCCGGGGGCACGTCGATGCGCTCGATCTTCTCGAGCATCTTGATGCGGCTCTGGACCTGGGCGGCCTTGGTCGCTTTGTAGCGGAATCGGTCGATGAACTGCTGGATTCGCGCGACCTCTTCGTCCTGCCTTTTCTTGGCTTCCCGCAGGCGCTCCATGCGTGCGTCGCGCTCGACGAGATAGTCGGAATAGTTGGAGTGATAGTCGGTCACCGTCTTCAGCGACAGATCCGAGATGCGGGTGACCACGGCATCCAGGAAGTAGCGGTCGTGCGACACGAGGATCACCGCGTGTGGATAATCGGCCAGATAGGTTTCGAGCCAGTTTCTCGCTTCGAGGTCGAGATGGTTCGTCGGCTCGTCGAGCAGCAGCAGGTGCGGCTGCCCCAGGAGCAGTTTGCCCAGCGCGAGGCGCATCTGCCAGCCACCCGAGAGGTGGTCGGTGAGCTTGTCGAAGTCCTGCAGCTCGAAGCCGAGCCCGCGGAGCACCGTCGCGACTTTGAGCTCCAGGTGGTACCCGTCCGCGATTCGGAACCGTTCCTGCAGCTCGCTGTAGCGGACGAGCAGCGCGTCATGGTCGTCCGAGGTGTCCTCGGCCAGACGGTGCTCGAGCTCGTGCAGTTCGGCCTTCATGTCGAGCAGCGGCTTGAGGGCCTGGCTTGCCTCTTCCACGACCCTGCGCCCGCGATGGGTGAGACCGTCCTGCGGCAGGTAGCCGATTGTCAGCGCATGCGGTCGCAGCACGAGACCGCCATCTGGTTCTTCCAGCCCGGCGAGCATACGGAGCAAGGTAGTCTTGCCGGCACCGTTGGGGCCGCACAGACCGATTCGGTCGCGGTCGCCCACCTGCCACGTCACGTCCTGCAGCAACACGCGGTCGCCGAACGCCTTGCGAAGCTGTTGCAGTTGAATCATGACGCCGTGCGTGGTTTGGCCGTGCCGTCTGCTCGACGCCGCACGCGGGTCAACGGCCAGTCATCGGAGGTCGACGGCAGGCGCCCTCTCGAAGGTCACTCTCCAAGCGCGCGGGCCGCGGCGGACAGTACCTGCGGCACGCGAAAGGGCTTGGTGAGATAGCCGGCGACCCCAAGATTGACCGCGTCGATGGCGCTGGCTTCGGTCGAGAATCCGGTGATGATGATCACGGGCAGTTCGCCGTCGAGGCGTTTGGCCTCTTTGATGAGCGAGAGACCGTCCAGGCCTGGCATCTTGAGGTCGGCAATCAAGAGGTCATAGCGGCCGAGGCGCAGACGATCCAGGGCGGCCCGCCCGTCCGGTGCCGTCTCGACGTCGTACTCCGCCAGTGCCAAGGTCTTCGACAACAGTTCGCGAATGCTTGCTTCGTCATCGACCACCAGTACTCGGGGCGGACCTCCGAAGCGGGCAGGGCGCTCGGTCGGAGCCGGAACCGGGCGTTCGGTCCGCGTGCGCTGAGAGTCCAGCCACGCGTCGATGTCGCGCTTGCGAAACCGCCACTGGCGCCCGACCCGTACCGCCGGGATCTTCCCGGCCTTGATGAGCCGGTACACGGTGCGCAAGTTGACTTGGAGGTACTCGAGCACCT
Organism: Acidobacteriota bacterium; assembly: GCA_052389315.1. Taxonomy (GTDB): domain Bacteria; phylum Acidobacteriota; class Vicinamibacteria; order Vicinamibacterales; family UBA2999; genus JACCSI01. The sequence goes on from JBQTIE010000020.1 coordinate 14,785, forward strand.
CCTCGGTCGTCAGGAACACCTCATCGTTTGGGAAATTAATACCCACCACGTGGCCGCCTGGCGTCATTGTATACAGCCAGCGGCCTCGAGCGCAGGAAAAACCGTCGAGCTGGGTCAGCGATTTGTTTCAGTGCGGACTGGCGGGCAACTCGATCGTAAAGACCGCGCCGCCGTCGGGGCGGTTGGCGGCGGTGAGTCGACCATCGTGCTCCTGCACCACCCCGAACGCGATCGCCAGGCCCAGGCCCGTGCCTTGGCCGACTTCCTTGGTGGTGAAGAAGGGTTCGAACAGCCGCGACATGACCTCGGGCGAGATGCCGGGGCCCGTGTCCTCGATCTGGATCTGCACGGCACGGCGTCCCAGTGCACGCGTGCACAGGACGATCCGCCTTGGCCCTCCGATCGTACCCAGCGCCTGTTCGGCATTCACAACGATGTTCAGGAGCGCCTGCTGGAGCAGCAGGGCATCGCCGGCGACTCGCGGGAGCCTGACGGCCAGGCGGGTGGCGAGCTCGATCGACGCCGCCTGACACGAAGGCGTGCGCAGTGCCACCACTCGCGCGACGACATGATTGGCATTCAACCGTCTTCGTGAAATGCGACGAGACCCGGCGAAGACGAGGAGGTTCTGGACGATCTTCGCCGCGCGTTCGGCCTCGCGGAACACGAGCTTCAGGTTGCGGGTGACGCGCTGGGAGATGTCGGCCTTCTCTTGGAGAATGAGCTCGACGTGGCCAAGCACGCTCTGGAGGGGATTGTTCAGTTCGTGGGCGATGCCGGCCACGAATTGCCCCAGCGCGACCAGTTTTTGCGACTGGGCCAGTCGCTCCTGAAGCTCCTGGCGTTCCATCTCGAGCCGTGCCTGTTCGGTCACGTCCCGTGCCACGACGACGGTCCCCCCCGGCTGGTTGCGGGCGTCGCGGAGCGGACTGACCGTGAACATGAAGGTTCCACCGAGCTTTCGGTCCTCGACCTGCCGGGATCGTTGAGGCTCTGAAGGTGCCTCCATGGAGGCTTCGGCCACCCACGACACCAGATCGGCGTCCAGGAAGTCGGCGATCGGGCGCCCCACGACGCTCGACGGCGACAGCGAAGTATGGGCACCGAACGGCTGGTTCACCAGCGTGACCCGAAGCGCTTCATCGCACACGATCACGAGGTCGGTGAGCGAGTTGAACGTGTTCTGCAGCTCTCTGCGCGATTGCAGCACGTCCTCGAACAGATACACGTTCTCGAGCGCGAGCGAGAGCCGTCGCCCCAGCTCATCGATCCGGTCCAGGAGGTCGAGCTCGTCGCCATGCTCGGGTCGGACCCCCGACAGGACCAGCGTGCCAAGGGCTCGCCGCTGGCCCTTGAGCGGGAGATAAATCTGATGCCCATGCTCGGGGGCGCTGGCGAGCTGGGCCCCGGCGCTGCGCATGGCACGAGCAACGGAGGTTTCCCCGTCGTCGGCGGCGACTCTCTGCGCACCGGCCAGCGCCGACAGGTCGGACGAGGCGGCGAGCTCCAGTGAGCCGGCACGTCGATCGTGGAGCCAGATCGAGACCGTGTCGGCCTCGAACAGGCGGGCGGTCATGTGGCAACAGGTCTCGAGGCCTGCGGCCAGCGGTTGGGAGGAGAACACCGAATCCAGCAGATCCGTCGTGAGCTCTCGCAGATCCTTTTGCAACGCCACGTGTCGCTCGAGCCGCAGCCGCCGCAGAACTCCGACGACCAGATCGGCCGTGAGGACCAGCGCATCGCTGGAGCTGGCCCTCGCCGCATCGTCGACGCCGATGGCGAGTAGTCCCAGGCGGTCGTTGCCGCTGACGAGGGGCACCAGCAGTGCAGCCGGTGCGCCCAGACGCGCCGCGACGTCGGGAAGCGTGTCGGCGAGGACGGGTGTCTGGCCGCCCCAGAGTCGGTCCAGAACCTCCGCCCCCTGCGCGTCGTCGAACCACGGGGCCGGGTCGAGCCAGCTCACGCCGGCGCCCGACACAGCACCAAGCGTCGACGTCCGGGGATCGAACCGGAGCAGGACGCTGGAGCGTCCTCCGGAGGCCCTCAGGATTTCCGCGTGCAGTGCGGGAAGAAGGTCCACCAGCCGGTCGTGACGGGCCGTCGCCCGAACCAGTGCCGCGAGACCCGCGGCGACAGGACCCGCCTCGTTCACGCCCAGATTGTATGTCAAGCGAGATCGGCGCGTAAGGCACTGATTTGGGACGGCTTATCGACCAGAATCCCTATAATGAAGGCAGGCCGTCGGCTGGTGTCCCGGCCTCAGACTATGCGGCCGCGGCCGCCGTCTTATCCTGTGAACCCGGCTCAGCGACCTGGTCGAGCCGACAAGGAGTGCAGCCGCCCTGACGTCGACAGCATGGACCGACGAAGAGCTCGTCGCCCGGTCCATCAACGGTGACAAGGACAGCTTCGACCAGCTGATGCGGCGCTGGGAACGGCCGATCTACGCCCTGGCGTACCGGATCATCGGTCGCGAAGACGATGCGCGAGATGTGGTGCAGGAGACGTTCCTGCGGGCTTTTCGAGCGCTCCCTGGTTTCAAGGGGCAGGCCAAGTTCTCATCGTGGATTTACCGGATCGCCCTGAACCTCTGCCGGGACTGGATGCGGCGACAGCGCCGCACGCGGACCGTGCCGACGCCTGAGGGGGTCGATCTCGTCGAGCTGGCCAGCGAACAGGGTCCGGTGGAGTCGATCGAGGAACTCGTCGCTCGCCGGCAGGTGAGCGCTGTCGTGGCCGAGGCGATGGCGGAGTTGCCAGACGAGCAGAGGACGGCGATCGTGCTGAAGGAGTACCACGGCCTGACCTTCCAGGAGATTGCCGACCTGCAGGGCTGTCCGTTGAGCACCGTGAAAACCCGCCTGTATCAAGGGCTGTCGGTGCTGCGGCGCCATCTGGACCGCAGAGGCATGACCCAGCACTCGCCGATGGTGAAAAGTGAGAGAGCATCATGACCGACACCTTCCAGTGTGACGACAAGGGCACCCTTGTCGAGTATCTGTACGGAGAGATCGCCGACGAGCTCAGGCGAGACGTCGAAGGGCACCTTCGGGTCTGCCCGGCGTGTGCGCGCGAGCTGAGCACGCTCCAGTCCCTGCGGCACGATCTCGCGTCGTGGGCGCCGCCCGAAGCGGATCTGGCGTTTACGATTCACCCGACGCCCGCCGCGATCGTGAGACCGGCACGCTGGCAGCGTCTGCGCGAGGTCCCCGCGTGGGTGCAGTTCGCCGCGGCGGTGCTCGTAATCGGCGCTGGTGCATCCCTCGCCAACCTCAATGTCCGTTACGGAGGGGAAGGCCTCACCGTGACGACAGGATGGCTCCGACCGGCATCCGAAGCGAGTACCGGCCCGGTGGGCGAGGAGTGGAAGCCTGCCCTTGTCGCGCTCGAGCAGGATCTGCGAACAGAACTGGGACAGTTGCGGCGCGCGGCGTCGCCCGAGGTTGTGAACACGAGCCCGGACGCGAGAACCGCGCCGTGGGACGAACGCGCGTTGGTCAAGCGTGTCGAATCGCTGATCAGCGCCAGCGAGCAACGGCAGCGCCAGGAGATGGCGTTCAGGTTGACGCAGGCACGCAGCGACTGGGAGCTGCAGCGTCGAGGCGACCTCGTGCGGATCGACCAGCGACTCGGCAGCCTCCAGGGGAGGACGTTCAAGGCCGAAGCCGGGCAGCAGGAGATGCTGAACCTGCTACGCCGGGTGTCGGCGCAGCCGATTCCGTAGCGCGTCGCCTCCCTCTGGCCTGGAAGGCCTGAGCTGACGCCGCCGCAGTCTGAGGGTGGGAATCCGAAACAAGGACAGCAAACATGAACAGGACTGTTTCGATCGTCGTCACTGTGGCGCTTGTCGTGGCGCTGACTGCCACGGTCAACGCGCAGACGCCCACGCCGGCACCGACCGCGCCTCCCGCGGCATCCCGGTCCGTCGATCGTAGCGATCTGCGCCATCAGATCTACGTGATGGAAGGCGCGTTGGCCCGCGCTGTCTCGTTCGGGGCCCAGCGCCTGAACCGCGAGATCCGCTCGGTCGTACCGGAGATGATTGCCTTGTCGGGCGAACCGCAGGCGCGGGGCGTCTACCTCGAGGGCTACGGCGTGTTCTTCGACGTCGGCGTCCCCATCCTTCACCAGAGCATGGTGTGGAGCCTCCGGACGATGCTCACCCCCGATCCCCGGGGCGTGGCTGAAGCGCTCAACGTGCTCAGGGAGAACGCCAAGCAGTCGGACGCCGCGCGGCGCGCCGCGATCGAAAATGCACTTTCGCGCATCGAACTGCAGATTGGACCGCTCGCCGACGCCACCGGTGCCGACATTGGGGTGACAGGTGTGCGCCAGGCCGGCCCCGGCGTGGGCGCCTCGATCCTGTCACCGGAGCTTGCGCCGGGCGAGCGGGCAGTCCAGCCGGGAGCGGGGCGCACCGCTCCGGCGCCTCTGACCCTGGACAAGCGCTACCTCCAGGATCCGAATGCCTTGAATCGAGCCTACACGGACTCGGTTCAGCGGGCTCTGATCGACGCGATGATCGACTACAGCGCTCCGATGGCCATCAGCGCGGACGAGTTCCTGACGGTGGGGGCCCGCGACAACATGCAGCGGGACAGCCTCGCCCCAGCCGATCCGTACGAAGAGGTCGTGACGGTGCTGCTCCGCGTCCGGGGCGCCGACCTGGCGGCCTATCGCGCGCGGCAGATCGACCGCGAGGAGGTTCGCCGCAGGGTCCAGATTCTCGAGTTCTAGCGGGTGGCTCGCCCCGTCCCGGCGTCGCGGCGGAGTCGGCCTCCTCGGGGAACTTCAGGCGGCGAAGGGTGCCATAACATACAACGCATGTCCCGCCTATCCTGCGCGATCGCCTTCACCCTGCTCGTCGTGGGGTGCACCCGTGTCGATCCCACCGCGGTACTCGAGCCGGTGGAGGTGACCACGGGTTGGTTCGACGCGGGAATCGTCGAAGGCGGCATGAACAAGCTGGTGCCGAGCATCTCGCTCAAGTTCCGCAACAAGTCGACCGATCCGATCCGATCCGTCCAGGTCAATGCGGTGTTCCGTCGTGTGAACGAGGCGGAGGCCTGGGGCGAACACTACGGGTGGGCGGTTGAGCGCGACCCGCTGGCGCCAGGTTCGGCGACCGAAGAGATCGTGCTCCGGTCAGAGCTGGGGTATACGGGAGAAGAGCCCCGGATGCAGATGCTGCAGAATCGCGAGTTCGTGGACGCCAAGGTCGAAATATTCTTGAAGCAAGGGTCGAGGGTCTGGGCTAAACTCGCCGAGTTTCCAATCAACCGGCATTTGTTGACCCAGTGACCGCTCCTTCCACGAGCCCCTCTGCACCGGGGGACCAGACCCTCGAACGGCGCCTCGGGCCTCTCGACGCGGCCGCCATCATCGTCGCCAACGTCATCGGGGGCGGCATCCTCTTTCTGCCGCCCATCATCGCCTCCAACGTCCCGGATCCGTGGTGGTATCTCGGAACCTGGTTGGCGGGCGGCGCGCTCGCCTTCTGCGGCGCGATGGGGTATGCGGAGCTCGCGGCCCTTCGCCCTCGTGCAGGCGGCGAGTACGTTTACCTGCGCGAGGCCTACGGGTCCATCGCCGGCTTCCTGACCGGCTGGACCTCGTTCGTCGCGGGCTTCGCCGGCGCCATTGCCGCCAGTTCCATCGTGTTCGTCCTGTACCTCGACCGGTTCATTCCCGGTGTCGCGAACAACACGCCTCTGTTCTCGATTCCCCTGCCTTACGTGCCGCTCGTGTTCTCGCGCCAGACGATCCTCGCGACGGCCGCCGCGTGGTTGTTTGCCTTCGTGCACATCCGCGGCGTCGGCCCCGGGCGAATCTTCACCAACGCGCTCACCGTCCTGAAAGTAACGGCCTTTCTGATCTTCATCGCGCTTGGGCTGTCGATTGGCGTCGGCAGCGGAGCCAATCTGGAGCAGTCAGCCGGCGTCGTCGCCCCCACGAGTTGGCTGCTGGCCCTGGTTCCCGTGATGTTCACCTATTCGGGCTGGAATGCGGCGGCGTACATGGCTGAGGAAGTCCGCAATCCTGGACGCAACGTTCCTCGTGCCCTCGCGCTCGGCACGGCGGCCGTTACCCTGATCTACCTGTTCATGAACGTGCTGTACCTCTATGTCATGCCTGTCGGAGAACTCGCGGCCGTCAAGGGGAGTGTCCTCGACGTGGTCGCCGAGCGCCTGTTGGGAGTGCGTGCAGGCGACATCATGGGCATCGTGTCGATCATCAGTCTTGCAGCGGGGATCAACGCGTGGACGTTCGCGGGGCCGCGTGTGTACTACGCGATGGCTCGCGACGGAGTCTTCTTCTCGGCAGCGGCTCGCGTGCATCCGAGATACAAGACCCCGTGGATCTCGGTCGCTGCCCAGGCCGCGTGGGCCACCGTGCTCATTCTGACGGGCAGCCTGGACGCGCTGGCCAACTACGTGGGATTCGCCATCACCCTGTTCGCCGGAGTCGCGGTGGCCGCCGTGTTCGTCTTGCGCGCGCGCGAGCCGCACGCACCCCGACCGTTCCGGGCGGTCGGCCACCCCATCACCACCGGACTGTTCGCGCTGGCCAGTTTGGCGATCGTCCTGAACGCGTTCTATCGGGATCCGCGCATCTCGGTCAGCGGGGCGCTGGTCATCGCTGCCGGGATTCCTCTCTACGTCTGGTTCCGTCGCCGCCGCCGCTGAAGGCTCAGGGCGCCGGATTCAGTTCCCCTCGATAGGTGATGGTCCGTCCCGGCTGGATCATCACGTCGAATTGCAGCGACTGGTAGCCAGGCTTGCGCACCTCGATCTGGTATGCGCCGCTGTCCAGCTTGAGGCCCTGGAGAATCCCGTCGAAGTCGTCCACGTGGCCCGCGAAGTACCCATCCACATAGACCTCGGCATCGCGCGGCTTGACTTTGAGCTTGACCGAGCCGATGGCATGGCCGTAGCCGGACGCGGATGGGCCGTAGCCGTATCCGCCGTACGGTGCATAGCCGCCATACGACGGGTTCCAGCCCCAGGGCGAATAGTAGAAGTACCCGAGCCCGAAGGCGCCATAGCCCCAGGGGTCGTAGTAGCGGTTGTAGTTCCGGTAGTAGTCCGGATACACCAGCACGCGTGCAGGCGGCCGAGGGGCGGCCGTGCGAGGCACGGCGCGATCGCCCGCTTCGCCTCCTCGACCCGACCGGGGTCGCCGGACGGCCCCTGGCCGCTCTCGTTGGGGCTCGCCACCTTCGCTCGCCACCCGGGGAGCTGATGCCGGTGGAACGCGGCGTCGATTCTGGGCACCAGCGTCGGCCGGGGCAGTGGGACGTTCCGATCCCGCCCGTTGGCGGTCGCGCGTGCGCGCGCCCTGCGTGGCGGGATCGGCGCGCCGGGCGCCTTCCGAGCGATCCTCGACGCGCGATTCCGCGTCGCGCGGTTGTGGCGCCTCGGTTCGTGGCACGGCGAAGTCCCCGACGGCTTGGGGGACAGGCGCGGGACGAGCCGCCGGCACCGGCTCAGGGTCCTGTGCGCCGGCGAGGGTCGCCTGACCCAAGCCCACGACCGTGACCAGCACGGCGGTGCACACCGGAGATCTCATACGCCCACTCCTTCAGACCCACCCGGGCGCCGCGAGGGCGGGACTCGACAGAATTCAAGCAACGGGCCTGCCAGCGCGAGATCGGCCGATTTGTGGAGGGATTTCGGCGGACCCTGGAGCTGGCCCTTCAAGAGCTGTCCCCTGACGGGGGCATGAGGTCCGAGTTTCTTGACACGTCTTCGAACCACCAGATAGCCTCGACAGATGATTCACGCGACGACCATCCTCGCCGTGCGCCACCAGGACCGGGCGGTGCTGGCCGGGGACGGCCAGGTGACACTCGGCGCGGCCATCGTCAAGCACGGCGCGCGAAAGATTCGTCGCTTGTATAACGATGCCATCCTGGCGGGGTTTGCGGGATCGGCGGCCGATTCCTTTGCGTTGTTTTCCCGCTTCGAGTCCAAGCTCGAGCAGTATCGAGGCAATCTCGAACGGTCGGCCGTCGAGCTGGCCAAGGATTGGCGCACCGATCGCGCGTTACGCCGACTCGACGCCATGCTGCTCGTCGTGGACAAGAAGTCGACGTTTCTCCTGTCCGGGACCGGGGACCTCATCGAACCGGACGACGGCATCATCGGCATCGGGTCGGGCGGCGCCTTCGCGCAGGCGGCCGCCCGCGCGCTGTCCCGCCACAGCACGCTCGACGCCCGAGCGATTGCCGAAGAGTCCATGCGGATTGCCGCCGAGATCTGCGTCTATACCAACGACACGCTGACCATCGAAGAACTGTGATTACTTTGCCAGAACGCACCCATACTTCCATCGACGCGCTCACGCCGCGTGAGATCGTCGCTGAGCTCGACAAGTACGTCGTCGGACAGAAGCAGGCCAAGCGCGCCGTGGCCATCGCGCTGCGCAATCGGATGCGCCGGCAGAAGCTCGGGCCGGAACTTGCCGACGAAGTCGCGCCGAAGAACATCCTCATGATCGGACCCACCGGCGTGGGGAAGACGGAGATTGCGCGGCGGCTCGCCAGGCTCGCCCAGTCGCCGTTTCTCAAGGTCGAGGCCTCGAAGTTCACCGAGGTCGGCTACGTGGGGCGTGACGTCGAATCGATGGTGCGCGATCTGGTGGAAATCGCCGTCGCGATGGTGAAGGACGAACAGCTCGTCGAAGTGCGGGAGCGCGCGCAGGTGAACGCGGAGGAGCGCCTGCTCGATCTGCTGTTGCCTCCGAGGCCGCATGCGCCAGATGAAGATCCCGTCAAAGTGCGAGAGGAGACCCAGCGGACCCGCGATCGGCTGCGCGAGCACCTGCGGGAAGGGCGCTTCGACGATCGCGTCGTCGAGATCGAAGTCCGCGAGAAAAGCTTTCCGTCGCTCGAAATCATCACAGGGGCCAACGTCGAAGAAGTCGAGTTCAACATCAAGGACATGATGCCCGGGCTGTTTCAAGGACGCAGCAAGAAGAAGCGTGTGCCCGTGGGCGAAGCGAAGGTGGCGCTGGCGCAGGAGGAGGAGCAGAAGCTCATCGACATGGACCAGGTGGCGCGGGTCGCCGTGCACCGGGTGCAGCAGGCCGGCATCATCTTCCTCGACGAGATCGACAAGATCGCCGGGCGTGAAGGGGGGCATGGCCCCGACGTCAGCCGCGAGGGCGTCCAGCGCGACATCCTCCCGATCGTCGAGGGCACGACGGTGAACACCAAGCACGGCATGGTGCGTACCGACCACGTGCTGTTCATCGCCGCCGGGGCCTTCCACGTCGCCAAGCCGTCAGACCTGATTCCGGAACTCCAGGGTCGATTCCCGATTCGCGTGGAGCTCGAGGCTCTGGGCCAGGCCGAGTTCGTCCGGATCCTCACCGAACCGCGGAGCGCGCTGGTCAAGCAGTACACCGCGCTGCTCGGGACCGAGGGCGTCGAGCTGGTGTTCACCGACGATGCGGTACAGCTGATCGCGGAATTCGCGGCGCTGGTCAACGAGCGAACGGAGAACATCGGCGCGCGCCGGCTGCACACCGTGATGGAGCGCCTGCTCGACGAGATTTCCTTCGAGGCTCCCGACTTGGTGGAGAAGTCGATTGCCATCGACGCGGCCTACGTGAGGCGGATGCTTGCCGACATCGTCAAGAACGAAGACCTGACGCGCTACATCCTGTGAGCCGGCCCCTTCGCCCCTCCCTGGCGTCGGCCATGGGTTCGCAGAAGATCCTCACGTGGCTGCTGCTGGCCGCGGCCCTGATTGTCACCGGCTGTGGCAAGCGGGGCAACCCGCTCCCGCCGCTGCAACGCATCCCCGTGGCCCCCACGGACTTCGCGGTGAGTCGCGTCGACCACGACGTCTACATCAGCCTGACGGTGCCCGTCAAGAACATCGACGACGTCAGCCCTGCCGATATCTCCCGGGTCGAGCTCTATGCCGTGACCGCGCTGGAGCCGCCGCCATCGACCCTCGAGGCCGACGAGCTGCGCAAACGCGCCTTGCTGGTCGGCACCGAGATCGTGCGCAAGCCCGTGCCGCCGCCTCCCCCAGTCAAGGAAGGGCTGCCGCCGCTGCCCATGCCGCCTCCTGCTCCTGGCGTGGACCAAGGGACGCCGGTGGTCAAGCGCGAGCGGCTGACCGACGCGCTGCGAGTTCCGGTCACCTGGGACGAGGAGCGCGAACGGCCAGTCAACAGGTTGCCGGAGCCGGAAGTACCACGCCCGCTCTGGGCTCCGGCGGACGCGAGCCCACTCCGCTACTACTTCGCGGTCGCCGTCAACTCGAGCGGCCGCTACGGGCCAGCGACCGGGTTCGTTCCCGCCCCGCTCGGGTCTACGAGTTCGGCCCCCCCACAACCCGATGTGGTCGTGGAGGAGAACGCCATGACACTGCGCTGGACACATCCGGCAGACGCACGCGGGGTGGTCGAGCCCACGCCGCCGGATCTCCTGCCGTCGAGACCGGTGATCCCCGGTCCATCCCCGACCATGTATGACGTCTATGAAGTGTCGAAGGAGCCAGCCTCCGAAGGGTCGGGGATCGAGGTGCCCACGGCGCTGACGCCTGCCCCGATCAACGGCCTCGAGTTCACGAAGTCCGACATCACGCTCGGCGTCGAACGGTGTTTCGTCGTGCGTCCAGTGGACTTCGTCAGCGGGATTCACGTGCGAGGGCCCGCCTCCTCGATGGGCTGCGCGGCATTTGCCGACACCTTCCCCCCGTCCCCGCCGGGCCAGCTCGATGCCGTGGCGATCCAGGGTGTCATCAGCCTGATCTGGGAGCCGAGCCAGGCCGCTGATCTCGCGGGCTACCTCCTCTTGCGCGGCGAGGCGGGCGCGGACGTACTTGCCGTGCTGACCGCGGATCCGATCGCGCCGACGACCTATCGCGATGAGACCGTGCGGCCTGGTGTCCGATACGTGTATGCGGTGGTCGCCGTCGACAAGGCCGGCAATCGCAGTGAAGAATCCAACCGCGTCGAGGAGACCGCCAGGCCGTGACGGCAGGCAGGCACCTGACGGAACGATTGCCAGGTGGACCTTGAACCGTGTAGCGTGTGGGGCACACTCCATCACACACATTCTGAGCTCATGGACCGCATCTATCGCTTCAAGCAAGGTATGGGCGGCCGCTACGCGCTCGAGCGCGACGGCGGCTTGTATTGGCTCGAGGGACACATCTTCGGCGACTATCACGTGGGGATGCTCATCGAGGAGCCCGGGTTGAAAGTGGCGCCGCCCGTCCAGCCCTCCAAGGTCATCGCCATCGGCCTCAACTACAAGGATCACGCCGCGGAGATGAACAAGCCCTTGCCTCCCGAGCCGCTCGTGTTCTCGAAGCCCCCGTCGGCAGTCATCGCCTCGGAAGACGCCATTCGCCTGCCGGCGTGGGCCGGGCGCATCGACTACGAGGCCGAGCTCGCCATTGTCATCGGGCGTCGCGCGTATGGGGTCAAGGCCGAACACGCCATGGACTACGTGCTTGGGCTGACCTGCCTCAACGACGTCACCGCTCGCGTGCTCCAGGCCAAGGACGGCCAGTACACGCGTTCGAAGGGCTTCGACACGTTCTGCCCGATCGGTCCCTGCATCGCCGTGGGTCTGGATGCCTCCAGCCTGGAGGTCGAGGGCTGGGTCAACGGGGACAAGCGCCAGTCGTCGAACACCAACCAGCTGATCTTTCCGGTGCCCGAGCTGGTCGCCTACGTGTCGCGGTTCTGCACGCTCGAGCCCGGCGACGTCATCGCGACCGGTACGCCCTCTGGGGTGGGACCGCTCAAGCCCGGGGATCGCGTGATGGTGAAGGTTGCCGGGGTCGGCACGCTGAGCAACCCCTGCGTGGAGGCCTGAGGCCCCGGCGGGCGGCACTCATGAATCCTCTCGAACGTCTCGACGACCTCGAACGTCGCGCACAGCTGGGCGGCGGGGAAGCGCGTCGTCGCAAGCATCATGAGCAGGGCAAGCTCACGGCCCGCGAGCGGATGGATCTGCTGTTCGACCCCTGGACGTTCGAGGAGGTCGACAAGCTGGTCGTGCATCGCTGCACCGATTTCGGGATGGCTGAGCAGCGGATTCCCGGCGACGGCGTGGTGAGCGGGCACGGCCGCGTCCAGGGCCGAGTCGTCTACGCCTTCGCCCAGGACTTTACGGTGTTCGGGGGTTCGCTGTCCGAGACCAACGCGGCCAAGATCGTGAAGGTGATGGACATGGCGCTCCGCAACGGCGCGCCCATCGTCGGCCTCAACGACTCCGGGGGCGCGCGGATCCAGGAGGGCGTGCTGTCGCTGGGCGGCTACGCGGACATCTTCCTGCGCAACACGCTGGCCTCGGGAGTCGTCCCGCAGATCTCGGCCATCATGGGTCCCTGCGCGGGCGGCGCGGTCTACTCCCCGGCCATCACCGACTTCATCATCATGGTCAAGGGCACCAGCTACATGTTCGTGACGGGCCCGGACGTGATCACGACCGTGACACACGAGGACGTGACGAAAGAGGATCTGGGCGGCGCCGTGACCCACAACGAGCGCAGCGGCGTCGCGCACTTTGCCGTGGCCAACGACGAAGAGTGCATCGCGTTGATCCGGGAGCTGCTCTCGTTCATGCCCGGCAACAACCTCGACGATGCGCCCCGCGTGGAGACCACCGATCCCTCTGATCGCGAGGTCGAGGCGCTCGACTCGCTGATTCCGCCGTCCCCCAATCAGCCCTACGACATCCTCGACCTCATTCATGCCGTCGCCGACGACGCCCACTTCCTCGAGGTCCAGGAACACTTCGCGAAGAATCTGGTTGTCGGCTTCGCGCGGTTCGGCGGCCGGCCGGTCGGCGTGGTGGCCAATCAGCCCGCACACCTGGCGGGCACGCTGGACATCGATGCCGCGGTGAAGGGCGCACGCTTCGTCCGCTTCTGCGACGCATTCAACATCCCGCTCGTGACCTTCGAAGACGTGCCCGGTTTTCTGCCGGGGACGGTCCAGGAGTATGGCGGGATCATCCGGCACGGTGCCAAGCTGCTGTACGCGTTTGCCGAGGCCACGGTGCCGAAGATTACCGTGATCACGAGAAAGGCGTACGGTGGGGCCTACTGCGTCATGGCGAGCAAGCACATCCGCACGGATTTCAACTATGCGTGGCCGAGTGCGGAGATCGCGGTGATGGGGGCCGAGGGTGCCGTCAACATCCTCTACAAGCGTGAGATCGAGAAGGCAGACGATCCGGCGGCCATGCGCGCTCGCAAGGTGGCTGAGTTCCGCGACAAGTTCGCCAATCCCTATGTCGCCGCGGATCGAGGGTTCATCGACGAGGTGATTCGACCCCGGTCCACTCGTCGCAAGCTCATTCAGGCGCTCGCGACGCTGGAGTCGAAGCGCGATCGGAACCCCCAGAAGAAACACGGCAACATTCCGCTGTAGCAGGCGACGCGCGATCGCTTCGCGTGCGGGTCAGATTGTCTCCGGGCAAGCGGGATCGGGCGCCGGCTGGTCCGCGCGTGGCCGTGCAGCCGAGCCGGCGCGCCCCAGGCTAAGTGCTAGAATCGTAAGGGCTTTCCCCGTGCAGAAGGTTCTCATCGCGAACCGCGGCGAAATCGCGGTTCGCATCATCCGGACGTGCCGCGACCTCGGCCTCGAGACCGTCGCGATTTACTCTGAATGTGATCGCGCGTCGCTGCACGTGCGTCTGGCGGACCAGGCGCAGCCGGTCGGCCCGAGCCCTCCGCGCGACAGCTACTTGCGCATCGACCGCATCCTCGAAGCCGCGCGCGTGTCTGGCGCTGACGCCGTGCATCCGGGGTATGGCTTTCTGTCCGAGAACGAGGCGTTTGCCGCCGCTTGCCGGCGAGCCGGTCTGACCTTCATTGGCCCGACCCCGGAGGCGATCGCCCTGATGGGCAGCAAGACCGCCGCCCGTCGTGCCGCCATTCGGGCGGGCGTGGCGGTGGTGCCGGGCACCGACGACCCGATCGGCACCGAGGTCGCCGATGCCGATGTGCTCGACATGGCCAGCGCCGTGGGCTATCCCCTGATGCTCAAGGCCGTGGCCGGCGGCGGCGGCAAGGGGATGCGCACGATCGCCTCGCCCGAGGAGTTGCCTGGCGCCCTGAGGGCCGCACGCTCGGAGGCGTTGTCGTCGTTTGGTGATTCGGCCGTCTACCTTGAACGCCGATTGATCGAGCCACGGCACATCGAGATACAGCTGCTGGGCGATCATCACGGCACGTTGCTGCCGTTCGTCGAGCGCGAGTGCTCGTTGCAGCGCCGGCATCAGAAGGTGGTCGAAGAGAGCCCCTCGCCCGCCGTGAACGCCGAGACGCGGCGCGCGCTCGCCGCCGCGGCGGTCGCCGTCGCGCGGAGCGTCCAGTACACCAACGCCGGCACGATCGAGTTTCTCCTCGATCGCGACGGGACCTTCCATTTTCTCGAGATGAATACACGGCTCCAGGTCGAGCATCCCATCACTGAAATGGTGACCGGGGTGGACCTGGTTGCCTGGCAGATCCGGATTGAAAGAGGGGAGCCGCTGACCCTCGATCCTGAGCTCATCCTGACGCCCGCGGGTCACGCCATCGAGTGCCGGATCTACGCCGAGGATCCAGACGCCGGGTTCTTGCCGTCACCGGGTCGCATCACGGGACTACGCGTGCCGCACGGCCCCGGCGTTCGAGACGACAGCGGCGTCTACGAAGGAGGCGAGGTTCCGATTCACTACGACGCCATGATTTCAAAGCTCGTGGCGTGGGGCGACTCGAGGCTCCACGCGCTGGCCCGCCTGCGCCGCGCGCTCGCCGAGTACGATGTGCGGGGCATCCGGACAACCCTCCCGTTTTTTCGCTGGGTCCTCGATGACGGGGATTTCGTGGCGGCCCGTGTTGACACGGGGTTCATCGACCGCAAGCTCGGCGAGCGAAACGGACAGCCTCTCTGCGTGGCCGACGACGAGCACGAGGAGTTGGCCGTCGTGGCAGCCGCCCTGGCCGAGATCGTTCCGCAGAGCCTCGTCGCGCACCAGGCCCCTGGGCGCCACTCCCCGGCAGACGCTACCGCGAGCCGATGGAAGGATCACGGCCGGCGCGAGGGTGTGCGTCCATGACCACCCTGCACTTCGAGGTGGCGGATCGGATACGCCGTGTCGAGATTCATCCGGAAGGCGACGCGTTTCGCGTCGTGGTGGACGGCCGCGCGCGGCTCGTGCACGTGGTGTCGGTTGGCCGCGACGCGTGGTCGCTCATCGTGTCCGACGCCGACGGCGCCGGGGGGCGCAGCGTGGAGGCCCTCGTCACCCCCCTGCAGGATCCGGCGGCGGACGGCAGGCAGAATGGCGCGTTCGACGTGCACGTCGGAGGCTACGTCATCCCCGTTTACCGGCGAGAGCATCAACGCCGATCCGGACACGGCGCCACCGGCAGCACGGGACCGCAACGCCTCGTCGCGCCGATGCCTGGTCGAGTCGTTCGCGTGCTCGTGTCGGCGGGCGAGGCGGTCAAAGCGCGCCAGGGCCTCGTTGTCGTCGAGGCGATGAAGATGGAAAACGAACTGCGGGCGGCCCGCGATGGACGGGTGCGGGACGTGCTGGTCGACGCCGGCCAGTCCGTCGACGCGGGTACGGCGCTCGTGGTCATCGATTAGTGTCCCGGCCCGTGATTCGTGGCATAAGTCGCGGAGCGCCGCGCCCGGATCGCCAGGCGCGAGGAGCGAGGATATTGGGCATATCTGAACGACGAGCAACGCCGCGAGGCGGAATGCGCCGCCCGCGAATCATGTCGCGAATCACTGGGCCGGGACGCCAGCGAAGCTGCGCCTCAAACCGACGAGCAGCCTCGCTGGTGCCCTCGTTGTCGTCTTGGCCCCGCTCCGCGGGGCCGGCCATCTCCTGCGGCCATTCGCGAAAACTTGTCTCATTCGGATCGACTTTGGCCTTCGGAGCTGGCTAGCA
>JBQTIE010000021.1:0-6411 GCA_052389315.1 Acidobacteriota bacterium
GGAACGTGAATTGTGTCCTCGTTGTGGTTCGCATAGCGGTCCTGGGCCCGCGGAGCGGGCCGAAAAGACACTGGCAACCAGCCAAGGGATTCGCGGGATATCAAGGGCGAAGCCCTTGGCTGGTTGGACGTGTTCGGCAGCACCACGTGGCCGATGCCGTTGCGGATGGTGATCTTCGTGCCCATCGGCTCGGACAGCTTCACCAAGTCGCCCAGAATCTTCTGCCCCAGTTCGCCCTCGGCAAACAGGGGCCGCCCCCGCACGCTGCGAGGCTGTCCGAAGCCGAGCGTGATGGGATGGAATGCGAGCTCGGTCAGCAGTTTCCCGCGGAACTTGGGCACCGCGACCACCGCTTCCCAGATCATCCGGTCCGCCGGGAAGCCGCTCTTGTCGAAGTTGTAGCGCGCGTCGTTGAAGTCGTTGACGTGCTTGTCGGGGCCGAGGTCGAACGGCTCGTAGTTCTCGCTCGGCAGGCGGACGAGCGTTTCGTTCTGGAAGATGAAGTCACCGAGGCTGTAGAGAATCGGCTTGCCCTTGTAGATTTCGACGCCGCGCAGGACGTGCGGCCCGTGACCGACGAACATGTCGGCGCCGGCGTCCACCATGGCTCGCGCGAAGGTGACGAGAAAGTCCGCCGGCAGCAGCCGATCGCGGCCGCCTTCGTGCGCGTGAATGGTGACGATGGTGTAGTCGGCGAGGCCTGAGGCGCTCTTGACCACGGCGGCGATCTCGTCGAGGTCCTCTTTGAGCGGTTCCGTCCGCACGCCGGGTGTCGGACCGGCGGTAAAGCGACGGCCAAAGAAGTTCAGGGAATCGCCTGCGCCGCCCCCGGCGGGGCCAGGCCCGCCAGCGGGCCGCCCATTGATCTCGCCCGCGATCTGCCGCAGCGTCGCGAGCCGCTCGGGCGTCACGGTCGTGATCGTGTCGAACCGCAGGGGATTCAAGCCTGGTCTCGCCGGCATGTCGCCCCGGGTACGGCCCGCCCGGGAGTGGTCGGGGAACGTCGAGGCCATCGAGATGAGCGCCACCCGCCCCTTCGGCGTTTCGAGAAACCGTGCCTCCCGCGCCTCCGCCAGGCTCTGGCCGACACCGGCTTGCACCAGCCCCGCCTCGGCGACGTACTTCGTCGTCAGGTTCATGCCGAGCACGCCGTAGTCGCCGGAGTGGTTGTTGGCGCGCGCCACCATGTCGAATCCGGCCCAGACCAGGTCTTTGACGAGCGCGGGTTCGGCGCGCATGTAGGTGCCACCGCTCGAACTCATCGCGTAGGGCTCGTAGTCGTGGAACAGCATCTCCAGGTTCGTGAAGCCCACATCGGCTCCGCGAATCAGGTCGATGATGCGCAGGAACGCGGGCTCGCTGTAGACCGTGAGCTTGCGCGTGATGATGGAGTCGCCGGTGAGGGCGAACGACATCTCCGCCGGCGGTTGCTGCCCGCGAACGGGCACGATCAACACCACGAGCATCAACGACGCGAGCAAGGTGCGTGATTTCATGGGCTCCTGCCTTCCGCCGGCGCTGTTGGCGCCCGAAAACACGTCGGGCCAGCCCACGGTGGGCTGGCCCGACATCTTATCTGCCTTTCCGTAATCTGCGTAATCTGCGTAATCTGTGGATCAGAACCGGAACACGACAGTGGACTGGAACCCCCGAGCCGCCTGCTGATTCCGCATCTGCAGGAAGTTCGGGTTGAAGCGCTCGTTGGCGCCGCTGTAGTTGTACTGCGTGTAGTTGCCGTCGTTCAGCAGGTTGAAGAAGTTGGCGGCCAGCTCCACTTCGCGCCCGCCACCCAGCCGGATCGACTTGCCGACCTTCAGCCCCAGCGTCTTGATGGCCGGCGCCTGAACCTGGCCGTCGCCACGGGTCACCTGACTCGGGAACACGCCGCGATCAGGGGTGCCGACAAACCGCATGCGTGTCGAGAGCGGGTTGCTCGCGTTGGTGCCGTTCGCCAGGCGGAAGGTCGAGGGCCCGAACACGGCCAACTGGGGATCGCCGACCGGCAGCTGATCCACGAGCGGACCCGACCACGGTCCGGCCAGAATCGTGTAGCTGGCCGCCACGATCACCCCGTAGGGCGCATGGTAGGTGCCGCCGAAGCGCAGCGAGTACTTCTGCCACGTCGGCCCGTAGGTGTGGGTCGTGCCGCCGGTGGTGATGGGCAGGCTGTTCTGCTCGTTGTTGCCGCGCGGCATGTAGAGCAGCCGGTTGCTGTCGAAGGCGTTCGGCTGTATGAACCGTGCCGGATCGGTCGGGTTCCACGTGCCGCCAAACTCCTGCCACTGCCGGTTGATGCTGATCAGCGCCTGCACGTTGTTCGACAGGTTCTTGGCGATCGTCGCCTCGATGGCCTGCCATTCGAGCGTGCTCCAGGAGTTGTTGGTCTGCTGCGGCACCACGCCACGATTGGGATCAACCAGCCCGAAGCCGCCGAACGGCTGGTTCGGCCCGCTCGGGTAGATGCCGTTGATGTCGACCGTGGCGTACATGTCCTGGTAGCTGCGCTTCATCCAGGCCACGTCAGTGCTCCACTGGCCGCGGAACTGCTTGCGGAAGCCGAAGATGAACTCGTCCACGTGCGGCTGATGCACGTTCGGGTCGATCTCATAGTTCGCGAGCGTGGCCGTGCGCGCCAACTGGACCTGACGACCCTCGCCGGGATCGACGCGCCCGTCGAGGTTCAGATCGAAGTCGTCGATCTGCCCCGCGACATCCCCCGCGCCGAACGTCGTGATGGCGTCACGGCCCATCATCTGCTCGTGCACACGCACGTAGCTGCCGCGCAGGATGTTCTTGGCATCCTCGGTGACCATATAGGAGAAGCCGATGCGCGGCCCGATCTGCCAGGAGTTCTGCCGCTCGACATCGAACACGCGATCGTTGCGCTGCACCCAGTCGAACCGGACGCCGCCATTGACGACCAACCGGTTGGTCGGGCGCCAGTTGTCCTGCACGTAGAAGCCCACGTTGCGGTCAACGGCCTCGCGAGTCAGCGACTTCACCGGATCGCGGTACACCCGGCGGAACGGGACGGTGCCGGCAGCCGGGTTCGCCGGGTTCACCATGCGGCGCTCCTCGAGCACGAAGCCGCCGTTCACGTATTCGGTGATCTGGTCGTACGTGCTCTGGGGTGCGGCAAAGAAGCCGGTCTGGAACTCGTGGCTGCCGCCCCACTCGTCCTTGAAGTAGGTGAGATCGCCGCGCAGCATCATCTGCGAGGCCGGCTGCAGCGCGTAGCTCTGGAGATTGCCGCCTTCGAGGATGCGGCCGCTGCCGACGGCCCGCCCCCCCGTGATGCTCGCGCGCTCGTGGATGACGATCTGCGGTCCCGACACGCCGAGGGTGTCGAACGTCTTGACGTCGTTGCCGCCCTTGTTGTTGTACGACCCCGTGAAGGTTGTCGTCATGCGGTCGCTCCACACCGAGGTGATCTTGCCGCCGTAGAGCGACCCGCCCGTGGACTGCACCTGAATCGGCTGGTAGTGGTACTCACGGTTGCCGGCGAGGTTGAGCCGGTCGGCCTGGTACACGAACGAGACGTCGTGGTTGACGCCGGCTTTGCCCGTGACCTTGAGATACGGCTGCCAGCTCTCGCTATCGTTGTCGAACAACGCCGTGCCCGGGAAGAACGCATTGATCCGATCGACCTCAATCGTCGTCCGGCTGATTCCGGCCGCGGACACCGCGCGCCGAATCGAGCCGAAGAACCACAGGCTGTCCTTCTTGATCGGGCCGCCGCCCGCCGCGTCGAACTGCCTGACGTAGGCCGTGGTCGGCGTTCCGGTGCCCTGCTTGTTGCACGTGATGAACGTCGTGCAGTTCTGCACGTTGTTGCCGTTCCAGTTGAAGGGCTGATACGCCACGCCGCCCGACCCGCTGAAGCGGTTGCCGCCGCTCTTGGTCAGCACGTTCATGACCATCCCGACGCCCATCGGCGCCGAGGCGTCCACACCACCCGTCTTCACCTGGATGTCCTGCACGATGTCGGTGCCCATCGCCACGTAGGTCACCTGCGCGTCGTGGTAGTTCGACGCGATCATGCCCTCGACTTGAATCACGTGAGCGAAGTGCTCGGTGGCATGGCCGAAGTACACCTGCCGCCCGCTGCCGTCGTCGAATCCTCGAGAAATGATGCCGGGCGTCAGCTCCAGGAAGTCACTCCAGTTGCGCCGCGCCTGGATTGGCATGTTGCGCTGAAAGTCACCATCGATGTTCAGAACGTTGCCCGGACGAAGCACCTCGACCATCGGTGAATCGCCCGCGACCGTAATGGTTTCCTGCAAGGTCCCGAGGGCCAGCTCGATGTCCACCGCGAAGGTCGCCCCGGCGCGCAGCAGGATGCCTTCGCGCTTGAACGTGGCGAACCCCGTCAGTTCGGCCATCAGGGAATAGGTGCCCGGCGGCAGATTGAGCAACCGGTAGTACCCCTCTTCGTTGGTCACCGCCATCACCGGCCGCAGCACGTCGGCGGAGGTTGCAGTGATGGTGACGCCCGGCAGGGCGCCGCCCTGGGTGTCACGCACATAGCCACGCAGGCTGCCCTGACCAGTCTGTGCCGCAACGATGGCCGGGAACCCCACGGCGCTGACGACGAGCAATACGAACAATCGGCGGAGCATTCTCCCTCCTGTCCGGCGTTCAGACGACCACCGGGGAAATCCACCAATCCAGAAGCAAATCAGATGTTTATGCTCCGTTTCGACCATCCGGGTCAAGAGGATACGGCTCGACGGCCATTCCCCGGTGACAGATGGCGCATCCTGTGGGATGAAGGGCGTCCTTTACGCTTTTTCGCTATCATCCCAACCGGAGAACTGCCATGTCCGCCTGCACCCGCGTCTGCCTATCCGCCGTTTTGCTGTGCCTTGGCGCGTCTGCCTTCGCCCAGGGCAAGCGTCCGATGTCGTTCGTCGACGTCCTCAACCTTCCCTCGATCGCAGACCCTCAGCTCTCGCCGGACGGCAAGCGGGTGCTGTTCGTGCTCGATCGGCCCGACTGGAAGGCCAATCGGCGGCTGGGTCACATCTTCCGCATCAACAGCGACGGCACCGACCAGGTGCAGCTCACCTTCGGCGAGCGGGGGGAAACCAGCCCGCGGTGGTCGCCAGACGGACGTTCGGTCGCGTTTCTCGCGCGCCGGCAGGGCGACGACCACAATCAGGTCTACCTGCTGGCCCTGGATGGCGGCGAAGCGCGCCGGATCACGACGCATCCGACGCCGCCCCGCAGCCTGACGTGGGCGCCCGACGGCGCGAGCCTCCTCTTCACGGCCGCCGACGCCAAGTCGGCGGAGGAAAAGGAAAAGGACCGCCTGCAAGACGATGTGTATTCATTCGAAGAGACGAACTTCAAGCAGGACCATCTGTGGCGGACCGATCTCGACGGCAAGGCGACGCGGCTCACCGAGGGAGCCTTCTCGGTGCGGTCCTATGCCTTGTCGGGCGACGGACGCCGCCTGACCATGATGCGGGCGCCTTCGCCCCTGCTGGAGCACAGCCGGTTCTCGGAAGTGTGGGTGATGGACGTGTCGGGCGGCGCGACGCAGTTGACCAAGAATGTCATCTCCGAAAGCAACGCCCTGCTCTCGCCAGACGGCACCACCGTGGCATTCACGGCCGACGCGAACGAGAAGTTCGAGAGCTACTTCAACGACAAGATCTTCCTGGTTCCGGCCGCCGGGGGCCAGGCTCGCGTGCTGATGCCGGAGGTAGCCTATGAAGTGAACGACCTTGCCTGGGCGCCCGATGGCAGGAGCCTTTTCTTCCTCGCGAATGTGGGCGTGCGCACCGAGTTGTTCCGCGTGGACGTGGCCACGCGACAGGCGACACCCCTGACGCAGGGCGAGCACTCTCTGGGGGCGTGGACGTATGCACCGGAGAGCGGCCTCCACGTCTTTACCCGCAACACCCCGACACGCCCCGCAGAGGTGTACATGCTCAAAGCCGACGGGTCGTCGCAGCCTTCCCGGGTCACCAACGTGTTCGAGTTCGTCGAGCGGGACTTCAAGCTGGCGCGGCAGGAGCGCTTCACCTGGAAAGGACAGGATGGGCAAGGGGTGGAAGGCTTGCTGTACTACCCCGTGGATTACGTGGAGGGGCAGAAGTATCCGCTGATTGTGTCGACGCATGGCGGGCCCGCCTCGTCGGACAAGTTCGGGTTCGGCAACGAGGTGCAGGTCTACACGGCGCGGGGTTTTGCCGTGCTCAAGCCCAACTACCGAGGCAGCACGGGATACGGCGACGCGTTTCTCCGCGACATGGTGGGCGCGTACTTCCGGCAGTCGCACCTCGACGTGATGGCCGGGACCGACGCCGTGATTGCGAAGGGGTTGGCCGATCCGGCCAAGCTCATCAAGATGGGCTGGAGCGCCGGTGGGCACATGACCAACAAGATCATCACCTTCACCGACCG
>JBQTIE010000022.1:0-25190 GCA_052389315.1 Acidobacteriota bacterium
CGTGCCGGCCTTCCTGATCGGGGCCATGCTCGTCGGCGGGACGGAGGTCGCACAGATCTTCATCCGCTCCCATGCCGCCGATGCCACCGACGGGCTGTTTGGATGCCTCGGCGTCGCCATTGGGATCGCTGCGGCCCGCCGCCTGTTCCTCCACCGCCACCTCGAGGGAAGGTCGGCCGACGCGTTGGCGACGAAGGCAATCGCCGCGCTTCTGGCCTGGTGCCTCGTCCTGATGGCGTACCACTGGCAGCCCTTCGATTTCCGCGTTGATGCCGACGCGGTGAGGAGCAAGGCAGCCGCCTTCTCGCTGATTCCCTTTGCTGGGTACCAATCCGGGTCGGACTTGAACGCGCTCAACACGCTGCTGACAAAAACCGGCCTCGCCGTGCCGGCGGGGTTCGTCTCGGCGTTCGCGCTGCGCCGCGCCCTGCCAGCCAGCCTCCTGACCCCCGTGGTTGCCGTCGGCGCGGCGTTGGTCTTCGGAACCCTCGAGGCCGGGCAGTTCTTTCTGCCCGCACGCTACCCGGACGCCACCGACGTCCTCATCGGCGTGGCCGGCGCCTGGCTGGGCCTCCGAGTCGCCCGCTGGTTGTCCGCCGCCAGCTCCCAGGAGCCTTGACGGCCCGAATCTGATGAGTCAACTTTCCCGGTCAAGGCGACTGCCCCGCGAGCGGAGCCATCACGCGCGTCCTGGGTCGTCTGAGGCGGCGCTTCGCTAGCCCATGACCTCAACGTCGTCTGCGACCGCCGTCCGTGACGCCCGTCCAGCGGCCGCGCACGTCTCTCAGATTGTCCGGTGTGTCCGGTCTGTGCGGTGTGTCCGGTGTGTCCGGTGTGTCCCCCGGTGTGTCCCGGTGTGTCCCGGTCCGTCCGATCCGGTCTCTTCCGATCTGTCAGGTGTCCTCTGATCTCTCCGACCTCTCCGATCTCTTCTCCGATCTCTTCGCCGATCTCTTCGCCGATCTCTTCGCCGATCTCTTCTCCGATCTTTCTCCGATCTCTCCGATCTGTCCAATCTCCCAATCCGTGTAATCTGTGTAATCTGTGTAATCTGCGGATTACAACATCTGTGTAATGTTCCCGGATCGCATCGTCTGCCTCACTGAAGAAACGACTGAGACCCTCTACCTGCTCGGGGAAGGCGACCGTGTCGTTGGCGTCTCCGGCTACACGGTGCGCCCGCCCGAGGCACGGCAAAAGCCCAAGATTTCGTCATTCCTCCATGCGCGTTACGACAAGATCGAAGCGCTCAACCCGAACCTGATCCTGGCCTTTTCCGACCTTCAAGCGGGCATCACCTCCGAACTCGTGCGCCGCGGCTATCCGGTCTTCACGTTCAATCAGCGAAGCGTCGCCGAGATCCTGCAGATGATTCGCGTGCTCTCGGGCATCGTCGGGGTGCCTGCGCGTGGAGAAGCGCTCGTCGGCGCGTTGCAGGGGGGCCTCGACCGCATCCGTGCCAGCGCAGCGGGTCTGACTCGCCCCCCGCGTGTGTACTTCGAAGAGTGGGACGACCCGCTGATCTCAGGCATTCAGTGGGTGGAGGAACTCGTCGAGATCGCGGGTGGCGACCCGGTGTTCCCACACCTGCGGCTCGCCCGCCTGGCCAAGAACCGGATCGTGTCGAGCGCCGAGGTGATCGCCGCCGCGCCAGACGTCATCATCGGATCCTGGTGCGGCAAACCTGTCAGGGAGGAGCGAATCGCCGCGCGCCCAGGATGGGACGCAATCCCGGCCGTGCAACAGGGGCACATCTACGAAGTGAAGTCAGCGTATATCCTGCAGCCTGGACCAGCGGCGCTGACCGAAGGCGTCCGCCGATTACACGAGATCATTCGCAGGCACTCCGCACCGGCGCACGACGGCGCATTCTAGAACAGGCCATCCGCCGATCCCGCAAATCAGGGCCTGAGCATCACTCAGCGTCATCATCATCCGCAGATTACACAGATGACACAGATGGCTCAGTTTTCGAGAGCCCACTTCGAAAGACCGAACGCTATGGAAACCGCGCGCTCTGCGTACTCTGCGTTGCCCCTGTGTGTACTCTGCGTTGCCCTGCGTACTCTGTGTAATCTGTGTAATCTGTGGATGAGTCATCCGCGTAATCCTAGACGTACTCGGCGACGACGCGGCGCGGGAGAATCCCGCCGACCGCGGCGTCATCCAGCAGCCGCTGCACCGCATCCTTCCCGCGCTGGCCGTACTCCAGCGTCAGCTCGTTCACGTACATGCCGACGAAGCGATCGGCCTTCTTCCGGTCCAGCCCGCGGCCGAACTGCAGCGCGTAGTCGAGCGCTTCGTCGCGATGGCTCAAGGCATACGCGATCGATGCGTGGAGAATGCGCGAGACTCTCGCGACCAACTCCGGCCCCAGATCGCGCCGAATCACGTTGCCCCCGAGCGGCAGCGGCAGCCCGTTGGTCCGCGCGTTCCACCACTCCCCGAGATCGACGATCTTCTTCAGGCCTTCGTCGCCGTAGGTAAGCTGCCCCTCGTGAATGAGAAGGCCCGCCTCGGCGCGGCCGTCGCGGACCGCATCCTGGATCTGATCGAATGGCATCACGTCGAACATCACGTCGGGCTCGAACAGCTTGAGCGTGAGAAACGCAGTGGTCAGCGTGCCGGGAATCGCGACGCGCACGCCGGCCAGCGAGTCCGGTCCATCCGTGCGTGCGACGACGATGGGCCCGTAGTTGTCGCCCATGCTGGAGCCGTGCGGGAGGAGCAGGTACTTGTCGGTGAGGTGCGCGTAGGCGTGGAACGAGACCGCGCTCACCTCGTACTTGCCCTCGAACGCCGCACGATTGAGCGTCTCGATGTCCGCCAGCAGATGATGGAACTCGAGCCCTTCATGGGGCACGCGCCCGCTCGCCAGGCCATAGTGCATGAACGCGTCGTCTGAATCGGGGCTGTGCGCGACGGTGATCCGCATCGGATCAGTGTATCGCGTGCACGGATTCGAGGCCGTTTACTGCGTGCAGCGCGGCGCCGCGACGGGGACGCCTTGCATGACGAGCGCGCGGTAGGTCGCGATTTCTTCCTCGCAGCGCTGCTTCTTGCTCTTTTGCCACAGCTGCTGCGCGGCCCAGCTGGCCAGCGCGAGGATCGGGAACGGAGGGGACCTGTACGCCTGCGGTGTCAGGAAATCGAGAACCTCCTGATGCGTCGGCGCACCATGGGGCGTCGGGCCCACGAGTGGGAAGTCGCGCAGCAGATCGATCCTGGGCGTCTCGCCAAACACCTGCACGACAAACTCGAGGCGCATGGGATCTTCGCCGCTGCGCTCCGACGAGGTCGGCAGTTGTCCCAGCTCGCGACGGATGCGGGAGAGCGAGACGCCGAGTTTGGTGGCATCCACCGGCGGCGCGCCCTGCTCGGCGGCTGGCGGCGTGGTGGCCTCACGTGGCGCGCCTGCTGAAGTCTGTGGCGACTGACTCTCAGTACCAGCTTGCTGAACGGCCGCGACAGGCTGCGCGACCTCTGCGACAGACCAGGTGGGCATCGCCAGCAGGCCGCAGAGCACGGCTGCCATCACGCGCACCGATGAGTTCGACCCCCTCCTGACGCTCGGTGACAAGTCGCTCCGCCTCCTGCACTCCGGCCGCGCGCTCGGGTTGCCCGAGGGTAAGACGCTCGAGCCTCTGCCTTGGCTTGTCTCCTACTCTACCCGACGCCTGCGTTCGTCCGCCGATGACACAGATTCCACAGGTTCTCGCCCCGACACGCCGAGGCACTCGAGCACCACCGCACCGAGCACCTATCGCTCCTGAGCACCTGAGCACCCACAGCACCTGATCACACCATCGCAGCTGAGCACCCGCCGTCACCACAATCCGAGTTGGAGCTTTGCGGCCTCGGACATCATCTCTTTGGTCCACGGCGGGTCCCAGACGATTTCAACCGTCGCCTCCGTGACGCCGGGGACCGCCGCGGCCTTTTCGCGCACTTCGACCGGCAGGCTTTGCGCCGCCGGACACGCCGGGGCCGTCAGCGTCATCCGGATGCCAACGCGGCCGTCCTTGTCCACGAGCACGTCGTAGATGAGGCCCAACTCGCGGATATTGACCGGGATCTCGGGATCGAACACCGTGCTGAGCGCGTCGAGGACCTGCGGGCGGAGATCCGCCATCTTCACGGGGTCGGCGACGATGTGATCGATGGACTGACTCTGGGCGTCGGCCGGACTCTCTTGATCGGCAGGTGGCGGCTGCACGGGAAGAAAGCGCGGATCGCCGGTTCCGGTGTCATCACTCATGTCTAACGAGGCTCCACCTCAGCGTCGATCATGTGACGTAAACAGGGCCTCGTTAGCCATCAGGTTGTCTTGCCCCGCCTCCGGCGGGGCAGTCGCCTTGACGGAGAAACATGACTCATCTGTCAACACTCGGGGCCGTCAAGGCTCCTGACGAGGCTCCTCCTCAGAACGCCGAAAAACACTGCCTGGGGCTTCGCCCGCTGGAGGCAGTGTCGTATTGCCCGGCTCCGGGCAACCGCGCGGGCTGGGCGCGGTCAAGGAGTTCCGGCCGGTCGTCACTCCGTGCTCACCGGCTCGGTTGAGTCGGCCGCAATCGCCGCTTTCACGGTGTGCCACGCCAGGCTCGCACATTTCACGCGGGTCGGGAACTCGCGTACGCCGGCCAGCACGGTAAGCTTGCCGAGGTCCGGCACGGGATCCTCAGGTGTCGCCGTCACCATCTCGTGAAACCGCTCGAAGAGGGCCCTGGCTTCGGCGACCGTCTTGCCCTTGACGGCCTCGGTCATCAGTGACGCCGACGCCTTCGAGATCGCGCACCCGCTTCCCTGAAATGACACGTCGGCGATGCGATCCCGATCCAGCGAGACGTAGACGGTGAGCCGATCGCCGCACAGCGGGTTGTAGCCCTCCTGATGCCGGCTGGCCGCCTCGAGGGCCCTGAAGTTTCTTGGCCGTCGATTGTGGTCCAGGATGACTTCCTGGTAGAGCTCTGTCAGGTCCGACATCAGCCGAACACCTCGTGCACGCGGCCGAGGCCGGCCACCAACGCGTCGATGTCCTCCCGCGTGTTGTAGATGGCGAGCGATACGCGAATCGTCGCCGCGATACCGAAGCGGTCCATGACGGGCTGGGCGCAGTGCTGGCCCGTGCGAACCGCCACCCCCTCGCGATCCAGGATCGTGCCGACGTCGTGCGGGTGGACGCCGTCCATCGTGAAGGACAGCACCCCCGTCTTGTCCCGAGCCTCGCCGATCAGGCGCGTGCCCTGCACTCCGGCGACCCGTGACGTCGCATAGGCCAGCACATCGTCCTCGTGCGCCTGCGCGGCCGCCCGATCGATGCCCACCAGGTAGTCCACGGCTGCACCGAGGCCCACAACTCCCGCGATGTTGGGCGTGCCCGCCTCGAACCTGTATGGGACGACGTTGTATTTGGTCTTGGCGAAGGTGACGGAGGCAATCATGTCGCCACCCCCGCGGTACGGCGGCATGGCCTCCAGCAGGCTTCGCCGCCCGTACAACACGCCCGACCCGGTGGGCCCGAACATCTTGTGGCTCGAGAACACGTAGAAATCCGCGTCGAGCTCCTGCACATCCACCACCAGATGCGGGACGGCCTGCGCGCCGTCCACCAGCACCACGGCGCCGCGGGCATGCGCGGCCTGAATCATCTGACGAATGGGATTAATCGTCCCGAGGGCATTCGACACGTGGCTGACCGCGAGGATCCTGGTGCGGTCGGAGAGCAAAGCCTGATAAGCGTCGCTATCGATTTCGCCGCGGTCGTTGATCGGAATCACCTTCAGCGCGGCGCCCGTCTGCTCGCACAGCATCTGCCACGGCACGATGTTGGAGTGATGCTCGAGCCACGACAGGATGACCTCGTCTCCCGCCCGCAGCATGCTCCGCCCGTAGGCCTGCGCCACCAGATTGATGCCGTCGGTGGTCCCGGTCGTGAGCACGATGGACCTCGCGTCGGGGGCGTTGATGAACTGCGCCACTTTCGCGCGCGTCCCTTCGTACGCTTCCGTGGCTCGTTCGCTCAGCAGGTGCGTGGCGCGATGGATGTTCGCGTTGGCGTGGCGGTAGTAGTTCTCGATCGCGCGCAGGACCGATTCGGGCTTCTGGCTCGTGTTGGCGCTGTCGAGATACACGAGCGGCTTGCCGTGCACCCGCTCCGAGAGAATCGGAAACTGGGCGCGCACCTGGTACACGTCGAAGTCGGTCGTGGTGTCGCTGATCGTCTTGCTCACACCAGTTCTCGATCGTTCGCTCTACGGTCGCCCGTCGTCGTGCTCGGCCAGATCGCGGTCGAGCTGCGCGAACAGCTCGCGCTCGAGCTGACAGCGCAGCGCCTCCACGGCGATGCCGTTGAGCACCTCGCCCGCGTAGGAGTGAATCAGCATGTCCCGGGCCTCCTTGAACGTCAGGCCGCGGGCGCGCAGATAGAACAGCGCCTCCTCGTCCAGCTGGCCAATCGCCGCCCCATGCGTGCACTTCACATCGTCCGCGAAGATCTCGAGCTGCGGGTTGGAGTTGATCTGGGCCTCGTCGGACAGAAGGAGCGCACGGTTGGTCTGCTTGGCGTCGGTCTTCTGCGCATCCTCCCGGACGATGATCCGCCCATTGAACACCGCGCGGGCCTTGCCGTCGAGAATGCCCTTGTACAGCTCGTGGCTCGTGCAGTGCGGCGTCGCATGATCGATGGTCGTGTGGGTATCCACCATCCGGTCGCCATCCACCAGATAGCAGCCGTCGAGCGCGCAATGGGCACCCTCGCCGTCGAGGATCGCCGCGATGTCGTTGCGGAGCAGCTTGCCACCCAGGGTGACCACGCGCGAGCGGACGGTGGCGCCCGCCTGCAACCGCACCTGAATGGCCGCCAGGTGATACGCCGTGTCCGTCTCCCGCTGATCGGTGTAGAGGTCGAGCGTCGCATTCGGCCCGGCCGCCACTTCGGTGACGACGTTGGTCAGGTGCGCTTCGCCCGCCGCACCGAGGAACGTCTGGACGATCTGCGCGCGGCTTCCGTCGCCGGCGACGATCAGCGCTCGGGGATGCGCCATGACCTTCCCCGCCCCGCCGTTGATCGACACGATGTGAATCGGCGTCTCGACCGTGGTGTCCGCCGGAATCACGATGAACGCGCCGTCGAGCAGGAACGCCGTGTTGAGCGCGATGAACGGCGCCTGCTCCCAGGCCATCTGCCCGAGGTGCGCCACCTCGGGCGCATCGGCCGCGATGGCAGTCGCGAGGCTCCCGGCCACGACGCCGTTCGGCAGGCCGTCGAGCACCGAGAGCTCCGGGGCGAAGCGGCCGTTGAGCAGCACCAGGCGCGCCGAGCCGGGAAGCGTCACCCGCGACGCGAGGTCCACCGCGTTGATGGGCGCTTTGTCGGCGAGCCGAAACGTCGCGTTGGCGACCGGAGTGACGTTGGTGAACCGCCACTCCTCCTGCCGCACCGTTGGAAATCCCAGGGCCGCAAACCTCGTCCGCGCGCGGTCGCGCAGCTCGCGCACCCACTCGGGAGCCCGGGCGCCCGCAGCCTCGCAGAACCGCCGCTGTTCACCCAACACGGCCTCGACGCGATCTGTCGCCAGCGTCGTGATCACGCTCGTGCCTCCGCCGCGTCGATCCAGCCGTAGCCCTTTTCTTCGAGCTCCAGCGCCAGCTCGCGGCCGCCCGATCGGACGAGCACGCCCTCGCTCAGCACGTGCACGAAGTCCGGCACGATGTAGTTCAGCAGCCGCTGATAGTGGGTGACCACGATGAAGGCGCGGTCGGGGGCGCGCATGGCATTGACCCCGTTGGCGACGATCTTCAGCGCGTCGATGTCGAGGCCGGAATCGGTCTCGTCGAGAATGGCGAGACGCGGCTCGAGCACGGCCATATGGAAGATCTCGTTGCGTTTCTTCTCGCCACCCGAAAAGCCCTCGTTGACCGAGCGCTGCAGCATCGACTCGTCCACCTGGAGCAGCTTGGCCTGCTGCTTGATGAAGGTCATGAAATCGATCGCGTCGAGCTCCTCGAGCCCATTGGCCTTGCGGCGCGCGTTGAGCGCGGCCTTGAGAAAATAGGCGTTGTTCACGCCCGGAATCTCGACCGGATACTGAAACGCCATGAACAGGCCCCGGCGGGCGCGCTCATCCGGATCCATCTCGAGCAGATCCTCGTCGTCATAGCGCACCTCACCGGCGACGACTTCGTAGCCGGGGTGGCCCGCCAGCGCGCGCGCCAGGGTGCTCTTTCCTGAGCCGTTCGGCCCCATGATGGCGTGCACTTCCCCTGGACTCACCGACAGCGTGACCCCGCGGAGGATGAGCTTGTCCTCCGCTTTGACTTGCAAGTTCCTGACTTCGAGCATTGACATGACCTGGATGGTTGAGAGTTATGAGTTGCGAGTTGTGAGTCGTGAGTGGGAGCTCGCCACTATCCCACCGATCCTTCCAGCGAAATCCCGAGCAGTTTCTGGGCCTCGACCGCGAATTCCATCGGCAGCTCGCGGAACACTTCCTTGCAGAAGCCGCTGACGATCATGTTGATGGCGTCCTCTTTCGAGATGCCGCGCTGTTCGCAGTAGAAAATCTGGTCCTCGCCGATCTTCGACGTCGAGGCCTCGTGTTCGACGCTGGCGGAGGTGTTCTTGATCTCGAGGTACGGAAACGTGTGGGCGCCGCAGCGGTCGCCGATGAGCAGCGAATCGCACTGTGAGTAGTTGCGGGCGTCGGCCGCCTTGCGGCCGATCTTGACCGCGCCGCGATACGTGTTCTGGCCGCGGCCGGCGGAGATGCCCTTCGAGACGATCGTGCTGCGGGTGTTCTTCCCGAGGTGGATCATCTTCGTGCCGGTGTCGGCCTGCTGGAAATTGTTGGTCACGGCCACCGAGTAGAACTCGCCGATCGAATCGTCGCCCTGCAGGATGCAGCTCGGGTACTTCCAGGTGATGGCCGAACCGGTCTCGACCTGCGTCCACGTAATCTTCGAGCGCCGGCCCTTGCAGAGTCCGCGCTTGGTGACGAAGTTGTAGATGCCGCCTTTGCCCTGCTTGTCGCCCGGATACCAGTTCTGCACCGTCGAATACTTGATGGTGGCACCCTCGAGCGCGACCAGTTCCACCACCGCCGCATGCAGCTGGTTCTCATCCCGCTTCGGCGCCGTGCAGCCCTCGAGGTAACTCACCGTCGCTCCCTCGTCACAGACGATGAGGGTGCGCTCGAACTGACCGGTGTCGCGGGCGTTGATCCGGAAGTAGGTCGAGAGCTCCATCGGGCAGCGGACGCCCTTGGGCACGTAGACGAAGCTGCCGTCGCTGAACACCGCCGAGTTGAGCGTGGCAAAAAAGTTGTCCGTGTACGGCACGACGGAGCCGAGGTACTGCTTGACGAGGTCGGGATGCTCGCGCACCGCGTCGGAGAACGAGCAGAAGATGATGCCCAGCTTCGCCAGCTTCTCGCGGAACGTCGTGGCGACCGACACGGAGTCGAAGACCGCGTCTACCGCGACACCGGCCAGCAGCTGCTGTTCGATGAGCGGAATGCCGAGCTTGTCGAAGGTCGCCCGAATCTCGGGATCGACCTCGTCCATGCTGTTGAGCTGCTTCTTGGACTTGGGGGCAGCATAGTAGCTGATGCCCTGGTAGTCGATCGGCGCGTAGGTGACGTTCTGCCACGTCGGCTCGCGCATGTCGAGCCATGCGCGATAGGACTTCAGCCGCCACTCGAGCAGCCACTCCGGCTCGCCCTTCTTCTGCGAGATCAGCCGGACCGCGTCCTCGTTGAGGCCCTTCGGAGCAATGTCCTGCTCGACCTCGGTGATGAACCCGTACTTGTATTCCGTGTTCGCGAGTCGTTCGATGACTTCAGTGGATGTGCTCATCTCAATCGTCCCGTCCTGGTCCGTCGGTCCGCCCTCCGGACGCCTAGCGAAGCTCCGCCTCAAACCGCCCAGAACCCAGACGAGCCTCCGCTTCGCTAGCGTCCAGATCTCGTCTTGCCCCGCCTCCGGCGGGGCGGCCATCTTCTATGGCCGGTCGAAAAACTTGCTCCATTCGTTACGCCTCAGGCCATAAAAGATGTCTAGACCGAAAAACTCTCTCCGCACCCGCAGGCGCTCTTGGCGTGCGGATTGCGCAGCGTGAACGTGGTGGCGAGCATGTTCTGCTCGTCGAAATCGACAATGGTGCCGTCGAGCAGCTTCAGGCTCCGTGGATCCACGAACACCCGCGCGCCGTCCGGCCCCTCGAAGACGTGATCGGTCTCGCGCGGGGCCTTGTCCCACGCGAAGGTGTAGCTGAATCCGGAGCACCCGCCGGCCTTGACCGCGACGCGCAGGCCGCCGCCGTCCAGCCCGCTCTTGGTCAGCTGGCGCGTGATCACGCGTGAGGCGCTGTCAGAAATCTCGATCATTGCTTCCGTTCCCATTCCTCGATGGCGCTGCGGGCGGCGTCTACGGCCAACGCCGCCACGCCCGCTCGTTCAATTGGCAGCTCCAACTCCGCCACGATCGTCAGAGGCTCCAGGACGCGCGCCTCGTCTGGCGTCGCCCCGTGCAGCCGCTCGGTTACCAGGCTGGCGCTCGCTATCGCGGCGCTGCAGCCGAACACCTTGAAGACCGCTTCGTCGATCCGCCCGGAGTGCTCGCCGATCCGCACCTGGATCCGCGTCACCGTGCCCTCGTCCAGCCGGCCCGCCTCTCCCGTTCCCACGTCCCGAGCTTCGCGGGGCAGCCAACCCACGTGCTTCGGGTCACGCACCCTTGCGATCACAGCCGGCGAGTACTTCATCGGTTGACCCAACTCGCGACTCAACTCAAGACTCAGAACTCAAAACTTCATCTCGTCGAACCACCAACCACGCGTCCTACCAGCCCCCCGGTCCCACCGACGGACGGCGTCAGGAGCCCCCGGCTCGCAAACTACGCCGGCGCCATCGCCCTCAGCCGTAACACCGCTTCACCGACGCGCGCCGTCACCTCGTCAACCTCGTTGGCGGTCGTCGAACGGCCCAGCCCGAAACGCAGCGACGCCAGCGCAAGATCCGTCCGCCGTCCCAGGGCCTTCAGCACATGCGACGGTTCGGCCGCCGTGCAGGCCGCGCCCGTTGAGACGGCCACCTCGTCGCTCAAGCAGACCAGCAGCGCTTCTCCGTCCACCCCGGGAAAGCTCACGTTCAGACTCCCAGGCAGCCGGCGCTCCAGCGTCCCGTTGACGACGAGGTCGCCGACCAGGCGGCGGAGACCGTCGAGCAGCCGCGTGCGAAGCCCCACGAGGCGCGGCCCTTCGGTCGCCATCTCCGCACGTGCCATCGACGCCGCCTTGCCAAACCCGACGATGCCCGGCACGTTGAGCGTGCCGGATCGCATTCCTCGTTCGTGCCCACCGCCGTCGAGAAGCGCCGCCAGGCTGACGCGCGGGTTGCGGCGTCGCACGTACAGCGCGCCGGCGCCCTTCGGCCCATACAGCTTGTGGGCGGTCAGCGACGCCAAATCCACACCCGCGCTGGCGACATCGAACGGCACCTTGCCCGCCGCCTGCACGGCATCGGTGTGCAGCAGGGCGCCCTTCTCGTGCGCGATCGCCGCAATCTCGGCGAGCGGCGCAAGCACGCCGATCTCGTTGTTGGCGGCCATGACGCTGACGACGGCCGTGCGCGCGGTGACGGCTTCACGAAGGGTCTCGAGATCCAGCTCTCCGTCGCCGCTCACGGCCAGCACCGTCACGCCAACCCCGTCGCGCTCGAGCCGCTTGCAGGTATCGAGCACGGACTTGTGCTCGGTCGCCACCGTGACGACGTGGTCGCGCTGACGCCCGACGGCGGCGACCAGACCCTTGAGCGCGAGATTGTTCGCCTCGGTCGCGCCGCTCGTGAACACGATCTCCTTTGCGTCCGCCCCGATGAGCGCCGCCACTTCGGTGCGCGCGCGATCGACGGCCTCCTGCGCTTCCCACCCGTATCGATACTGCCGGCTCGCGGCGTTGCCGAACCGCTCGGTGAAGTAGGGCAGCATCGCTTCGACAACGGCCGGATCGACGGGCGTCGTCGCATGGTGATCCATGTAGATCGGTCGAGCGTGCCGCACACCGTTCATCGAGCGTCCTGGCTCCAATTCGTCCTCTGCCCTTCGCCGTCAGGTCTTCCGTGCCTCGTCCCCCACCAAACCGCCTTCCGCGTTCCCCCTCGAGACCAGCGCGACGTTTAAACCCCTGAGATGCGGCAATTCCTGCAATCCAGCCCTGCAACCAAGCCCGACCCCTTTGTGGAAAACCGGGCCACTCTGTGGAAAACGTCAGCGTTCCGTGACAAACAGCATGCGGGACACCGTGACCGGCGCCGGCGGCAGCGCCTCCGATTCGTCGATCAGGTCCGCCACCGTCACTGTCGTCAACGCCTCGAGGATGCGGCCGCGGACCTTCCACAACGGGTCTCGAATGCTGCACTTCGAGTACTGCTCACACCGATGGTCGTCTGGCGAGCACGCCGTCACCGTGACGGGACCGTCGATCGCCTCGATCACCTCAGCCACGGGAATGGACGGCGCCGGCTTGTTCAGGCGATACCCGCCTCGCGTGCCCTGGACCGACACCAGCAGCCGTGCGCGCACCAGTTTCTGGAGGATCTTGGCCAGCAGCTCGAGGGGAATCTCGTAGCTCTCGGCAATCTCACGGGCGCTAGACGAGGCACCGGCATCCCGGCGGACCGCCAGGTGCTTCAGTGCCATCAGGGCGTAATCGGACTTCTTCGACAGCCTGAGCATGAGCGCCCCCAAAACCCCAAACGGCCGAATATCCGACCGTTATGGTCCTAGTTTATCACTAGCCCCGACGAGCAGGGCAACACCGAGAACTGCCACCAGAACGAGGCGGAGCCACCCGCAGGAGGTACTCACGGGTCTGAGACTCAGCCACGTCAATATTTGGGCTGGCTGGGGTCCACCTGATCGATCCAGCCGAGAATGCCTCCCGCCAGGTTCCGCACGTTCTTGAAGCCGATGGAGCGCAGGAACCCGGTCGCCTTGGCGCTCCGCATGCCCGACTTGCACTGGCAGACGATGGCCGCGTCGGGATCCAACTCCTCGTAGCGCTGCGGCAGCTCGCCCAGCGGAATCAGGACGGACCCCGGAATCCGGTTGATCTGGTACTCCTGAGGCTCGCGAACGTCCACAATCACGAGAGATTCACCCCGATCGAGCCGCGCCTTGAGATCGAGAGCCGTCATGTCGTCGGTCACGTGTGCTGTCCCCTCGTCTGTGCCTCGCGGCCGCACGCCGCAGAACTGTTCGTAGTCGATGAGCGCCGTCACCGTCGGGTTGACGCCGCACACCGGGCAGTCGTCGTCCTTGCGGAGCTTCAACTCGCGGAACCGCATACGGAGCGCGTCGTAGATCAGGAAGCGCCCGATCAGCGGCTCGCCCGACTTCAGGATCAGCTTGATGGCCTCGGTCGCTTGAATGGTTCCGATGATGCCGGGCAGCACGCCGAGCACCCCACCTTCGGCGCAGCTTGGCACCAGCCCCGGCGGCGGCGGCTCGGGGTACAGGCAGCGATAGCAAGGCCCATCCTTCGTGGCGAACACCGAGGCCTGACCCTCGAAGCGGAAGATGCTGCCGTACGCGTTCGGCTTGCCGAGCAGCACGCACGCATCGTTGACGAGGTAGCGCGTCGGGAAGTTATCGGTGCCGTCGAGGATCACATCGTAGGGCTCGAACAGATCCAGGGCGTTCTCCGAGCTGAGCGCGGTTTCGTAGGTTTCGAGGTGCACGTGCGGGTTGAGCGCTTGCAGCCGGTCCCGTGCTGAGTCCAGCTTCGGGCGACCGACATCGGGCGTGCCGTGCAGGAGCTGCCGCTGCAGGTTGCTGGCATCGACGACGTCGAAATCCACGAGGCCGAGCGTGCCCACGCCAGCCGCGGCGAGGTACATCGCCGCCGGCGATCCCAGACCGCCCGCGCCGATGCACAGCACTTTCGCGTTCTTGAGCGCGCGCTGCCCGTCCATGCCCACCTCGGGCAGGATCAGGTGGCGGCTGTAGCGCTTGATCTCGTCGGCTGACAGCGCGGGATGGGACGGGGCCGCTGCCGGAGCGGAGCCGCCAGCCACCGACGGGATGATGCTCACCGAGTCGCCCGCTTTGAGCGGCGTCTGGTCCTTCTGAAGGTAGCGGATGTCCTCGTCGTTGACGTAGACGTTGACGAAGCTCCGCAACCGTCCCTCCTCGGTGAACAAGTGCTGCTTCAGGCCGGCGAACCGCGTGGTGAGATTGGTCAGCAGTTCGCCCACGCTCGCCGCGTCGAGCTCGACGACGTCGAGCTTGTCGGTGTAGGGCCGGAGGGGAGTCGGGATGTGAATTCTGACTGCCATGTCGTCGCTCTCGTGACAGCGGCGTTCAGCCGCGGGTTGCCGTGCCAAGTTGGGGTTCGAGTTCGTTCACGAGCTCTTCGTCGAACTGCGATCGATCCTCACGCAGACGCCACGATCGGAGATCGCCCGGCTCGCCGTTGCGCACCGACACGATGACGTAGGAAAAGGACGGCCACGCGTGATCCAGATCGTACTGCGAGGGTCGCGCGGCATGGTCCGGATGCGAGTGGTAAAAGCCCAGCAGCTCGCCCCCTGCCTCGGTCGCGCGGGCCTCGGCCGCGCGGTAGTCCTCGGGTCGTACGAGGAACCGCCGCCGCGGTCCTTCCTCAGTGGTGTTCGGCAGCGCGAACGACTCGGCCACCGCGTCGTCCCGCCCAATGAGCGCCCCGCAGCACTCGTGCGGGTACGCATCACGCCCGTGATCGCGAATCGCCTCCGCGGCCGCGGCACTGAGAGTGACCCTCACGTGTCCTCCCAGAATCGCTCGGACAGGTAGCGCTCGCCGCCATCGGGAAACAAGATCACCGCGACGACCCGCGCGTGAGACGATTCACCGCGAGGCTCGCGAAGCATCGACATGGCGCCGGCGAGGCTGGCGCCACTGGAGACGCCAACCAGGAGCCCCTCTTCGGCTGCCAGTCGGCGGGTCATCACGTAGGCTTCTTCGGTGGCCACCCGCAGGTCCCTGTCGGCGACCTGGTCGTCATAGATGCCAGGCACGATGGCCGATGCCATGTGCTTGAGGCCCTCGAGCCCGTGGAGCGGCGACTGTGGCTGCACCGAGGCGAGAGTGATGTCCGCCTTGAGCTGGCGCAGGCGGCGGCCGGTGCCCACGAAGGTGCCGCTCGTACCAAGCCCTGCCACGAAGTGCGTGATGGTTCCCGCGGTCTGTTCCCAGATCTCGTCAGCCGTCGAGTCGAAATGCGCGCGCCAGTTGAAGGCGTTGTTGTACTGGTCGGCGTAAAAGTAGCGGTCCGGTTCAGCCGCGGCGCGCCGCCGGGCTTCGCGAATGGCGCCGTCGGACCCTTCGAGCGCGTCGGTGAACACCAGCTCTGGGTTGTACGTCTTCAAGATACGGCGCCGCTCCGGCGTGATGTTCGACGGGATGCAGAGCGTGACCCCGTATCCAAGCGCCGCGCCGATCATCGCGTAGGCGATCCCGGTATTGCCCGACGTGGAATCGAGGATGCGGCGCTCGGCCGTCAGGGCGCCAGACTTGATCGCTTCGCAGATGATGCGCGCCGCGGGTCGGTCCTTGACCGACCCCCCCGGATTGAACCACTCCGCCTTGGCATACAGCTCAACGCCCGCGAGATCGCGCTCGATGGAGGCCAGGCGCACCAGGGGCGTGCCCCCGATGGCGTCCAGAATCGATCGGCCTTCGAGGCCAGGGTGAGCTTGGCAGGGAGAGGCCATATATCCGACCAGAAGAGTCCAATATATACCAGGGGCGCCGCGGAGCTCCAGAGGTGGGGTAGGATGCTGCCGCTTGACGCCCACCGACTATCGGCGTGCCCAGCGCCACCTCACACGCCGAGATGCGACCCTCGCCACCCTGATCAAGCGTGTCGGACCCTGCCGGCTCGGCGAGATCCCGGACACCCCGCCGTTCATGGCGCTTGCCGAAGCGATCGCGTCTCAGCAGCTGTCGGTCAAAGCGGCAGATACGATCTTCGCGCGTTTCTGCGGCCTGTTTGCTCCAGATCAGCAGCCTGATCCGGTGAGGCTTCTGCAGCTGGAGGACGGTGCCGTGCGCGGGGCCGGCTTCAGCCGCGCGAAGGCAGCCTACCTTAGAGATCTGGCCGCACACGTCGTGGATGGACGCCTGCCCCTCGACCGACTTCACGAGGAGAACGACGAGCAGGTGATCGCCCAGCTCACGGCGGTGAAGGGGATCGGCCGATGGACGGCGGAGATCTTCCTGATGTTCCGGCTGAAGCGTCCGGACGTTTTCCCCGCCGACGACCTCGGCCTCGTCAAGGCTGCGCAGCGTGCGTATCGGATGCGGAAGAAGCCTACGCGGCAGCGCCTGCTGACGCTGGCGGAACCCTGGCGGCCGTATCGCTCGGTGGCCGCCTGGTACCTCTGGCGGAGCCTCGCGGGGTAGCTGGAAGGGCGGGCGCTCAGGCGCTCAGGTGCGACCGGTGGTCGTGTGCGGTGCGCCGAGAGCAGGTGCTCAGGAGAGCCCACGCATGGGCTGCCGATCGGGACACGCTCGAAAAACTTGCTTCATTCGTTACGCCTCAGGCCATAGAAGATGTCTAGCGAGGCTTCGCCTCAGACCGCCGAGCATGTTGGGCGGTGAGGCTCCGCCTCGCTAGTGGCAGTATTGGTTTTGTCCGGCCTCCGGCCGGGCGAGAGTCTTGAAGGCCGATTGAAACACTTGACTCATTCGTAAGGATTCTCGGCCTTCAAGACTCTAGTGGCGGGCCCGCCTCCAATCCCTGGTCCAAGCCGTCCGAGTCGTCTGTGCAATCTGCGTAATCCGCGTAATCTGTGGATGTTTGGTATGTGGATCGTCTCTGCGGATGCGGAATCAACGGATGGTGGCGGTCAGCAGGACGAGGGCGCGGATCTCGATCTCGCCAGGGACGACGGGCGTGGTGACACGCGCCTCGACGGACACCGCTTCTCGCGCCATCATGACCGGCATCGGGGCCACCTGACGCGCGGCAGGCTCTTCGATGCGTACCACCCGCCCGATTGTGGCCCCCACCCCTGCGGCCGCGGCGTCGGCGCGGGCCCGTGCATCAGCCGACGCGCGCTTCAACGCCTCGCGCTCCAGGGCCTCGCGCTGCTTGAGATCGAACCGAACGTTGTGGACCGACGTGGCGCCCCCGGCAATCGCCGCATCGATGACCTCGCCCACCCGGGTGATGTCGTCCACCCGTGCCTCGATGGCGTTTCTCGCCAAGTAGCCGCGCGGCACCTGACGGCCGTTCACCCAGTCCGATTCCAGCTGAAGGTCGAACGACACCGAGCGCGCGGCGTCTTTCGGCAGGCCGGACTTTCGCAGCGCATCGTGCACCCGGCTCATCACGCGGGCATTTTCCGCCTGCGCATCCTTCGGGTTCTTCGATCGGCTCTCCACGGCGAGCCGGACCCAGGCGAGGTCAGGGGCCGCCATGACCACACCCTCGCCCGA
This sequence comes from Acidobacteriota bacterium, assembly GCA_052389315.1. Classification (GTDB taxonomy): domain Bacteria; phylum Acidobacteriota; class Vicinamibacteria; order Vicinamibacterales; family UBA2999; genus JACCSI01. Next base: position 17,476 of record JBQTIE010000022.1, read on the forward strand.
GACCACCACGACCGCCTCACGTTCGTCGCGCGCCTGCGCCGTCGCCGTCATCGGCACGCCGAGGCCGGCGACGAGCACGGCAGTCATCCAGTTCGCCTTGACTCGCATGGGCTCCCTCGTCTTTTTCGTCCGCGGTCTTGAGTGCTGAGCTTTGAGTTCCGAGCCTCAAAGTCACAGCGTGCAATCTCGGCCACATCGGCGCGCTGGGCCCGGCACCGCACGCGGGCACCGGACGCACCCGCCCCTAGCCTGGAGTCAAGTTCTCTCGCCCGGCCGAGGCCGGGCGAGCCAACACTGCCCCTGCCAGGCCGGAGCCGCGGGGCCATTCGGATGCTGGTCCCAGAGAAGCCTGGCTAGTATGCGACCCGGAACCCGATGCTGTACGCGTAGGTGTCGGCTGGGATCTTGTGCCGATGGGCGCAGCGCAACTGGGCCACGTCGTGCGTCACCCAGGATCCTCCGCGCACCAGTCGCAGGGTGCCGTCGACCCGAACGTCGCTGAAGTGACGGCGGCTGCGATAGGCGTCTGATCGATACCAGTCGGAAACCCATTCCCACACGTTGCCGCTCATATCGTACAGGCCAAAGGCGTTCGGCGGGTAGCTCGCGACCGGGCGAGTACCGCGGTGCCGTTTCAGGCCCGGGTCGGGCAGAAAATTCGCGCGCGACAGGTCGATGTCGTCACCCCACGGATAACGCTTGTGGTCGAGCCCGCCACGAGCGGCACGCTCCCACTCGACCTCGGTCGGCAGTCGCACTTCACGCCCGACTCGGCTCCCGAGCCACGCACAGTAGGCCGTCGCGTCGTCGAACCGCACGAGCGTCACGGGATGGCCGGGCCGATCGCGCGGAGGCTCCGCGGACCGCCACGCGTAGGCGCCGGCAATCTCTCGGAACGCCGCTTCTTGAGCAGGGGTGACGACCAGCGGCAGATCCCGTACGGCGGGCGGGGCGTGGCCGGTGGCCCGCACGAAGGTGGCGTATTCCTCCTGGGTAATCGCGGTCGCCGACAGGTGGAATGCGTCGACGTGCACCCGATGAACGGGCCGTTCGTCGTCGTCGCCGTCTTCGGCGCCCATCACGAACTCGCCGGCCGGCACGTGCACGAATTTCGGCAGCCGTTCCTCGGACATCGAAACCGGGAAAAGTATACTGCCCGACATGAAGCTGGACCAGTTTGCGATGGAACGCTGGCAGTCGACCTTCGAGAACACGGTCGATTTCAACTTGTCGGAGAGCGGCGTGCATCCGCTCACACCACGCGAGCTGCTGGGCGAGACCGGGGTCGAGGGCTTGCTCGACCAGCCGCTCGTCTACACGCAGTCGAACGGGACGGAGCAGCTCCGGACACGGATCGCCGCGCTCTATCCGGGGGCCACCACCGCGCACGTGCAGGTGACCAACGGAGGATCCGAAGCCAACTACCTCGTCGTCTGGCGGCTCGTCGAGCCTGGCGACGAAGTTGCGATGCTGGTCCCGAACTACATGCAGACATGGGGTCTCATCCGTGCGTTCGGCGGCACGGTGCGGGAGTGGAGTCTGATCGAGGATCGACGAGCCGGGAGATGGCGTCCGGATCTCGACCAGCTCGCCAGCGTGCTGTCGAAGCGCACGCGCCTCATCGTCATCTGCACGCCGAACAATCCGACCGGTGCCAGGCTGACGGACCCGGAGCTGAACGACATTGCGAGGCTGGCCGAACGGCATGGATGCTGGGTGTTGTCAGACGAGGTCTACCGTGGTGCGGAAGTCGATGGGGTCGAGGCGCCATCGATGTGGGGACGAGGCGAGCGGATCATCATCACGAGCGGGCTCTCGAAGGCCTACGGACTCCCGGGCCTGCGGATCGGCTGGATCGCCGCGCCGCCCTCGTTGGTCGCCTCCACATGGTCGTATCACGACTACACGACCATTGCCCCAGGCGCGTTGAGCGATCGTCTGGCGTGCGCGGCGCTGGAACCCGGCCGGCGGCAGGGCCTGCTCGAGCGCACGCGTGACATCCTGCGCGCCAACCTGCCCGTCGTCGAGGCGTGGCTGGGCCGGCATGCTCGTGCGTTCTCCTGGATCGCGCCGGAAGCTGGAGCCATCGTCTACGTGCGTTATCACCACGCGGTGAACTCCACTGAGCTCGTCTTACGGCTCAAGGAGGAAAAGAGCGTGCTGGTCGTCCCCGGGGACCATTTCGGGATGGATGGTCATCTCAGGCTTGGCTTCGGCGAGCGGCTCGATTATCTGGAGCAGGGCCTGGCTCGCGTGCAGGACTTGCTGGACGGTTACGCGCTCGACGGTCGTGGGCCGCGGTCGGCTGCGTATGCCCCCTGATCTGGCCATCGTCCTCATCGGATTCGGCAACGTCACGAGGCGCTTCGTGCGTCTGCTGGACGAGGTGGCCGACCGGCTCGATTTCGGCTGGCGCCTCGTCGCGATCGCGACGCGCCACCACGGCAGCGTGGTCGATCCCGAAGGCATCGACGCGACCCGGGCGGCGGCGCTGGTCGAGGCGGCGCAGTCGCTCGACCGGCTCGACCCGTCGCCTCGCGAGCGGAGCGGCATCGATGTGATCCGGCAGGTGGCTGACGCCCTGGCAGATGAAGCCGGCGACGGCCACGTCGTCGTCGTCGAGGCGACGACGCTCGATATCGACCGCGGGGAGCCGGCCGTCTCACACGTGCGAGCGTCGCTCGAGAGCCTCGCGCACGTGGTGACCGTCAACAAGGGGCCAGCCGCCTTCGCGTATGCCGATCTCGAAGCGTTGGCCGATTCACAGGACCGGGTGTTCTTTTTCGAGGGGGCCGTCATGGACGGCGCCCCAGTCTTCAACCTTGTGCGCGAGTCGATGCCCGCCGTCGACATCAGCGGGTTTCGCGGCGTCATCAACACGACGTGTCAGTACGTCCTCCACGAGATCGAGCGTGGCGTCGACATGGACGACGCGATTCAGGACATGCAGGCCCGCGGGATCGCCGAGGCTGATCCGTCACACGACATCGACGGGTGGGACGGCGCGGCCAAGACGGCGGCGCTCGTGAATGTGCTGATGGGGGGAGGGATCACGCCACACGACGTCTCGCGAATGGGCATTGGCGACATCTCCCCGCGCGAGATGACTGAGGCGATGGCACGGGGGCGCCGCATTCGGCTCGTGGCCTCGGCCGCGCGGCATGGCGGTCGGCTCGACGCGCGCGTCGAGCCCGAGTTGCTCGACCCGGGTGATCCGCTGGCGGCGCTGGGGCCGACGGAAAACGCGCTGTTCCTGCACACGGACCTGCTCGGCGACATCGGCATCGTGCAGCGCACGAGCTCGCTCACGCAGACGGCCTACGCGCTGCTGAGCGACGTCACCGCCATCAGCCGGCGGCTCCAAGAGCTCTCGCCAGCGCATCAGGGTCGAACCCGACCACGGTCCGGCCGTCGATGACGGTGACGGGCACGGTGCGGAATCCCAGCGCGATCAAGTCGTCGTAGGCCTCTGCATCCTCGTCCACGAGTCGTACCTGGAAGGCATGCCCGGTGCGTGAAAGAAACTCTCTCACCTTCTCACAGGGCCGTCACGCGCTGCCGCTGTACACGATGATGTCCATCTTTCCTACCAGGATACCGCTCCTTTCGCTAACATAGGCTCGTCCTGGTTCCCTGGCACTGGGGCAGACAGCACTGCCGCGAGCGAGGCGGCGCGGCGTGATGTTCTGGTCCGTCTCGAGGCGGAGCCTTGCGAGCTCATGGCCGAGCAGCAGATTTCGCGGTACCGGATCATCCGGCGCATTGGTGCGGGCGGTATGGGCGAGGTGTACCTCGCGCACGATCCCACGCTCGACCGCCAAGTGGCGGTCAAGGTCCTGCCGAGCGGGCTCGCGCGCGATCAGTCGGCCCGACGTCGCCTGCTCAGCGAAGCGCAGGCGGCCGCCCGACTCGACCATCCGTTCATCTGCAAGGTGTACGAAGTCGGTGAAGCGGACGGGCATCCGTTCATCGCCATGGAGTTCATCCAGGGCGCGACACTGCATGAACGAATCCGCAAGCGGCCGCTCCCGATCAAAGAGGTGCTGCGCCTGGGCGTGGAAATCGCCGAGGCACTCGACTTCGCGCACAGACGCGACATCGTCCACCGCGACCTCAAGCCCTCGAACATCATGGTGGGCGACGACGGCCATGTGAAGGTGATGGACTTTGGCGTCGCCAAGCAGCTCGGCGTGGCAGGGGCCACGGAGACCGCAACGGGTCAGGCCGTAGGGACCACGGCGTACATGTCTCCGGAGCAGCTTCGCGGTGAGCCGGTTGACGGGCGCTCCGACATCTTCGCCTTCGGGTTGATCCTCCACGAGATGGCGACCGGCGCCAATCCCTTTCTCCGCTCGTCACCATACTCCACCGCCGACGCGATCCTGCACGAGGTCGCACCGCCCCTGGAGGAGCGCGTGCACGACGCGCCTCCCCTTCTCGCGCACGTGATGACCCGCTGCCTCGAGAAGGATAGGGAGCGGCGCTACCAGTCGTTGCGCGACGTGCAGATCGAGCTGAGCACGCTCGTGGAAGGCCCGGCGACGCCGAGCCGGCGTCCTGTCGTCGTCCCCCCTCGACGGCGGCTGCGATGGCGAACGGTCGGCGCCGTCGCCGCCACCCTCGTGGTGACGGCGGTGGGCGTCACCTGGCTGTGGTCCGACCGGCTGGGCATGTCGCGGTCGGCCATTGCTTTCAGCGAGCGCGACTGGGTGATCGTCAGCGACTTCGAGAATCTGACCAGCGACTCCGTGTTCGATCGCTCGGTGCGCGTGGCGCTCGAGGTCGGCCTGGCGCAGTCGCCATACCTGAACGTGCTGCCGCCCTCGGCGGTGCAAGCGGCGCTGGGGCGCATGCAGCGCGCGACGGGCGAACGCCTGGAGGAGGCGCTGGCGTGTGAAATCGCCGTGCGCGAGGGCGCCCGCGCGGTGCTGGCGGGGAGCATCGCGCAGCTCGGTGACGGGTATGTCCTGACCGCCAAGCTCCTCGATCCCGCGACGCGGATGGCCGCGCTGACCAGGTCGGTGCGAGCGCCCGATCGCATGGCCATCCTCGACAGCCTCGACGAGCTCGTCCGGACGATGCGGCAGGAGCTCGGCGAATCGCTCGCGAGCATCTCACGGACCAGTGTGCCGTTGCCCAGGGCGACCACGCCCTCGCTCGACGCGCTGAAACTCTTTGCGGAAAGCCTCAAGTTCGGCGTGATCGGCAACGACGCGGCCGCGGGAGAAGAGCTGCTGCGCCAGGCCCTCGTGATCGATCCGCAGTTCGCGATGGCTCACGCCGAACTGGGACGACGACACTACCTGAACGGCGCCAGCCAGATCCGACAGTTGGGCGAGGAGCACGTCACCAAGGCCCTCAGCCTGCTGGAGCGGCTGACGCCGCGCGAGCGCTTGTGGATTCAGGCATCGGCCGAGGACTCACGGGGCAATCGTCAGCGGGCAGTCGAGGCGTACCAGGCCTACTTGTCGAGCTACCAGGACGACGCTCGAGCGTGGTTTCGTCTGGGTTGGACGCTGATGGCCGGTCTCGGTCAATACGACGCGGCCGCCGACGCCTTCCGGCGCGTCATCGCGCTCACGCCGTTCGACTCGGCCGCCCACATCAACCTCGCGACGTCGTTCAAAGGCCTCGGCAAGAACAGCGAGGCGCTCGAGATCTACCGAAAAGCGTTCGAGCTGAGTCCCAACGCCTTGCTCGAACCAAACATCAACCATGAGTACGGCTTCACCCTGGTGCAAGTCGGCAAGGTCGAGGAAGCGGCGGGCGTGTTCGCCAAGTTGATCGCGTCCCCGGAACCGTTCCGGCGTGCTCGTGGGCATCGCTCGATGGCATGGCTCGAGATGTTCCGCGGCCGCTACACGGCAGCGATCGAGCAGCTGCGTCAGGCGATCTTGATCAACCAGACCACGGGCGCCGGGATCAGCGAGTTCCGCGATCGCCTCATCCTGGTCCGAGCCCTGCAGGCCAGCGGCGGATCTTCGGCGGCGCGCACCGAGTTCTCCGCCGTGGATGCACTCATCGCGCGGATGTCCCTCGGCCCGGAGTGGCTCCGCGACCCGGTCAAGATTCTCGCGCGTCAGGGCCGCGTGGCCGAGGCACGGCGGCTCCTCGCGCTGATGAACAAGACGGCCGGATCGTCCACGTCGGACTCCGCGATGAACCGCAACGTGGCGATGGACCAGTCCTACATCGACCACGCGCGAGGAGAGATCGCGGTGGCCGACGGCCGTGCTGATGAAGCCCTGCCGCTTCTCCACGCGGCACTCGTGCCTCGAAACGACCCGTCGATCGTCGAATCGCTGGCCGCGGCCCACCTGGCGGCGGGACAGTACGCAGGGGCCGCCCAGCGCTTCGAGGAGTTCATCGCGAGCCGACCGCTGGGGCTCGAGGCGCAGCAGGACTGGTTCGCGGCCCACGTCAGGCTCGGCGACGCCTACTCGCGACTGGGTCGCGCGGAGGACGCGCGTCGCCTGTACCAGCAGCTCGTGGATCGTTGGAAGGACGCCGACGCCACGCTGCCGCTGCTCGACGAAGCCCGGACGCGACTGAGCCGCCCGTAAGCCGTCCTCACGAAGCCAGTAGAATAGCCGGATGCCTGGACCGCTCACGGGCGTCACCGTGATCGACTTCACGCGCGTGCTCTCGGGACCGTACTGCACGATGGTGCTGGCCGATCTGGGCGCGCGCGTCCTCAAGATCGAGCACCCCGAACGGGGCGACGACACGCGCCACTGGGGCCCCCCGTTCATCGGCGCGGAGAGCGCGTACTTCCTCAGCATCAACCGCAACAAGGAAAGCGTCACCGTCGACTTCAAGCAGGAAGCCGGCAAGGCCATCCTCGAGCGGCTCCTGCGTAGCGCGGACGTGCTGGTCGAGAACTTCAGGCCGGGCACGCTCGACGCTCAGGGGCTTGGCGCCGAGGCGCTCTGCGCCCGATTCCCCCGCCTCATCTACTGTTCGGTGTCCGGGTACGGCCAGACAGGGCCTCGGCGTGCCGAGCCTGGTTACGATGCGGTCATGCAGGCCGAGGGTGGCCTGATGAGCATCACAGGCGATGCCGACGGGACGCCGTATCGCCTCGGCGTCGCCATCACCGACATCGTTTCGGGACTGTTCGCCGCGCAGGGAGTGACCGCCGCGCTCGTCGCGCGGGAGCGGACAGGGCGCGGGCAGCGGGTCGACATCGGGATGCTCGACGCGACGGCCGCCCTGCTCACCTATCAGGCCGGCAATTACTTCACGACGGGCGAGGTGCCCGCTCGGATGGGCAATCGACACCCGACCATCGTGCCGTATGAGTGCTTTGCCACCTCCGACGGCGACTTTGTCATCGCGGGCGGCAACGACGGGATCTGGAGACGCCTGTGCCACGCAGTGGACCTGCCGGAGCTGGCCGACGATCCACGCTTCCGCACCAATCGCGACCGCCGGGCACACTACGACGAGCTCCGACCGCTGCTCGCCCGTGCCCTCAGTGGGCGCACCCGCGCGGAGTGGGCACGGCGGCTGGGTGAGGCGGGCGTCCCCTGCGGGTCGGTCCGCGGTATCTCCGAAGTGCTCGCGGATCCGCAGCTGGCCGCTCGCCAGATGATTGCCGAGGTCACGCACCCGACGGTTGGTCCCGCCAAGGTCATCGGCTCGCCCGTCAAGCTGTCGGAGACGCCCTCGAGCGTGCGCACGGCCCCGCCGGTGCTCGGGCAGCACACCGACGC
>JBQTIE010000023.1:0-6986 GCA_052389315.1 Acidobacteriota bacterium
GCGAGGCGCCCGGATGGCAAGGCGCGACGACCGAGAATACCTGGAGTATTTGAGGAAGGAGCAACGCCGCCAGGCGGGATGCATCGCCGGCCGAATGCCACCGTAATTGTGAAACGCAGTACTAAGCATGTGACGTCATCAGGGCCTCGTTAGCCATGATGTTGTTGGCCTTGGACACCACGACGCGGTGGCAAGTCGGTTAGACTGACGCTCGGAGAAGGTGCCATGCCGGGAGCCGTTGGCCGAAATGATGCGTGTCCCTGCGGCAGCGGCAAGAAGTACAAGCGTTGCTGCGAGTCGAAACGGGGGTCGTCTCGCGGCAGCCGCCTGATGATGGGCCTTGTGCTCGCCATCATCGCGGGTGGCCTCGGCGCCGCCCTGTTGTCCCTGCGTCACGACTCGGCGCCGGCAGCCGCGCCGGGACGCGTATGGTCGCCCGAACACGCGCATTACCACTAGCAAGCTGCGCCTCAGACCGCCCGAGAAAGGAACTGATCCTGCGGCGTCGTCCCGCTAGCGGCAGTGCTGCTGGCCCCGGCCCCCGCCGTGCGAGAAAACGTGACTCGAACGCGCCGCTTCGCCTCGGCAGTGGAAGCAGCGGATGGCCTCCATCCGCAAGGCGCGGCGGCGAGGACGTTGCACGCGGACGACCATCACGCCGTGGACTTGACGCCAGAGCAGATGTAGTCTTGACGACAATTGGTATGGCTGGTCTCATGTCAGAAATGCCGAAGGCGAATTCGTTCGGGCCGTCGTCGGGCGTTGCCCCGCCGAGCGCCTCTCTTGGCGCCGAACTTCGCCGCGAGCGTGAGCGGCGGGCGATTTCGATTGCGTCAATCGCGGAGTCCACGAAGATCCTTCCGGCGCTGCTCGAGGGGCTCGAGAACAACGACGTGTCTCGATGGCCCAGCGGGTTCTATCGCCGGGCGTTCATCCGTGCCTACGCCACTGCCATCGGCCTTGATCCGGAGCCCGTCGTCCGCCAGTTCCTGACCCGCTTTCCGGATCCGGAAGACGAGGGCGGTGCCGTCGCGGCGCCCGCTCGAATGGCGACCCATCAGAAGCCCGCGGCCGCCCCAACGCCCTCCCTGCGGCTGACGCTGGAGGGCCCTCGTCGGACCTCGTTCTCTTCCGGGGCGGTGTTCGAAGGGTGGCGGCGGCTGCTCGCGGCGTCGTTTGATGCCTTGGCGCTGGCGGTCGGCGGAACGGCCTTTTATCTGACGATGGGTGTGGTCTGGCAGCCGCTCAGCCTGCTGGCTGGCGGTTATTTCCTCGGCAGCATCTTGGTGCTGGGGACCACGCCGGGGCTTCGGCTGTTCGGGTCGAGTCCTCGGTCGTCGCGTCTGAACCAGCTCTGACGAACCGCCGATTGGCCGGCGACTCGATGGAGCTCTGCAGCACCGTCCCGGCTTGGTCCCGACGACAGGACACTAGCCCGCTGGGCCGTTGGGCGGTGTGGGCCAGCGCCGGTTCAGTGCCGCGGTGTGCAGCGGCAGGCCGGATCGACCGATAGGTCCGGGGTGGTGATTGCCACACATGAATCCGGCCCTCCCCGGCCCGAGCTTCCCGCGGATAAACCGGCTCGGCATCGTCGCGGGGGGTACAATTTCGAGGTGGCGCCCGACTGCCGTCCGGCGGGCGCTGGAGGACGTGGCCAGTGATTCGAGCCAGTGGCGCATCGGATGCCGGGCTCATCCGGAGAATAAACGAGGATCGGTTCCTCCTGGACCTCCCCCTGCGCCTGTTCGTGGTGGCTGACGGGATGGGAGGGCACCAGGCGGGCGAGGTCGCATCGGAGCTCGCCGTCGATGCGGTCACTTCGTTCATCCGCCTCTCGGTCAGCGACACGGATCTGACGTGGCCGTACGGGATCGATCCGACGTTGTCTTTCGACGGCAATCGGCTGCGCACCGCGATGTACCTGGCGAATCGCCGCGTCTTCCGGGCCGCGGAGAGCCGGGATGATTACGCGGGCATGGGCACCACGCTGGTCGGTGTGCTGACGGACGGTCCCAGTGTCTCGATCGGTTCGGTGGGTGACAGCCGCGCGTACCTGATTTCCAAGCAGGCAATCGAGCAGCTCACGGTGGACGACTCGTGGGCGGCGAGGATTCTCTCGCAGGAGCCCGACCTGAGCCCCGAAGACATCCTGCGGCATCCCATGCGGAACGTGTTGACGAACGTGCTCGGCGCCCGGGACACTGTCGATGTACACCTCTCCGAGCGCAGGTTGGGCCACGGCGACACGCTGGTCCTCTGCACGGACGGCGTCCACGGCGTGCTCTCGCCCGAGCTGATGCGTCAGATTCTCGATGACGACAGCGCCTTCGACGACGCCCCGCGTCGTTTGATCCAGGCCGCGCTCGACCGCGGCAGTCGCGACAACGTGACGGCCCTGGCGGTTCGGTACGAGGAGGACCGATGACCTCGCCCAGTGGTGAGAGCGGCGCTCACCTCCCAGCCGCGATCGGCCGTTATCGCATCCTCGAACGGATCGGGCGAGGCGCCATGGGCATTGTTTACGCGGCGCTCGACGAGCCGCTCGACCGGCGGGTCGCCCTCAAGTTGATGCTCGCGGAGCTGGACGAGGACCCGGCGATTCGTGAGCGGTTCTATCGCGAGGCCCGGATTACCGGCCAGCTGGCCCATCGCAACATCGTCACGGTTTTCGATCTCGGCGAGGAGCAAGGCCGGCCGTATCTCGTGATGGAACTGCTCGAGGGGTTGCCGCTTGCCGGCTTTCTGCGGACCCCCGAGGGCCAAAGCCTCGACGCGCGACTCGATCTGATGATCCAGGTGTGTGACGGGTTGCAGTACGCGCACCAGGCCGGCGTCATCCATCGCGACATCAAGCCGAGCAACCTGTTCGTTCAGCGAGACGGGAAGCTGAAGATCCTCGACTTCGGTGTCGCGCGTCTGGCGAAGTCGAGCTTGACCGGCAGCGGGTTTCTGGTGGGGACCCCCGAATACATGGCACCGGAGCAGCCGCTGGGGCAGCCCGTCGATGCGCGGTCCGACGTGTACTCAGCGGCCTGTGTCTTCTATTTCATGCTGGCGGGCCGGTCGCCGTTTGGTTCGCGGGACCTGCTGCAGATGATGGATGCCATGCTGAACGAGGCGCCGCCTGCGTTGCCCGACAGCGTCGCCCCGGACTCGGTGCGCCGCATCCTCATGAGAGGGCTGACGAAGGCACCCGGCGATCGCTATCAGCAATGCGCCGAGATGGGGTTGGATCTCGATCGCGCGAGGCGCAACCTGCACGGAGCGGCGTACCGCGTCGTGCAGGCCGCCCACGACCGCTTCCACGCCATTCTCGTGCTGATCGAAGATCGGCGCCGCCTTGGCCGCTCGCTCGGCATGCCCAATATCGACGAGTCCTGTGACACCGACGCGCGGCGCCTTCGTCGTCGATTCCCGATGCTTGCGGCGGCCGAGGATTCGGCCTCACGCATCGAGCCGATGGATCCCGCGGTGGCGCAGGCCGCCCTCGAGACGCTGCAGTCGCGCCATAACGCAGAGCTGGCCGCTCTTGCCGCGATGCGCGAACAACGTGCAGCAGCGCGTGCCCGTGCAGCCGCGGACAACGAAGTGCAGTCAAGTGCCCCGCGGCTCGGCGCCTCCTCGTGGAAGTCTCGAGCGGCCGCGATCTGGCGTAAACTACCAACAGATCAGTGAGCAAATTGCTTGTTGTTGACGACGGGAAACGCGAGCGGGAGCTCGTGCTCGTCGAGCGACTCGTGGTGGGCCGCGATCCTGCGTGTGACATCAGCCACGAGGATGTGCTGCTCTCACGCCGACACGCGGAGTTCACCGCCGCAAGCGGCCAAGTGCGCGTCCGCGATCTCGGGAGTCGTAATGGGATTTTCGTCAACGGCATGAGCGCCGCCGAGCAGGCCCTCCAGCCCGGCGACGTCGTGCAGATCGGACCGCTCCGCGTCCGCTACGCCGCCGATCAGGCCCCCGACATGCTCCGGCCGGAGGATCTCGACTCCGAGGCCACAATCGTCCTTCCTTTCACCGACGACCAGGACGGACCGGCGACGGTGATCGACAGCGCGTCCGCCATCGGGTCGGAGGACGTGACGCGCGTCTCCCGCGTCTCCGAGTTCCCGAGCGCGTTTGTCCCGTCGCCATCTCCGGCACGTGCAGCACCGCAGGCGCCGCCGCTCCGCGCCGTGCAGGCCGCTGCACCGGTGGCTGACAAGGTGTCGCCGCCGATCAGCGATGGACGCTACGTGTTCGGCCACCTCGTCGCGTTGGTCACCGTGGTGTTCCTGTCGGCGGCGCTGCCCCTGATTGTCTGGCGCGGAGACATTCTGGGCGCGGCTGGTGACCGGGGCATCGTCGCATTTCTCTCATGGCCCGTGCTTCCCATCCTGACCTCCGTGATTGCGACCTACTGGGTGGGATCCCTCCTCTTGGTGCGCGCGAGCCGCACGGCGGGCGCCGCGCCGACGGCCGGGCAGCGGTCGGCCTAGAGGCTCGCCATGCCGAGGTTGCTCATCAGAACGGATGACGGACCAGAACGCGTGGTCGAGGTGAGCGAGCGCACCGTGCAGATCGGTCGCGGTCCAGGCAACGACGTGGTGTTGCCGGACCCCGACAAGGGCGTCTCGCGCACGCACGCCGAACTCAGATTCCGCAACGGCCGTTGCGTGATCGTCGACCTCAACAGCCAGAACGGCACGTGGCTGAATGGCCAGCGCGTCGAGCACGCCGAAGTGCCACCCGGCTCCGAGATCGGCGTCGGCCGGTATCGGCTGAGATTCGACCGCCCGGAATCCGGCGAGGCGGCACCGCCGTTCGGCACTGAAGAGGCGCCGCCGGCATCGACCGTCGGGTTTGGTCCGCGGTACCCCACGGTCGAGACGAGCGATCTGCCCGAGGTCCCGCTCGTCCGGCCGCCCGACCTGCGAGGCGCACAGCGGCCGGCCGCGGCTCTCTGGACCCTGCGGAGCCCCACGCTGGCCATCGCCGGCGTGGCGCTGGTGCTCGTGGCGGGCGGTTTGTGGACGATCCTGCCGGTCGCGCCGCAGGAGCTGGCGATGCCGAGCGCCCCGGCGGTCGCGACGGACGCCGAACCGAATCCGCCGCCGGTCGAGCCGCCTGCCCCTCCAGCCTCCATCGCGCCCGAGCCGGCGCCCGGGCCGGCACCAAGGACCGCTGCTGAGACCGCGGCGCCCGCGACCACGATGCGACCGGTCCCGGGGGCCGTGCTCCCGCGCGCCGACCCGCCGGTGATTGCCAGAAAGCCCGGCGAATCGAGCGAGGCCTGGCGTACGCGTACGGCAGCGTTTCAGACGCGATATGCTTACTCCCGCGCGGCCCTGGACCGCGGCGATTTTGCCGCCGCCGCCGGGGGCTTCGAAGCTATCCTTCGGGAAGAGCCAGGCTACCTCGACGTGCCGCAATTGCTGGTTCGGGCACGCGCCGGCCTTCGCGACGTCGCGCGCGATGTCTTTGAGGCCGGCCGACGGCTCGACAGCGCCGGCGACTGGCTGGGGGCCCTGCAGAAGTTCGAACAGGCCCGACAGATTCATCCGGAGGTGGCGGGTCTGACACAAGCGGTTGCGCGGGTGCGAGACAAGCTCCGGGCGGCCGGCGAAGGAGCCTTCGAACAAGGCCGCAGGTTCGATGCGATGGGCCAGTGGACCGAGGCCCTGAAAGAATACGAAAAGGCAGTACAGTGGCTACCCCCGGACGATCCGAGACGGGGTCTGGCTCAGAGCCGAATCGATCAGCTCAGGAAACCGGCACGCTGAGGCCGGCCTCGAGCGATCGAAACACCCGCGACGCCGGCTGACCTGAGCTGGCGACGGAGGCAGCAAAGGACCGTGGGCACCCCCGACCCGGAACAGATAGGGCGCTACAAGATCCTCGAACGCGTGGGACGCGGCGGCATGGGTGTGCTGCTGCGTGGCGTGGATCCCGTGCTGGATCGAGAAGTGGCCATCAAGCTGATGCTGCTCGACTTCTCGGAGGATACCGACCAGATGCGGCCCCGCTTCTATCGCGAGGCGCGCGCTGCCGCGAAGCTCCAGCACCCCAACATCGTGACGGTGTTCGAGTTCGCCGAGGACAACAACACGCCGTACATCGTCATGGAGTTCCTGCGGGGCTCGAGCCTCCAGGCCCGGATGGCGTCGCCGCTGCCGCTGTCGCTCGATGAGAAGCTCAACGTCATGGCTCAGCTCTGCAGCGCGCTCAACTACGCGCACGAGCAGGGCGTGGTGCACCGCGACATCAAGCCGGCCAACATCTTCCTGTTGCCGGACGGCACCGTCAAACTGCTGGATTTCGGTGTGGCGAAGCTCGCGACCTCGACGCTCACCCGGCAGGGCGATGTGCTGGGCAGCGCCTCCTACATGTCGCCGGAACAGGTGTCAGGCAGCGACTCGGTCGACGGGCGGTCGGACATTTTTTCGACCGGGGTCGTCTTGTACGAGCTGCTCGCCAACCGGAAACCGTTTCACGCCGACACGTTGACGGCCACCGTCGTCAAGCTGCTGCACGAGGAGCCGCCCGCGCTCGACGAGGTCGCGCCGGGCCTGCCGTCGGCGCTGGTCGCGACGGTGCGTCGGGCCCTGGCCAAGCAGCCGGCGGCGCGGTTTCAGACCGCCGGGGATCTGGGCCGCGAACTGCAGCGCATTCGGCAGACCCTGCAAGCGTCCAGTCATGGCGCCGACTCGCTGGATGAAACGCGCTACGCGAGCCCAGAGCAGCTGGTCGAGCTGCAGAAGAAGCTCGAGCAGGACCGGGCCGCGGTCACCGGTTCGGGCTCGCGCGCCGCCGCGTCACCGTCGAGCGCCGTCGTCGCTGCGTCGGCAGGCGGCAGCAAACTGGTCCTGCCCGCCATCGCCGTGGCGGCCGTGGCGATCGTCGTGACGGCGTTCGTGCTCGGTCGAGGGTCGTCGCCCGACCAGGCCGACACGGGATCGAGTGCCTCGACCTCGACGACGAGCCCGGGAGGGGCGCCCGGGGGGGCG
>JBQTIE010000024.1:0-12226 GCA_052389315.1 Acidobacteriota bacterium
TCTTACGTGGGTCTCCTCACCGGAGTCGTGGCCCAGCATCAGCCCATCGACGTGGTCGTTCGCTCCCAGCCTGATGGACCGCCGTCTAAGCTCCTCGAGTTCCGCCTTGGATACGGATTGGACTCGAAGGACGCACGGATCCTTGATCTCGTCCTCGGCTGTCAGGGCGTCTTGGGGTTGAGGGATCGCCCCCTTGCGCAACATCGCCGCCTTGTTTCGTGATAGAGCTGTCCGCTCATAGAACTGGGACTGGATCTGCCGGTCGAGCTGGCGCACGGACCAGCCGGCGCGCAGGGCTTCGGTTTCGTAGAAGGCCCGGGCGTTCTCGTTCCTTACCGAGAGCAGTCGGACGTAGGCCGACCAGGGGAGCGAAAAGCGAGCCGCCACCTGCGCCAAAGAAGATTCTGCAGACACCGTCTGCAGAATCGGCGGAGAGGATTCTCTCGACGGCGTCGAGAGAATCTCGTGGCGCGGAAAGGCAAGGTAGAACTGACGGAACCTGTTCAGGTTCGGATAAGAGAAGCCGCGACCGAATCTCGCCGCGAGATCATGTGCAAGTCGTCCAAGCAACCTCTTGCCGTATTCCGCGCGCATTGCCCCCTTCTGCTCATACTCGACGGTCCTCCGGCCGATCTCCCAGTAGGTCGCGGTCATGATGGCGTTGACCGCGCGGGCCGAGGTCCGGCGTGCAACTTCGAGGATCTCCGCGATGCCGCCCACCAGACCGTCGTAAGGCTCGGTACGCGCCGTTGCCGCCAAGGACGTCTGGAATGCCTTCTTCGGGGCGACTTTCCTCCGGCTCACGCTTCGATCTCCGTGAGCAGCTTCTCAAGTCCCTTCGTGATCTCGCCCTCGATCGCCAGCACCTCCCGGATCAACTGCGCCGGGTCCTCGTCGGGCGCGCTCTCGCCCACCCGCGGCTTGTAGCGCGACGCCGCGAGATTGAAGTCGTTCTCGGACGGGGTCTCGAAAGGCGCCCACCAGCAGCGCGGCGCCTCACTCCCGGGCTCGAGCACCGCGCCCGCCTCGACGCCCGGCGGGGTCTCGAAGCGCGAGCCCTTGTACTCGGACCACGCCGCCAGGAGCGCCGGGATGTCGCTCTTCTCCGGGGTCTCGGGGCGGCCGCCGCCCTGGATCTTGTCCGGGTCGTAGCCGTCGTTCTGGACCTCGTAGAACCAGACGCGCTTCGTGGCCGGCTTGCCTTCCTCCGGAGCCGTCGCCGGTCTACGGAAGACGAGCACCGAGGTCTTCACGCCGGCGTACGGCTTGAAGACGCCTGCCGGCAGCGACACGACGGCGAGCACCTCGAACTCGCGCAACAGCTTCTCGCGCAGGCTCGTGTGCGCGCCGGTCGAGCCGAACAGCGCCCCCTCGGGCACCACCACCGCGCAGCGGCCGCCCGGAGCGAGCGAGCGCATCATCAGCGCGAGGAAGAGCAGCTCGCTCTTCTTGGACTTGGTCGGGAGGTCCGCGCGGACCGACTCCTTCGGGATCTGCCCGGCGAAGGGTGGGTTCGAGAGGATGACCTTGTAGCGGCGGTGGAGGTCGTCCTCGGTGAGGCCGCTCATCTCCGAGAGGACGTTGGCGCGCTTCAGCCGCGCGCCGCGGATCCCGTGGAGCACGAGGTTCATCATCGAGATCCGCATCATCTGGCGCGAGACGTCGGTGCCGTGAATGGACGCCTCGAGCCGGCCCCAGTCTGGGAGGCGCTCGCCGGCCCCCTTGCGGTATGTCTGGAGATTCGGGATCGTCTTCTTCGCCTCCTCCAGCGTCTGGCCGCGTTTCTCGAGCCAGTCCTCGCCGTAGATCGGCACGTCCAGCGGCTTCTCGCTGTAGCGAGCCAGGATGTGGTCGACGGCGTCGATCAGGAAGCCTGCGGTACCGCTCGCGGGGTCGTAGATCGTGTCGCCGAGATCGGGGTCGGTCATCTGTACCATGAACACCCGGATCTGGCGCGGCGTTCGGAACTGACCCAGGACGGCGGCGTTGTGCTGTCCAACTTGAGAGAGCAGGTACTCGAAGATCTCGCCTTTCACATCGGGACCGAGCTTCCTGAAGTCAATGCCGTCCAGCTCGTCGATCACCTGCTTCAGCACGTTCGGGTCGACGATTTCCAAGACGGCATCGCGGAAGTACTGGGCCACCTGCGGCTCGTCCTTCACGAGCGAGGCCATGTAAGGGAAGACCTCGTCGCGCACGAAGTCGCGCAGATCGTTGCCGCTCTTGAAGCGCCACTTCGACCAGCGAAAGCGCTCCGCCTGACCTGGAAAAAGGCGTGCGCCGTTGCCGGCCTTCATGCGCTCGCGTAGCTCGCGGCTCGCCTCCTCCTCGTCCAGCAGCTTCGAAAAGATCAGATAGGAGATCTGCTCGATATACCCAAGCGAGGCCGGCAGCCCGCCAGCCCAGAGGGTGTCGGCAATCCGGTCGAGCTTGCGCCGCAGGTTTTGGTCCATCGGGTGCCTCTCAGCTCGCGGTCTTGAAGATGCCTTCGTTTAGGTCCGCAACGACCTGCCGCAGACCCTCCTCACCGAACAGCTCGATTCCCTTGCCGGCGGCGTCCAGAATCGAGAGCGGGGGCTCGAAAAGGTCCTCGATGCGCACGCGTCCGGTCGCGATGCCGCGGTTCTTGAGCAGGCACAGGTACTCGGCCTGCTGCGGCGTGAGCGAGCGCGAGACGAGCCAGGCGCGGAAGGCCTCCTCGAGCTTCTCCTCACGCCTCTTGATTCGGAGCTTGCCCAGCGCGGCGCGGATGAAGTCGATCAGGTTGCCGCCCGGCTCACGGTAGGCGCGGCGCAGGTTCTCCTCGTTGAAGAAGCGCTCCGGCTGGTTGAGGCGCCGGGCGAGCTCCTCTTCCTCGGCGGCCTCGAGCGGCTCCTCGTCGCGGACCTTCTGGAGCAGCGGGTCGTCGGCAGTCCGACTCCGGACCGTCGTCTCCCAGTCGGTCACGGTATTCCTTCTTGTCGACGCGCTCGCCTTCGGGGCCCACCTCGATGTATGTCACCGCCTCCAGCCATTCGTCCTCGAGACCGAGCTCGACGAGATCGCGCGAGGGCGTGGGCGTCGTCGTCGGTCCGCCCGGCGCTAGGCCGCCACCGGTGCCGGTGAAGACGTCGGTGTCGCTGTCGTTGAAGTACTGGTGGTTTCGGAAGAAGTCGTAGATGACGAACTTCTGCTTGCCGATGTGCGGCGCCGTACGCGTCCCGCGCCCGCGCATCTGCTGGTAGAGGATCGGGCTGCGCACGCGCCGGCAGAGCACGAGATGCAGGACTTCCCGGCAGTCGAAGCCGGTGTCGAGCATGCCGACGCTGACGGCGACCATCGGATAGGTCTCGGTCTTGAAACGGCGGATCAGCTCGTCGGGCGCGGCCACGTCGGAGGTGATGACCTCGGCGTAGCGCCCCTTGTGCTCGGGGTGCAGCGCGTTCAGGTACCGGGTGAGGCGTGCCGCGTGGTGCTTGGTGATGGCGAAGACGATCGCCTTGCCCGGGCCCGGATTCTGCCTGGGCGCGAGCTCTCGATAGGTCTCCCACGCGAGGCGGTCGAACTCCTCCATCATCAGGCGATTCGTCGCCTCGTTGGTCCACTCCCGCTCGAAGGCAGCCGGGTCGTAGTGTTCGTCGTCGACGTCGGCCCCCTCGGCCAGGATCTCGGTGATGCCGGTCGCGAAGCGATAGGGGACGAGGAACTTGTCGCGGAAGGCGTCCTGGATCGGGTAAGCGAGATCGGGCTTACCCGGCTCGCACTGGTAGAAGTCGTAGGTGTTGCGCTCGATGTAGTTCGCCGGGGTGGCGGTGAGGCCGATGTGGATCGCGTCGAAGCGGGTGAGCGCGCCCTGTCAGGCGCCATAGATGGAGCGGTGGCATTCGTCGGCGATGACGACGTCGAAGTAGCCGGCGGTGTAATCGTCCATCCGGCCGATCATCGTCTGGAGCAGCGCCACCGTGATCTGCTGCTCCTGGCGCGCCATCCCCGGCCGGAGCCAGTAGCTCGAGTACGTCGAGAGCACGTCCTGAATCGCTTCGAGGGCCTGCTTCGCGAGCTGATCGCGATCGACGAGGACGAGCACGCGCTCCACCCAGCCGGCCTGGAAGAGCCGCTTCAGGTAGAGGCAGATGAGATCGGTCTTGCCTGTGCCGGTCGGCAGCTCGATCAGGAAGCGGCGCTTCCCAAGCTCGAAGGCGTGATCCAGCGCGCGCATCGCCTCGGCCTGATAGGGCCGCACCGTCCTCGTCTCGCCCTGGCGGACGTAGTGCTCGGGGATGGCGATCGTGGCCAGCGCCTTGCGCGTGCCGCGCATCTCGACCATGCGCTCGAGGTCACGCCGTGAGAAGAAGCTGGCGATCGGCCGGGCGTCGTCGTTCTGGTAGTCCCAGAAGTACGTCAGCTCGCCGTTCGTCAGGAAGATGAAAGGCGCGCCGAGGGCCTTCGCGTAAGGCAGCGCCTGCTGCTTGGCCACGTAGGGGTTGATCGCATTCTTCTTGGCCTCGATCACGGCCAGCGGCCGACCGCGCTGGTCGTAGAGGACGTAGTCCGCCCGGCCGCTCCGCGATCCGGCGTCCTGCGGCGCGTCGAGGACGGCCACGAACTCACCGATCACACGCAGGTCGCCCTCGGCGTCGGGCGCAAACACCAGCGGCTGATAGGCGGGATCCGGGTTGAGGGGCTCCAGGCGGATCTCTCGGTGGCTCCAGGTGCCGTCGGCCCCGCCGACCTTCGTGCTCCGGTACCGCTTGACCGAGAACTCGCCGCCAAGCGCGGGATCGGTGCAGCCGCGATGCCACACGAGGACGAGCCTCCCGTCCCGGCTTCCGCCCCGATCGGCGTGGAAGAGACAGTGCGCGCCATCCGGAATCGTGGGCTCCATCGAGCGCCCCACTACCCGCGCGACGAAGTGATCGCGGGTCAGGCGAACGTGGCCCGGCACAGGCATCCAGCCGAGCTCGTCGGTCGCGGCCCCGACGACTCGGTCGGAACCGAAGGCGCCGGCCGCGGCGGCGAGGTCGTAGAGTGGGGCGTGCGTGTCGAAGGGGCGGGCCTCGGCGCGGGTCGCGAGCCGGGGTCCGTGGTCGGAAGCGCCCGCGAGGATCTCGGTGCCGACTTGGGACTTGTCGCCGGGATCCCACCCTGCCGCGCGCAGCAGATCGTCGATGGCGATCCGGGCGTCGGCCTCGGTGTCGCGGCGGGTCATGGGATCTCCCTCGTGCATAGGAGGGAGCCATAACGCAACGCGCGTGCCATCATGAGCCCACCCCGTACCGCTTCATCCAATTGGTGAACGTCTGGTAGCTCGGCAGGCCTACCAGCACCGCGGCCTTCGTCTTGTTGCCGTGCGCCTCATCGAGCGCTCTCTCCAGGTAATGGCGGGCCACGGTCGTCAGAACCGCTGGAAGATCAAGGCCTTTGCCGAGTGGGCGCTCCAGCACCGCCTCCTGCGAGTGGGTGTTGCTGGCCGGGAGGAGGGCTTCGCGGATGTCGTCAGTCGAGAGCCGCAGGTCCGCGGACCAGATCGCGGCGCGCCGCAGGGTATTCTGAAGCTCGCGAACGTTGCCGGGCCAGGGGTGGGAGAGCAGAAGATTCCTTGCGCCCGCAGAGAGCTCTTTGTGCACGTAGCCCGGCTGCCCGGCGCCCTCCCCGTTCACTTGGGCCAGGGCATGCTCGACGAGCAGTCCGAGATCCTCGGGCCGCTCCCGCAACGACGGCAGCCGAAGCACCGCGACGGCGAGGCGATGGAAGAGATCCTCGCGGAACGCACCGCTCGCCACTTCTTGCGAGAGGGATCGGTTCGTGGCGGCGATCACCCGCACGTCAATCTTCTGCGCACGCGATGAGCCGACCGGGAGAACCTCCATCTCTTGCAGGACGCGGAGCATCTTGACCTGGGTGGGCTTCGGAAGCTCGCCGACTTCATCGAGGAAGAGCGTCCCACCGTCGGCCTCGAGAAAGTGACCTTTCCGTCGCGCCACCGCGCCTGTGAACGCCCCCTTCTCGTGTCCATAGAGTTCGGACTCGACCAGTTCGGGCGCGATGGCTCCGCAGTTGACGGCGACGAAGGGGCGTTCTCTGCGCGGACTGGCGCGATGGATCGCGCGGGCGAGGAGCTCCTTGCCCGTTCCCGTCTCCCCTTCGATCAGGACGGGGATGGAGCGCGGCGCGATCCGCCGGGCCTTCAGCACCAGCCGCCGCATGACGCGACTCCGGTGAACGATCTCCGCGAACTCGGGGGCGTCCGGCGGCAGGCCCGCGCTCAGGCGCTCCAACTCCCTGTCCGGCCGGCGCAGCAGATCCGGCAGGAAGTCCGCCGAGATATCGAACGGGACGGAGGCCGTACGTACGCCGTGCTGTCGGGATGACTCGATCAGCTCCGCCGGGTAGCGGGTTTTCGCGAGGATAATCCACACCGCTGCCATCGCCGGCGTGCCGGGGCTCAGGTGAAACGTGAGGTCCAGACCTTCGGGATGCCGTTCCACCACCTTCTCGAGCACCTGCACCGCGGCCTCGTAGATTTCCCCGAAGTCCGTTGGGCCGGACAGCTTTCGGTGCTCGATCCGGATGCGGCTGGGCGTTTGCGGCGCGAGCCACCGCACGTAGGGGTCCACATGGGCTTTCGGATAGTTCGAAAGCAGGACGGCCTCGTCGAACCGTCTTGCATCCATCGCCTGCGCCACGGGACCGAGCCCCACGGCGCCTTCTTCCGTTGGGGCCCGCAGGTCGGTGGACCCGACCCATGCGAGGAGTATCAACGAGCGCCGCATGTGGCCGGAGGATACAAGAAGTCTTGTGACGACACAAGAACCTCTGTGCGTGCCGTAGCGGACCGGCCGTGCCCTGCTGTTGGCGCTTCTCGGTCGGCAGTCGAACCGTCGACGGATCGGCTGGGGCCAGCTAACGAAGTAGTCGGCCGAACTGCCTATCTCCCTTCGTCCCGCCGACGCGGTCAGTCTATTCAAGAACGCGCCCAGTCAAGGGGACGCTGCGATTGCGGATGACCCCTCGCCTGCCAGGTACATCGGGAAGCGAGGACGCGTCGGATCAACCCGGCGAAGGCGCATGCTTACCGGCTCGACATCCGCATCAGCCGGCGCGGGCCGCACGCACGCCCTCCGCTTCATCCACGAGCGCCAGCAACGCCGCGCCAGCAGCGAAAAAGCCGATGATGAAGAGCACGGCCAGCCGACTCGAGCCCGTCATGGCGATGCTGAGCGTGAACACGAGCGGCCCGAGCACGGTCGCGAAGCGCTCTGCGACCGCGTAGAAACCAAAGTACTCAGACGCCTTGTTGGCGGGAATGAGCCTGGCAAACAACGCGCGGCTCAGCGCCTGTGCACCACCCTGTACCGTCGCCACCAGCCCGGCCAGGATGAAGAAGTGCGTGACGGTCTGCATGAAGTACCCAAGAATCGAGATCAGCGTGTACACCGCCAGGGCGATGTACAACGCGCGCTTGGTGCCGATGCGCATCCCCAGCGATCCGAAGAGAAACGCAAACGGAATCCCGAGAAACTGGACCATGACGAAGGCCGCGATCTGCGCGTTCAAATCGATGCCGATCTCCGCGCCGTAGACGGCGGCCATGCGGATGATGGTCTGGATGCCGTCCTGATACAGCAACATCGCGAGAAACAGGAGAAAGGCGTGCTTGTAGCGACGCATTTCGGAAAACGTCCGTCCCAGACGCCCGAACGCGGCTGCAAGGACACCGGTCTCGGCACCTTCGCCAGCGTCGAGCACCACGGGCGGCTCCGACACGGTGCGCAGGAGCGGAATCGAGAACACCAGCCACCACACCGCGACGCTCGCCAAGGAAGCCTTCGTGGCCGACGCCGTGTCCGCGAAGCCGAACAATTCCGGCTGGAGAATCCAGGCGAGGTTCAAGAGCAGCAGAATCCCACCGCCCAGGTAGCCCAGCGCGTAGCCCGCCGCAGACACGCGATCGGCCTCCTCGGGACGCGCCACGTGCGGAAGCAACGAATCGTA
Organism: Acidobacteriota bacterium; assembly: GCA_052389315.1. Classification (GTDB taxonomy): domain Bacteria; phylum Acidobacteriota; class Vicinamibacteria; order Vicinamibacterales; family UBA2999; genus JACCSI01. Next base: position 7,975 of record JBQTIE010000024.1, read on the forward strand.
GAAGACCGTGGACCCGGAGACGCCGATGTTGCCGATCATGAACAGCGCCGACGCCAGCATCCAGTCCCCGCGGTCGATCAGGACCATGGCCGCCGCCGAGGTCGCACCCACGATCATGAACAGAGCGATCAGACGCTTCTTGATGCCGGAGAAGTCCGCGATGGCCCCGAGAATGGGTGAGGCGACCGCGATCACCGCCACCGAAGCCGTGGTGATCGCCGCAAAGCGCGCCGTCGCCTGCGCGGGCGCCAGATCAGCGGCGGCGTAGGTGGAGAAAAAGGCCGGGAACACCGCCGTCACGACGGTGGTGAAGTACGCCGAATTGGCCCAGTCGTACCAAGCCCAGGCGCGCTGCTCCGGGGTGACGAGGCCGACGCGCGCGAGCAGTTGCCGCACGGGCGGAAGGATACAGCGAATCCTCCGCCCGGCCAGCAGCAGGCGCCCTCAGCGCCTGATGTCGACGTCGCCGCTGAAGGTCTTGAACCGGAAGTCCGCGCTCCCGCCGCCGTTGAGCGCCCCTCGGAAATTGCGCCGGCTGACCGACGACATCGTCACCGGCAACTCGCTGTTGAAAGTCCCGCTGAAGCTGTCGAAGGCCAGGTCGCCACGCGCGACGTCCGGAAGGCGCAGCGTGACGCCGCCGCTGAACGTATTGATGACCAGACCATTGCCCTCGGCCCATGTCGACGACTCCACGTTCACAGCGCCACTGAAGGTCTTGACGTCGATGGGGCCGGCGACACCGCGCAGGCGCACGTCGCTCGAGAAGCCGTCTACTTTGATCTTGCCTGCCACCCCGGCCACCGTCACCGGCGCGCTGAACGTCCGCAGGTCCAACTCGACCCGGTTCGGCACTTGAATGTCGAAGTCCGTCTCCACGACGTTGTCATTCCGGCGCTGGACGATGCGATGGTTGGCGTCGATCTCGACGAGGTTTCCGCTCTGGGTGATCTCGAGCTTGATGTCGTCGAGGCGATCGCGGGTCGCCCGACGCACCGCCTTGATGACCACTTGATCGCCGGCCGCGCCCGTGATGGTCACCCGACCCGAATACGTCTTGAGACGGACGGTGCCGCCGGCGGGCATGGTCAGAGTTCGTTCCACGGTTTCTGTTTCGCGCGGTTCCCTGTCTTGCCGGTCCCGCCGCTGAGACCCGGAAGACGCCAGCACGGGACTGGTGCTCACAAGAGCCACGGCAACAAGGAAGGCGATCGATGGCCAACGCTGCATGGAAACCCCTCGCTTCAAGGAAAAGCCCGGTCTCAGGAGGGCCCTGGGGGACCCTCCCGACCGGCCTCGAGGGAGTAGACGAAGGCGGGCGCGAGAAGGTTGGTGCGCCGGACGTCGGTTGTCTTGACCAGGACGATCCGAGCGGACTCTAGGGGAGGCCAAACGCCAGCAACACGTTGCCTGCCTTCCCTCGCCACTGGCCGTAGCCCGAGTTGGTCAGCACGAGGCCGCCCGCGATCACGGGGCCCGCGGCGTCGATGGACCCGCCCTGAGCCTTCACCCCGTTGACCGTCTCGAATGGCTGCATCGTGTTGAACGCCCAGATGATCTTGCCGTCGAGCGTCGAATACGCTCGCAGGTGACCGTCCACGGACCCCGAGAAGACGACGCCCGGCATCACGCTCACCGCGGCCGACTGGGCTCCGGTGCAGCCCGGCCCGCTCTTGCAGGTGAGGGGCGGCGCAGGCGTATGCCACGCCCGTTCACCGGTGGCGAGCCGGATGGCGAACAGCCCCCCAGCCTCCGCCGGAGGCTCGAGCACGTCCGACACCGGGACGTAGATGTTCTGCTCGTCCGCGGCCGATCCCCACTCGATGCCCCCGAGCGCTCCACCTTTGCCGGCCCTGAACTGCCACAGGATCTTTCCGCCATCGTCGGGAGCCAGACCGTAGACGACACCCGATTTCTGGCCGAGCGTGAGCACGCGACGGCCACCCGGCAGCGTCCTGAGGATTGCCGAGTTGCCGAAATCGTAGTCGGGCCCCACATCGTCCGGGCAGTTCTCGACGCCGGGCTTGCAGCCAATCACGAACGTGTCATTGGGGGTGGCCTGCTGCACCCAGCGAATGGCGCCTGTCGCCATGTCGAGCGCCACGACGGCATCGCTGGTCTCGGCGGCAGGCGACGTGTAGGCATTGCCGGTGGCGACGTAAATCAGGTTCTTGGCGACATCCACGGTCGGCGAGGTCCACACCGCGGCGCCGGCGGGCTTCCAGATGGGCGTGCCCGTCGAGTTCTTGCCGACCATCTTCGGCTCTTCGGTAATCATGTAGCTCTTCCACACCTGCGTACCGGTGGCCGCATCGAGCGCGACGACGCTGCCACGGAACGTGCAGCACGGATAGGTCGGGCGGGCGCCAGGCACTTCCTCCGTGGACGAGACCGGGACGTAGAGGCGACCGTTGGCGTACGCCGGGGCACCGGTGATACGGGCCACGGCGTGGGCATCGACCTTCGTCTTCCAGATCTGCGCACCCGTCTCGGCATCGACGGCGTAGGCGTTGGCTCGGACATCCCCGAACATGGCAATCGTGCGCGGGGTCCCGCCGATGGCGATCCGCGCGACGCTGATCGCGGTGCGGACACCGCCGTCGGCTTTGAACGACCAGTGGGTGCACCCGGTCCTGGCGTCGAGTGCGTAGACCATCGAGTTCACGTTGCCGACGAACACGCGGCCCGCCGCCACTGTGGGCTGGCCCGCCGCGCTCGTCGCACCGGGAAACCCGAAGGCCCACTTCACGGTGAGCTTCGGCACGTCGGCCGCGGTGATTCCTGCAGCCTTGGCCGACTGGAAGCGGGTGTTCGCCACGTCGTTGCCCCAGCCGTTCCACATCGGCATCGACGCGATGTCCGGAAGCGGTGTGTTGGACGGAGGGCAGACGCCCACGCCCGGGTCGGTGCCGGCCGCGTTGGCCGAAGGGGCCGCGGACAAGAACGCCGCGACGGCCTGCTTCTCGGCGGCCGAGAGATCCTGACCGACTTCCGCCATCACGCCGCCTGGGCTGAGCGAGGCGATGATCTGCGGAACGGACCTCGCGCGCAGTGCGTCTCTCGCCGGGGCGCGCATCGCCTCGGGCGCGTCGTGGCAGACGGCGCACCGTTCCTTGTACACGCGCGCGCCGGCCGAAGCCGGCGACTCCTGTGCGTGGAGCTGGGCCACCAGCGCGCCAAGTCCGCCGCCCATGGCTGCGGGAAGCGATCTCGGTGATCGGCTACTTTGCATCACGCCGCACGCCACGATGGCGGTGGCCGCCACACCAACCGTGATGACAAGGCGGGTGCTCATTTCGTGCGCTTTCCGGTGAAGGTGCCCTGACCGACACCACCGAGATCCACTTTGCCCTTGACCGACGAATTGCTCTCGATCTCGCCTTCGTACACGATCGTCACCGGTGTGCCCTGCGCGTCGGCGTTGAAGGAAAACTTCACCATCTTTCCAGTGACGGCGCCGGCGAGATCAGCCTCGCCGAACAGGCCCTTGTACTTGCCCGTCAGCTTCTCGCCCTTCTGCATGAAGACGAACGAGGGCGATCCGGCACCCTGATCGGTCTGCACGTCGAAGACCCACTCGCCACTGAGATCGAACTTGGCCTGTGCGCTGGGGGTGACCTGGGTGAAGCATGCGAGGGTGAGCATGCAGGTCAGGCCGAATAACGCGGTGAGGAATCGCTTTGTCGTCATGGCTGCTCCACGAGTTCGATTACGATGAGATCTGGCCCTTCAATCTGCGCTGCCCGTGCCTGGCTCGATCCGAAGGTGTGAATGCCCCGAAGCACTCGAACCCCGGCCGCCTCGAGGCGCGCCAGGGTGCCCGGCAAGTCGGGAACGGTGAGCGCCAGATGATCGACGATACGTCCCGCCGATGAGTGCAGACGACCGGGCCGCTGACGAGGGTAGATTATCAGGTTGATGTCGTCGAAGCGCACCGTGGCTGCGGGTGAGCGAATGACGGCCAACGGCTCGCTGGGCTGGCCGAAGGGCACCTCGCACGGTCCTTCACGGGGGGTGCCTGGTGTGCCTCTCCGACGACCAGCGACAGGCCAGCGAACACGACGAGGAGCGATCCATGAGCCTCCAGTGGTGACTACGATTACTTCGACAGCTTCCGGCGCGTGTCGACCAACTCAGGGAGGTCAGCGTCGGCCTTGACCCACCGCTCGAGCGCGTGGGCGAAGGCGTCGCGTGCTGCGGCTTGATCGCTGGCGTGCTCGGCCACGAGGCCGCTGGCGTAGTGGGACCCGGC
>JBQTIE010000025.1:0-69491 GCA_052389315.1 Acidobacteriota bacterium
CAGGGCTACTTCTCGATCAACCAGCTCGGGCACCTGCAGGTACACCCGACGAAGGACCCGACGCGGGGCGTCGACCTCAAGCGCCTCATCGATCGCCTGCAGCTGCGCGGTCTGAGCGCTCCCATCCTGCTGCGTTTTACCGACATCCTCCGGCACCGACTCGGCGAGATCCACTCGGCCTTCCAGAACGCCATCGCGCAGCACCAGTACCAGGGGCGCTACTGCTGCGTCTATCCCATCAAGGTCAACCAGCAGCGCCAGGTCGTCGAAGAGGTGCTGAAGGTCGGCCGGGAATACGGCTTCGGCCTCGAAGCGGGCAGCAAGCCCGAGCTGCTCGCCGTCGTCGCGCTGGCCGACAACGACGCGCCGATCATCTGCAACGGCTTCAAGGACGCCGAGTTCATCGAAATGGCGATGCTGGCACAGAAGATGGGCCGCCTCGTCATCCCCGTCGTCGAGAAGTACACCGAGCTCGAGCTCGTCCTGCACTACGCGGAAAAGGTCGGGGTGCGGCCTGAGATCGGCATGCGGGTCAAGCTCGCCGCGCGCGGTTCCGGCCGCTGGCAGTCCTCAGGCGGCTATCGCTCGAAATTCGGCCTCACGGTCACCGAAATCCTCCGCGGCCTCGAAGAGCTCAAGGCGCGGGGCATGGCGGACTGTCTCAAGCTCCTGCACTTTCATCTCGGCAGCCAGATTACCCACATCCGCATCATCAAGAACGCGCTGAACGAAGCCGCACGCGTGTACTGCGAGCTCGTCAAACAGGGCGCCGGACTGACGTACCTCGACGTGGGCGGAGGGCTGGGCGTCGACTACGACGGGTCGCAGACGAACTTCGAATCGTCGATGAACTACACGCTGCAGGAGTACGCCAACGACGTGGTGTACCACATCCAGACGGTGTGCGACGAGTCGGGCGTCGAGCATCCGACCATCGTCTCCGAGAGCGGCCGAGCGGTGTCGGCCTACCACAGCATGCTCATCTTCAACGTGCTGGGCACCATCGGATTCGGTGAAGAGAACGTCCCCACCGTCGTGCGGGACGAGTTCGAACAGCCGCTGGTGGACCTGATCGAGACCTACCACGCGGTGACGCAGCGGACGGCGCTCGAGGCCTACCACGACGCCCAACAAGCGCTCGACATGGCGATGAACCTGTTCAGCGGCGGGTACTTGTCGCTCGAGCAGCGCGCACACGCCGAGAACCTCTTCTGGGCGATCTGCGAGCGCATCCACAAGCTGAAGAAGGGCATGGACGACATCCCCGAGGACCTGCAGCACCTGGATGACGCCCTGTCGGACACCTACTTTTGCAACTTCTCGCTCTTTCAGTCGATTCCCGACAGTTGGGCCATCAAGCAGCTGTTTCCGGTCATGCCCATCCACCGGCTCGACGAAAAGCCGGTCAATCACGCGGTGATCGGCGACATCACTTGCGACTCAGACGGCAAGCTCGAGCAGTTCATCGACCGCCGTGACGTCAAGAAGTCGATCCCGCTCCACCGCTTCAACGGGGAGCCCTACTACCTGGGGGTGTTTCTCGTCGGCGCCTATCAGGAAATCCTCGGGGACATGCACAACCTGCTGGGCGACACACACGCGGTCCACATCGCGTTGTCCAGCAACGGAGACGAAGGGGAAGGCGTGACGGTCGAACACATCGTGAAGGGGGACACCGTCGCCGAGGTCCTGCGCTACGTCGAGTTCGATCCCGAGGTCTTGATGGGCAAGCTCCGGCGTGACGTCGAGGCGGCCGTCAACGCCAACCGCATGGCCGACCAGCAAGCGGGTCGCTTGCTGCGATTCTACGAACAGGCCCTTCAGGGCTATACCTACCTCGAAGACCCCAACGCCGACTAGACGGGGTTTTTCGTCGGGACATCACGTCCTGGCCATGTGCCTCCGCTTCTGCTCGAAGAATCGGCGGCAGGCGCGATCGAAGCGATCCTGAAGCGGTTTGCGGGTGTCGTTCTCGAGCGGGCCGAGCCGCTGCCAGGCGGCCTGTGCGCTCCGCACTTCCTGCTCGATCGCGCGGTGGCGGGCTTCTTCCGCCTGCCGCGCCGCCGCGGCGCCCATGGTATTGGCCGCGAGCGCGTCACGCCACTGACGGGCCAGCAGCTCGGCCGGCGAGAGTCCCGCGGACGACTCCTTGGCGTCCGGCGGCACCAACCCCTCGATCTTCTCGACGAGCCGTTCCATCTTCCGTTTCGTCGTCTCGGGGTCGAGCTCGGTCCCGCGAAACGCCTCGGGCCAGCGGTGGGCCAGCTGGAGCAGGGCGGAGTTGATGCGTTCGGCCAGCGGTGCGAGGGTGTGCCGTGGCAGGTCGGGTCCCTGCAGATAGCGGGCGCGAGCCGCCTGCACCCTGGCGTACAGATCAACCGGAACGGGCGTATCGGCGGCGTCCGATGGCAGCACCAGCGCCTCGAGTTCCGTCACGGCCGTCTCGCGGTCGGCGACCTTGCCGGCCACGAGCACGGTGTCCCGATTCTTGAAGCGCTCGAAGAAGGTGTCACAGGCCGCTCGAAATCGCTGCCAGACCACCTCCGACTTGTTCTTCCGGACCGGACCGATCTTCTTCCACTCGACCTGGAGATGCTTGATGCGGCTGGCCGCTTTCTCCCACTCGGTCGACTGCGCCAGCTGCTCCGCCTCGACGATGAGCGCTTCCTTCTTCGCCAGGTTCTCGGCCCAATCGTGCTTGCGCGCCTTGAGGTCCTCTTGACGACGGCTGAAGAAGCGGTCACAGGCCGCCCGGAATCGCTCCCAGACCGATTTTTCATGTCCGCGCGAGACCGGGCCGATGATCTTCCACTCCGCCTGAAGCTGCTTGATGGCCTCCGCCGTGCGGATCCAGTCCGTTGAATCCGCCAGCGCTTCGGCCCGCACGCACAGGGTTTCCTTTCTCTTGAGGTTCTCCTGTCGCTCGGCGGCCTGTTGCGCAAAAAAGTCCTTGCACTTCTCGTAGACCTCGCCCTGCGCCGTCTTGAACCGCGTCCACAGCGCCTCGGCCTGCGAACGCGGCGCGGCGGCCACGGCCTTCCATCGTTCTTGCAGCAGCCGCATCTCGGTCGCGGCCTTCTCGGGTGCCGCCTCCGCCTCAGCAATCAAGGCTTCCATCTTGGCGCACAGCTCTTCCTGGACGGTGACGTTGGCCCATCGCTTCCACTCTTCGCCTTCACGCAGCTCCTTGATGCGCGGAGTCAGGGCCGAACGCACGGCCTGCAATCGCACTGTCAGGTCGTCTCGGTCCTGCTTGGACGGCAGCGGCCCCATCGTGCCAATGACGAGCTTGGCGTCCTTGAGCATCCGCTCGGCGTCGCGCAGCGTGAGCGAGTCTGAGGCGGCGCGCGTCTCGAGGTCCTGCACGGTGGTCCGCAGGCGATGGAGATTCTCCTGCTGCGCGCGCGCCCGGCCTTCCCGATGTTCGGCTTCCTGGGCGTCGAGTCGCTGCGCCGCCTGCTCGAAGCGGGCCACGAGCGTCGGGTCGAGTTCCGCGTCCCGAGCCATCGCTTGCCACTGTTTGCGCAGAGCGTGGGCCTCGGCCCGGACTTCCGGGTAGTCCGGGGCGGCGGCGATGGTGTCGAGCCGCGCGACGAGTTCTGGCGCCTGATCGGCGAGCTGACGCGCGCTGAGGCGCCGCTCATAGCGGCGTTGGGCCGCGTGACAGGCGGCGTCGAAGCGTTGCTGAAGGGCGGGGGCCCACTCCTCAGGCATGGGCGGCATGCCCTCCCAGGTCGCACGCGATTCGTTCAGCCGTTCGAGAGCCTCGTCATCGTCGAGCTGCTCGACGCGGTCGCAGAGTGCGGCACGCTCGGCCTGCGCCTGCGCCAGCGCCTGCGCGCGTCGGGCCTCCGCGGCGCGCGCGGCGTCCATCGCGGTCACCCGTTCGCGCACGCGGTCTGACGCCCGCTCGAAGCGACCTTCGTGATCGGCCTGGATCTCTGCGTCGGCCAGCAGCTCGACCCACGCGACGCGGAGCGATGCGAAGGATTCCCGGAGCGCCTTGGCGTCTGCCGACGCCGCCAACGCCTCCATCTGCGTCGTCAAGTCCGCGGCGCGCGCCTGATCCGCTTCCAGATAGGTCGGTCCCGCGGTCGCGGGAGGCGCGGACTCGGTGTGACCGGCCTTGAGCAGCGCGCGGACGCGCTTTTGCACCGCCTTGGTGCGCGCGCGCTGACCGATCGACTGGAGCGAGTCGTCCGGCAGCGGCAACAGGCGGTCGAGAGCGGCGACGGCCGCGTCGGCGTGCTCACCCCGCACCGCGACACCTTCGAGCTCCGAGGCATCGTTGAGACGCGTCACGGCCACCAGGCGGGCGCCCGCGTCGGCCGCGTGTCGGGCGATTCCTGCCAGGGCCCGTTCGTCGGTCACCTGCTCGGTCGCGGACCGCCGGACGCTCGCGCTCCCCGACCCTCGGGCCACGGTCGCCAACTCACGCTGGCATCCGATGGCGGCGAGTGCGGCCACCGCGGCGAGCGAGGAAGTCTCCTCGCCCTGCCCGGCCAGGGCGGCCAGGCGGCCTGCGGCGTGATCGCGGACGGCCTGGTCACGATCATTCCGGACGCAAGCGGCGAGCACGTCGGGGTTGGCGACACGGACGAGCGCCGCGCGGCGGACCCGGGGATCCGGATCGTCACTGGCGAGCGTCGTCAGCGTGGCCTGATCGCCGTCGTCGATCTCGTGCAGCCCGTCGAGCCGGATCGTGGGATCGGCGTGTTTCCATTTTGGCTGGGGGCGGAGTTTTTCGAGCAGTCCCATGGTGGTTCGCCTCTGACGGCACCAGGTCCGGCAGAGCCCAGTAGTGGTTGACGAGGAAGCGTCCCGCCCTGCGAGGCCGGGTCGCCCAGGAAACCTCGATCCTAGTGTCCCCTCCTCTCGGGCGCAACTCGATTCCCGCGAGGCACCGGGCCGAGTCGCCTCCCGTCCGAGCGGCTCCTTGGGGGGATGGCCGCGCGGGCGTCAGCTTGCAGTTTTGAATCCACTCATCTAGATTTATAGATATGAATTCGGCATCGGCCCTCTTCCGGCTGCTCGGCGATGAGACCCGGCTGCGACTGCTGCGGGTGCTGGCACGCGACCCCTTCAACGTGACCGAGCTCACCGGCGTGCTGGGGCTCGCCCAATCCGGCGTGTCTCGACACCTCGGCCTGCTGAAGGAGGCGGGGCTGGTCCGAGAGGAGCGCGACGGAGCCTACACCTACTACCGACTCGCGCCCGCGGTGCGCGAAGACGGGCTCGGATCGTTGTGGCCTCTCCTCGACGCGCAGTTCGCGGCGGCCGCCCACACGCCGGCGGTCCGCGCCGACGAGGCCCGCCTGCAGGAAGTGCTCCGGGTACGTCGCGAGAACTTCGATCAGCACTCAGGGCCGGACACGCGCGACGGCCGCCAGCTCGTGCCCGGGCGCAGCTGGGCGGCCTGGGCGCGCGCGCTTGGCCACCTGCTGCCGCCCATCGACGTCGTCGACATCGGGTGCGGCGAGGGTTACCTGACCATCGAAGTCGCGCGCTGGGCACGACGCGTCACTGCGATCGACCGCTCTGCCGTCGTGCTCGCGCGCGCCAAGGCCCTGGCCGCGCGCCGCAAGGCGCCGAACATCACGTTCAGGCGCGGCGAGCTCGACCGGTTGCCGCTCGCGGCCGGGTCGGTCGATCTGGCGCTGCTGTGTCAGGCCCTGCACCACGCTCCCGATCCCGCGCACGCGCTGCAGGAGGCTGTTCGGGTCGTCCGGCCTGGCGGCAAGGTGCTCGTCCTCGACTTGCGGGCGCACGGCGAGTCCTGGGTGCGCGACAAGCTGGGCGACCACCACCTTGGCTTCGCCGACGACGACCTGGCGGCGCTGCTCACCAACGCCGGGCTCGGGGACGTCTCGGTCGGTGTGGGGTCGCGCCACACCGGCGATCCGTTCACGGTGCTGATTGCGAGCGGCCGCGTCGGCGCGTTGCCAAGCCCGCGCGCGGCCCGCGGCCGATCATCTGTCACATACGCGAGGCTGAATTCGAGGGCACCTCATGTCATCTGATCCCGCCACCTTGCTCCACCGCCTGCTGGACCAGCGCATTCTCGTCCTCGATGGGGCCATGGGGACGATGATCCAGCGGCTGAAGCTCGGCGATGACGACTTCCGCGGCGCGCGGTTCCTGACCCATGCCCATGATCTCAAAGGGAACAGCGACCTGCTCGTGCTGACGCGGCCCGACGACATCGCGGCCATTCATGCGAGCTACCTCGAAGCCGGTGCCGACATCGTCGAGACCAACACATTCACCGCGACCAGCATCTCGCAGGCCGACTACGGCCTGGCGTCGCTGGCCTATGAGATCAACGTCGAGGGAGCCCGCATCGCGCGACGCGTTGCCGATGAATGGACGGCCCGCACGCCCGATCGCCCGCGCCTGGTCGCCGGCGCGCTGGGTCCGACCAACCGCACACTGTCCATCTCGCCTGATGTCAACAATGCGGCGTTCCGTGCAGCGAGCTTTGACGAGCTGCGCGGAGCCTACGCGGAGCAGGCCCTGGGCCTCATCGATGGCGGCGCGCACGTGCTGCTCCTCGAGACGATCTTCGACACGCTCAACGCCAAGGCGGCGATCGTCGGCATCGAGGACGCCTTCGAGCGCCGCGCCGTTCGCCTTCCCCTGCTGATCTCGGTCACGATCACCGATAGAAGCGGCCGCACGCTGTCGGGCCAGACGCTCGATGCGTTCTATGTGTCGATCGAACACGCCAAACCGCTCAGCATCGGCCTCAATTGCGCGCTCGGCGCACGCGAGATGCGGCCGTACCTTTCGGAGCTGGCGCGCATTGCCACCTGCTATGTCAGCTGCTATCCGAACGCCGGCCTGCCCAACGCGTTTGGCCAGTATGACGAACGTCCGGATGAGACGGCTCGGCTGCTCCGCGAATTCGCCGACAGCGGGCTGGTCAACATCGTGGGCGGTTGCTGTGGTACGACACCGGATCATATCCGGGCCGTCGCCCGCGCGGTGCAGGGCCTGCCTCCGCGGCTCCGCCCCGCCGACGAAGAGACCCCCTTTCATGGCCGCTCGCGCTACGCGGGCCTCGAAACGCTCGTGTTGCAACCGAACAGCAATTTCCAGATGGTTGGCGAGCGCACCAACGTCACCGGATCGCGCCGCTTCGCCCGGCTGGTCGTGGCCGGCGACTGGGCCACCGCTTCGGAGGTTGCCCTGGAGCAGGTTCGCGGCGGTGCGAACGTCCTCGACGTGAACATGGACGAAGGGATGCTCGACTCCGAGCGCGCGATGACCGAATTCCTGCACTACATCGCCACCGAGCCGGAGATCGCGCGGCTGCCGATCATGGTCGACAGCTCGAAGTGGTCGGTCATCGAAGCCGGGCTCAAGTGCGTCCAGGGCAAGGCGATCGTGAACTCCATCAGCCTGAAGGAGGGTGAGGAGGACTTCCTCGCCAAGGCGCGACTGGTCCGCCGGTATGGCGCCGCCATGATCGTGATGGCGTTCGACGAGCGAGGCCAGGCCGACACCGTCGCTCGAAAGGTCGAGATCTGCCAGCGTGCGTACCGGCTGCTCACGACGCAGGCCGGCGTGGATCCGGTGGACATCATTTTCGACCCCAATGTGCTGGCGATCGCGACCGGCCTCGAAGAGCACAACGACTACGGCAAGAACTTCATCGAGGCCACGCGCGCGATCAAGCAGACCTGTCCCGGCGTCAAGGTCAGCGGCGGCATCAGCAATCTGTCCTTCTCCTTCCGCGGCAACGACGTCGTCCGAGAGGCCATCCACTCTGCCTTTCTCTTTCATGCCATCAAGGCGGGGCTCGACATGGGCATCGTCAACGCCGGACAGCTCGTCGTCTACGAGGACATTCCGGCGGACCTGCTCGAGCACGTCGAAGACATCATCTTCAATCGCCGCGAAGACGCGACCGAGCGCATGGTCGCCTTCGCGGACCGGGTGCGAGGCGCCGCGACGAAACGGACCGCGGATCTTGCGTGGCGGGAGGGAACCGTCGAGGCCCGACTGGCCCATGCCCTGGTGCATGGTGTGCTGGACTTCATCGACACCGACACCGAAGAGGCGCGCGTAAAGTACGGGCGGCCCCTGACGGTCATCGAAGGCCCGCTGATGGACGGCATGAAGATCGTCGGTGACCTGTTTGGTTCGGGCAAGATGTTCCTGCCGCAGGTTGTCAAGAGCGCTCGCGCGATGAAGCGCGCCGTCGCATGGCTCGAACCGTTCATGGAGGCCGAAAGGGCCGAATCCGGCGCCAAGGCCGCGCAGGGCCGCATCCTGATGGCCACCGTCAAGGGCGACGTGCACGACATCGGAAAGAACATCGTCGGGGTGGTCCTCGGCTGCAACAGCTACGAGGTGATCGACCTGGGGGTCATGGTGCCGTGCGATCGCATCCTGCAGGAGTCGATAGACCGCAAGGTGGACATGATCGGCCTCAGCGGTCTGATCACGCCGTCGCTGGACGAGATGGTGTATGTCGCCCAGCAGATGCGGCACCGGGGATTCCAACTGCCGTTGCTCATCGGCGGCGCCACCACGAGCCGGCAGCATACGGCCGTCAAGATCGCGCCGGAGTACGAGCCCCCCGTCGTGCATGTGCCCGACGCGTCACGGGTGGTCGACGTCGTCGCCAGCCTGATGAGCGACCAGCAGCGACCGGCGTTTGTCAGCGCCACACGCCAAGCGCAGGACGCCCTCCGGGCTCAATACGGGGCCAGACGCGAACGTCCCATCCTCTCCTACGCCGACGCGCGCCGGAACCGCCTCGTGCTCGCTTTCGAGCCGACCGCCCCGGCGTTCACCGGCGTTCGGACCGTGGACGTCGACCTCGCCGACCTCGTCCCGTACATCGACTGGACGTTCTTCTTCGCGGCCTGGGAGCTCAAGGGGCGTTTCCCCGCCATCCTCGATCATCCCGACTACGGTCGTCCGGCCCGGGACCTGTATGCCCAGGCGCAGTCGCTGCTGGGGCGCATCGTGAGCGGCAAATTGTTGCGGGCGCGCGGTGTCTACGGCTTCTGGCCGGCAAACTCCGACGGCGACGACATCGTTCTGTACGATCCGGTGGATGCTGCCGAGCGTCGTGAGCGGATGCGCTTCCCCATGCTTCGTCAGCAGGAAGTCATCGCCGACGGCAAGCCCAATCGCTCACTGGCGGACTTTGTCGCGCCCGTCGACGGGGGCGTGTTGGACTACGTGGGGGCGTTCGCGGTGACCGCCGGACACGGCGTCGGCGAACTCGTCGGGCGGTTTGAAGCCGACCGCGATGACTATTCGGCCATCATGACCAAGGCGCTGGCAGACCGCCTGGCTGAGGCCTTTGCCGAGTACCTGCACGCACGGGCGCGCCGGGACTTCGGGTACGGTCAGGCCGAGACCTTGTCGCCGGCCGACCTGGTGGCCGAGAAGTACCGCGGCATCCGTCCGGCCTTCGGCTATCCTGCTTGCCCGGATCACAGCGAAAAACGGCGCCTGTTCGAACTGCTGAACGCCGCCGCGATCGGCATGGCGCTCACCGAGACCTGTGCCATGACGCCGGCGGCTTCGGTGAGCGGCCTGTACCTCGCCCACCCCGACTCGAAGTACTTTGTCATTCAACGTGTCGGCGCCGATCAGGTCGAGGACTACGCACGGCGCCAAGGCGTCGGTGTGGCGGACGCCGAGCGTGCGTTAGGTCCCATCCTCGCGTATGATTCGTCACTTGTAGGTGTGTGATGAACCACTGGAATCATCTGACGAAACCGCGGGCCGCGAGTCGCGGTACGGCCCTTGCCGCGGGACTGGTGTTCACCGTGGCGGTCGCCACGGCATCGGCCGGCGGTTCGCCGCAGGCCGCACAGCAAAAGCCGTTCGAGCCCACGATCGGGCAGGCCGGCAAGGACGTGGTCTGGGTGCCAACGCCCCCCGAGCTCGTCGAGAAGATGCTCGACATGGCAAAGGTCACGGCCCAGGATCTGGTGATGGACCTCGGCTCGGGGGATGGGCGCAACATCATTGCGGCGGCCAGGCGCGGCGCCCGCGCGGTGGGCGTCGAGTACAACCCGGACATGGTGGCGCTCTCGCAGCGACTCGCGCGGGAAGCCGGCGTGGCCGACCGCGCCGTCTTTGTCGAAGGCGACATGTTCACCGCCGATATCTCCAAGGCCACCGTGCTCGCGCTCTTCCTCCTCCCCGATAATCTCGACAAGCTACGCGACAAATTTCTCGCGATGAAACCCGGTACCCGCATCGTCCTCAACACGTTTGGCATCCACGAGTGGGAAGCTGACGTGACGGAGAAGATCGAGGGCGACTGCGTGAGCTGGTGTACGGCAATGCTCTACGTCGTGCCGGCCAAAGTCGCCGGCACATGGAAGGTGCCTCAGGGCGAGTTGACGCTGAACCAGCAGTTCCAGACCGTGACCGGCGTCCTGACCGCCGGCGGGAAGAGTGCGACGCTGTCGAACGGGAAGCTACAGGGCGACCGGCTGACCTTCACCGCGGGCGGAACGGAGTACTCCGGCACCGTCACCGGCGATCGCATCGACGGCGTGGCGACGACTGGCGCCGGGCGCGCCAACTGGTCGGCATCGCGCGGCCGGTAGCGGTCCCCACTCGTTGCGCCTGCTGACCGATGGTGCCCGCCGCGGGTCGCTTCGTCGACGTTGGACAGTTGCTCGACGACGGCGCGTGGAGCCGCTACCAGAAGCGGCTGGTGGTCCTGACGGCGCTCGCCATCATCTTCGACGGCTTCGACAATCAGCTGCTGGGCCTGGCGCTGCCCGCCATGATGCGGGATTGGGGGGTCGCCCGCGGGGCGTTCGCTCCCGTCGTGTCGTTGGGCTACCTTGGGATGATGATCGGCGGAGCCGCCGCCGGCCTGGCCGGCGACCAGCTGGGCCGCCGCACGGCGCTCGTCTTCAGCGTGCTGATCTTCGGCGGAGCCACGGTCGGCATGGCATTCGCGGGCGACGTCACGACGCTCATGATCGTGCGCACGCTGGCGGGAGTCGGGCTCGGCGGCGCCATCCCCAACGGGGCGTCGCTTGCCGCCGAGTACGTCCCGCTTCGGCAGCGCCCGCTCGCCGTGACGCTCACCATCGTCTGCGTTCCCGTCGGCGGCGTGTTGGCTGGCCTGTTTGCCGTGCCGGCGCTCCCGGCCGTGGGTTGGCGGGGCATGTTCGCCATCGGTGGCGTCGTCCCGCTGATCACGGCAATCGTGCTCTGGCGCGTCTTGCCTGAATCCCCTCGGTACCTCGCGCGCCATCCCGCGCGATGGCCTGAGCTGCGGCGCCTCGTGGAGCGGATGGGGTTTCCCGTGGACGCGGAGTCGACCTTCGACCGGCCGAAGGTCTCGCAGACAGGCGCCGGCGGAACTGTCATCGAGGCCCATCACGTCTCGCCGTTCCGGTCACTTTTCTCTCGCGAGTTCCGCGCGGACACCATAGCCCTCTGGGCCGCGTTCCTCTCGTGTCTGCTCGCCGTCTACCTGGCGTTTGCCTGGCTGCCCTCGTTGCTCGTCAGCGCGGGGCTCGGCGCCACCGTCGCCAGCACCGGCCTGACGATGTTCAACCTCGGGGGTGTGGTCGGCGCGATTGCAGGCGGCGCGGTAATTGCTCGGCTTGGCTCGCGCCGAACGATGCTGACCATGGCGAGCGGCGCCGTCATCGGCGCTCTCGTGTTGAGCGCGATGCGCATCGATGCCACCGCGCCGGCGGTCCCGATTCTCGTCCTGCTGGCGATCACCGGAGGGCTCATCAACGCCGTGCAGACCACCATGTATGCATTGGCGGCCCACGTGTATCCAACGGCCATTCGGGCCACCGGAGTGGGCACCGCGTCGGCCGTCGGACGAAGCGGCGCGATCTTGAGCGGATATGCCGGGCCCTGGGCGCTCGACCTGCGTGGCAGCACGTCGTTTTTCGCCGTGATGGCCCTGTCGCTGACGATGACGGTCGCGGCGCTCGCCCTCGTGCGACGCCATGTCAGCGGCGCACGCGGAGGCTCGGTGTGACGCCGCCTTGCTCATCTTCGCCGCCTCGAGAGTAGGGTTCGGGACTCCCCTTCCTGATGCTTCTGCTGATTAGCCCTCGTCCCAGCAAATGTGTTTGCGGCCGCCGCCGGCGTGCCTTTGCGCGGGGAGCCTCCGACCATCTGCCGGCGCAGTCACAGGTCCAGCAGGCGTCCGTCGCCGCGCTCGGGCTGAGCGGAGTCACTCGCGCGAGGACGACGAATCGTCTCGGCGAGGCGTGAGGCCCAAGGCCGACATTTCCTCTTCGGCCGCCTTGAAGGCGGAGTTGGCCGCCGGGGCTCCCGCATAGACCGCGAGCTGCAAGAGGACTTCAGTGACCTCGCACGGTTCGAGCGCGTGCGTTCGGAGCGCTGCGCGCACGTGCAGACGGAACTCCTCCCAGCGGCCCAGCGCCGCCGTCACGGCGAGCACCATCAGACGGCGTGTGCGCGGATCCAGGCCTGGTCGCGTCCAGATCTCGCCCCAGACCCCCCGCGTGATCAGGTCCTGAAAGGCGCCGGTGAGCTCCGTTCGCGTGGCGAGCGCCCGATCCACGTGCTCGTCGCCCAGCACCGCGCGGCGCATGCGGAGGCCCGCGTCGAACGAGGTGTCCGACGGCAGCAGGTGGGCACAAAGGGCGGCGGTGAAGGCGCGTGGTGTCTCGAGATTCGACAGATGCGCCGCGCGCAGGTGAGACACGCGCGCGTGCGGAATTGCCTGCGACAGTCGTTCCCCGTGTCCCTTCCAGGGAAGCGAGACGTCGAGATCGCCGCAGATGACCAGGGTCGGCGCTCGAATCGCGGACAGGGACGCGTCGACGTCCGTATCTCGAACCGCGGCGCAGCAGCCAGCATACCCGACGGCGCTGGTCGCCATCAGGGTTCGTCGCGCGTGCGCCACGGTCGGCGGATTCGCCGCCAGCACCGCCGGAGCGAAGAACCGGGCCATCACCGCGTCGGCCACAGCGGCCACGCCACCCTCGAGCACGGCACGGCGTCGGGCCTCCATCATCGTGGCGTCCGGGCGCGGCGACGTATTGGCGAGGACCAGGGCCGACACTCGGTCCGGTACATTGGAGGCCAGCCACTGGCCGATCATGCCGCCGAGCGAGAGGCCGCAGAACGCAAAGCGCCGTATGCCGAGTGCGTCGGCCAGCGCCAGCGCGTCGTGGCCAAGCTGGTCGAGGCGATATTCGCCAGGCGGCGCATCGCTCCCGCCGTGTCCTCGGACATCGTAGCGAAGGACGCGGAAGTACGGCGCCAGGTCCGCGGCTTGTGGGTCCCACATGCCGTGGTCTTGTCCGAGCGAGTGCGCGAGGATCAGCACTGGCAGGTCGTCGCCGCCGTCGAGGCGGTAGTAGCAGCCTGTCCCTGCGATCGCCAATCGTGGCATCGTGACTCCTCAGCCCGCGTCGAGCAGCCGGCGCCGCATCGTCTCCGCGGACCCGAGGCAGCGCTCGGGCCGATCCAGCGCAGCCAGTTCCGCACTCGAGACAACGGCCGACACTTCCGGCATCGCCGATAGTGCCTCGACAAATCCCGCGCCCTCGGTTTGCGCTGCATGCAGGGCCTCGACAATGAGCGGTTCGGCTCGGTCCCGACCCAGCGCGCGCGCCAGCAACGCCAGCGCACCGTCCGCGTGCACGACACCCCGAGTGGCGGCGAGATTCGCGCGCATCCGTTCCGGATCGACGTGCAAGGTCTCGACCACGCCGCGCATGGCCGCCAGCGCCGAGCCTGTCGCCTGCACCACCGCGGCGATGGTCGGGCCCTCTGCATGCCAGCCGCCCACGCCTCGCTCGTGCTCCGGCGAGGCGCCGGCCAGATAGGCGGACACCAGCCCTGGCACCCGCGTCGCCGCGGCCAGGGTGATCGCACAGCCCGAGGGGTTGCGTTTGTGCGGCATGCTCGACGAGCCGCCACCTGGCTCGGACGCCTCGGCCACCTCCCCCTGCATCAGCAGCGTCACGTCCCTGGCGATCTTCGCAAGCGACGTCACATAGATGCCGCACGTCGCCACCAGCGCCGCCAATCGTTCGCGATGCGCATGCCAGGGCGCGTCCGGGGCCGACAGGCCGACCTCGCGTGCCAGCTCGTCCATCACCGAGGCGCCAGCGTCACCAAGGACAGCCAGCGTGCCTGACGCGCCCCCGAACTGCACCACGAGCGCTTCGTCCCACGCGGGCTCCAGCCGTGACCACGACCGGCGGCACCCGGCGAACCAGCCGGCGGCCTTCAGCCCAAAGGTGGTCGGCGGCGCCGGCTGCATGATCGTCCTTGCCAGCATCACCGTGGCGGCATGCGTGTCCGAGAGGACTCGCAACGCACGAACAAGCCGCTCGTGGTCCGCGGCCAGCAGGGAGCGAGCGCGCGCCAGGCACAGGATCAGGGCGGTGTCGGTCACGTCCTGACTCGTGGCCCCCCAGTGGACGTAGGTCGCGCTCGCGGAATCACGCCTGCTGACCCGCGCGCGCAGCGCCTCGACGAACGGGACGCCGACCGTGCCGCTTGCGCGGGCCGCCTGGGCGAGCGCCTCGAGATCGAAGGCCCCCGGATCGGCGGCGGCTTCCATATGTCTGACGGCGGCGACGGGGACGATCCCATGGCGGGCCTCGACTCGCGCCAGCGCCGTTTCGAACTGGAGCATCGCGGCCAGCAGGCTGGTGTCGGAAAAGACCTCCGCGAGCGCGTCGGTGGTGGCCAAAGCTCCGAGCAAGGTGGCGCCCATGGTGCCGCTCACAGATCGAAGAACACCGTCTCTTGATCGCCCTGCAGCCGGATGGGAAACACCCACCGCTCCGGCTGCGCTTCGTCACGCCTCGCCACGAGCGTCGACCGTCGCGTCTGGGGCACGAGCGCGAGCGTCGCATCGGACGCGAGAGCGGGATCGCCGTCGAAATACAGGCGGCTGAACACCGGGCGCAGCAGGCCACGGGCGAAGACGCAGACGTTGATGTGAGGCGCCTGCCAGCCGCCGCGGCCATCGGGCGTCGGGCCCGGGCGAGTCGTCTTGAACTCGCAGCAGCCCTCGTCGTCTGTCGCCAGGCGCCCGAAGCCGCTGAACTCGTCCTGGCTCTGCGGTCGTGCGGACTGGCCGGCCGCGTCCACCTGCCAGATCTCGACGAGCGCGTCGGGTATCGCGCGTCCGTCGCCGTCCATCACCCGTATCTCGAGCCGGACTCGATGAGGCGCCGCCGAACCGACGACCGCCGCGAGTGGAGGACTGGACATGCCGAGATGAAAGAAGGGGCCGACGGTCTGAGAAGCGCTCGGCACGCGCGGCCTCCGATCGTCGCTCACGTCCGCTGCTCGAACGGCGTTTCGGCCGCGCCCCGGACGACGATGTCGAACACGTACCCCAGCGCCCACTGCGGTTCGGTCAGCGACAGATCCAGCCGCGACACGAGCCGCTGGCGCGCCCGCGCGTCGGGAATCGACTGCAGGATCGGATCGTGCGGCATCAGCGGGTCGTCCGGGAAGTACATCTGGGTGACCAGTCGCGTTCGGAACGAGGAGCCAAAGACCGAGAAGTGAATATGCGCCGGACGCCAGGCATTGTCGTGGTTGCGCCACGGATAGGCGCCTGGGCGGACGGTGGTGAAACGATACCGGCCATCTCGATCGGTCCTCGTGCGTCCGGCCCCGGTGAAATTGGGGTCGAGCGGCGCGGGGTGGTCGTCATGCGCATGCCGATAGCGGCCGGCGGCATTGGCTTGCCAGATCTCGAGCAGGACATCCCGCACGGGTCGGTCGTGTTCATCGACCACTCGGCCGGCCACGATGATGCGCTGTCCGAGCGGTGCCTCGGCATGCTGTCGGGTCAGGTCGTGATCCGCCTCACCGATCGGAATGCGCGCAAAGACGGGCGTCGCGAGATCGGCCAGTTGGTCCGGCAGCACGATCAGCGGCTGGGTTGGCGCCCGCCGCCGGTTGGAGACGTAGGCAGGATAGGCCAGCGGCGGCTGGCTGTCGGCGTTGCGCTCTGCGGGCGTCGTCACCGGCCGCAGCTTACATCAGCCGGGCCTCTTGAAGCGCGGCCGGGACTGCCTGCAGGATCCTCGCCCGGCATTACCGCGAACCTGTCGAGTCGGTCTGCGAGAACCCGCGGTTGCTGGCTATCGTGACGCGCCTGCGCGTGCGGGTCTGACGGGCCCTGGCGGGGCCGACCATGTCTCGTCATACCCGTGTCCCAACACGGCATGCGGGCGATAGGGGGCCTCGACGGCTGCCGCCTCGTCGTCTGTGAGCTTCACCGACAAGCCCGCCACCAGATCTTCGAGCTGCTCCACTTTCGTCGCACCGACGATGGGCGCCGCCACGGCGCGCTCGCGCAGCACCCACGCCAGGGCGATGTGGATCGGCGGCACGCCCTTCTCACGCGCGACCTCCGCGACCCGATCCGCCACCTCGTAGTCAGCCTCGGTGTAGTAGAGCCCGTGGCCATACCCATCGTGCTGTTCGCGCAGCGTGGCGTCCTTGCGGCCGCGTCGGCGGTTGCCCGCGAGGAAGCCCCGCGCCAGGGGGCTCCACGGCACCAGGCCGATGCCCTCCGCACGGCAGAGCGGGTTCATCTCGCGTTCTTCCTCGCGGTAGATCAGGTTGTAGTGATTCTGCATCGACACGAACCGCGTCCACCCCCGTTCGCGCTGCGTGCTCAGCATGCGCGCGAACTGCCACGCGAACATGCTGGAGGCGCCGATGTAGCGGGCCTTGCCCGCCTTGACCACGTCATGCAGCGCCTCGAGCGTTTCCTCGATTGGCGTCTCGGGATCGAAACGGTGGATTTGATACAGGTCCACGAAGTCCATCCCGAGCCGGGCCAGGGACGCGTCGATGGCGTGCATGATGTGCTTTCGCGACAGTCCCCCCGCGTTGGCATGCTGGCCCACGGGATAGAACACTTTCGTGGCAATCACGACCTCGTCGCGGCGTGCAAAGTCGGCGATCGCACGCCCGAGCACTTCCTCGCTGACGCCACGCGAATACATGTCGGCCGTGTCGAAGAAGTTGACGCCGAGCTCGAGAGCGCGCTGCAGAACGGGTCGGGCGTCGGCTTCGTCCAGCACCCACGGGCGCCACTTCGACGTGCCGTACGACATCATGCCGAGACACAACCGAGACACCCTCATGCCGCTCCGACCGAGTGGGACATACTCCATTGCGTTCACGCTCCTCTGGGGACGGTTGGCCGATGCCCCGTCGCGCCGGCACCCGCGCCTCGAGAGCCGGACATGGTGACGGTGCTCGCTTCTGCCACGTGAGTCAAGGTCCCGGCGGGGGCCTTCCCGCTGGCTCGCCTTTCAGGCCGGCGTGCCGGCGCGAGGGTCGCGGCCAGCCGCTCGGAGGGCGCCGGCATGTCAGTCACGTCAACCGCTCCGACGGCGCAGCCAAGGTCGACGGCGCTCCCGCCGTGACACCCCCGAACAGCCGCCGTTCGACGACGAGGAAAAAGGGAATCGCGGAGGCAGCCAGCACGGCGGCCGTGGTCCAGGCCGCGCGATATCCAAAGTGCTCGATAATCCACCCGAGCGCGACCGATCCGGTCCCAATGCCCGTATCGAACGCGCCGATGATGGTGCCGAACGTCACGCCGCGTTTCGACTCGTCCACGAACCTCAGCACGTGTGCGAGAAACACCGGATACGCCGACCCGAAACCCGTCCCGAACAGTACGGCCGACGCGATGAATACAGGCCGAGAGCCGCCGAGGGTCAACAGTGCCAGACCGGCCGCGATGAGCCCCACGCACGGGACGAACACGCGGCGATAGCCGACGCGGTCCGCAAATCTTCCGACAAACGGCCGGGTCACCACGATGGTCAGCGAGAAGAGGGTGAAATACAGCGCCTTCGGCGTCACGCCGCTGGCATCCGTGTGCAGGGCGATGAAGCTGGTGATGCCGCCGTAGCCAAACGCGTAGAGAAACAGCGTCACCGACAAGAGCAGGATTCGCCATTCGATCCGCGCTCGTGGAAACCGATGCGCGTCGCCGCCTGCGGGCGGAGCCTCGCGCGGCAAACGCCACGCGATGGCCGCCATAGCCAGATTGAGCGCGGCGGCCTCGAGGCACATGGCCGTCCAGCCGCCATGGCTGTACACCCAGAGGCCGATCGTCGGCGCGATCGACACGGCCAGTACCGACGACAACCCCCAATACCCCATGCCTTCCGCCCGCCGCCCCGCAGGGACGAGCGACACCACGTAGGCTGCGGACGCGGAGAGGAGGCCGGACCAGAACGCCCCGTGGACGACCACCAGCACGAGCATCCACCGATAGGTGGGCACCACGGCATAGGCGACGGAAAACGCGGCGATGGCGACGCTCGACACGAGCAGGACACGGCGCGATCCCAGCCGATCGGACAATCCTCCCGTCACCGGCGCGGTGGCGGCGGAGGCATACGTGAGCAGACCCAGAAACAGGCCGGCGACCGCCGCCGATCCCCCGAGCGCGATGATGTGGAACGGCGCCACCGGCAGGAGCTGAAAGGCCGACAGAAAGACGGTGAAGCTGAACCCGCACATCAGGAAGAAGCGCCGGCTGAAGAGCGCTTGGTTGGTCAGGTGAGTCAAGGGCGTCAGGGCGGACAGGGGGAGGCGCGTCAGGAGACTCGCGTGCGACCCGCGGATCGGACCCGGGGTCACGAGCTGCTCGCTCGCCCGCCCGCCTCGTCTTCACATTATCCCGCAGGAGGTATTGGACACGCTCCTGCGTCCTGGCGTTCGCCGGACGGCGGCGGCCGCACGCGCCCCCGTGCCCCCCTCACGCCGCTACGTCGTCAAGACGATCTTCCCCACGTGGAGGCTTTCCTCCATCATGCGGTGGGCGTCGGCGGCCTGCTCGAGGGGAAAGGTCGCGTGAATCACCGGTTTGACGCGCCCATCTTCGAGGAGCGGCCAGACGTGCTCGGCCAGCTGGCGCGCGATGGCCCCTTTTTCTTCTGGCGTTCGGGGCCTGAGGGTCGAGCCCGTGATCGTCAACCGCCGCCGCATCACCTGCATCAGATCGAGCTCCACGCGAGACGTCTTGATAAAGGCAATCTGCACGAGGCGGCCCTCGACCGCCAGCACTTCGAGATTCCTTGTCACGTAGTCGCCGCCAACCATGTCGAGGACCATGTCCACGCCGCGGCCCCCGGTGGCTTCGCGGCACGTCTCGACCCAGTCGACGGTGCGGTAGTTCATGGCCAGCGTCGCGCCCAGGGCGCGACAGGCACCGCACTTGTCCTCGTTGCCGGCCGTCGCGAACACGCGCGCCCCGAACGCCCGCGCGAGCTGAATCGCCGTGGTGCCGATGCCGCTGGATCCTCCGTGCACGAGCAACGTTTCGCCGCCGCGCAAGGCGCCTCGCTCGAAGACATTCGTCCACACCGTGAAGTGCGTCTCTGGTACAGCCGCCGCCTCGACGAGCGTGAGCGGCTTGGGCGCGGCGAGACACTGCCCCTGAGGCGCCACACAGAACTCTGCATAGCCTCCACCGTTGAGCAAGGCGCACACGCGGTCGCCCTCGTGCCACGTCTTCACGCCCTTCCCCAACGCGGTGATGTGACCCGCGACCTCGAGCCCCGGGATGTCAGACGCGCCCGGGGGCGGGGCGTACTTCCCGTACCGCTGAATCACGTCGGGACGATTCACTCCGGCCGCGTCCACCTGAATGAGGACCTCGCCGGCCCCGGGATCGGGGATGGGACGTTCACCGATCTGCAGCACGTCGGGCGGCCCGAATTGTGTGATTTCGACAGCTCGCATGTCGCGACCCCCCTCACTGAGTTCCCGGCATGGATCCGCGAGGCCTCCATGCGCCGGTCGCGGGACTCACCGCGCGTAGCGCGTGCGAATGGTTGGAATCAAGTATTCCCGAAACGCCGCCTCGAAGTCGTAGCGCGGCGAAAAACCCCAGTCTGCACGCGCCGCTGAATCGTCCACGTCCTCGGGCCACGAGTCCACGATGCCTTGCCGCTTGGCATCAGTGGTCCAGGTCATCGTCGCCTGCGGGAACGCGAGACGCACCTCGGCGTGGATCTCCTCCGCCGAGGGATTGAAGGCCGACAGGTTGTACGCCGTTCGGGTCAACCGCTCACGGGGTGCCGAAGCCAGCGCCAGCAGCGCGGCGACCCCGTCGGGCATGACCATGAACGGGATTCTCGTGTCCGGCCGGACGAAGCAGGCGTACGGTTGACCCTTGGCCGCCGCATGAATCATCTCTGGGGCATAGTCCGAGGTGCCGCCCGACGGTACTGTAACGGCCGAGATCAAGCCGGGGAACCGGACAGCCCTGAAGTCCACGCGTCCGCTCTGCGACTCGGCCGCGAGCTGTTTGTAGAACCGGGCGTAGTAGCGCCCGAGCTGCTCGCAGTACAGCTTGTTGCACCCGTACATCGTCCGTGGCGTGTTGAACTGATCTTCCCCGACGCTCCCCGCGCGAGCTTTCGCCGCGGCGTCGGGCAACCCGTACGCGGCAATCGAGGAGGGATAGAGGAACAACACCGGCCGGCCATGGGACTCGGCCTCGCGCTGCGCGAACTCGAGCAGGTTGAGCGTTCCCTCGACGTTCACCTGGTGCGCCATGAGGGGCGTGAACTCCGAACGTGTCGAGAGCAGCGCTGCCAGGTGATACACCGTGTCGATCTCGAACTCCGACAGGATGCGATCCAGCAGGTTTCGGTCGCCGATGGAACCCGTGAACTCGCGGAGGACGAGGCCCGCCAGCGACGGCTCGAGGGGATTCAGATCGAGCGTGACGATCGCGTCGCGTCCCGTGGCGACGAGCCGCTCGACCAAACTGTGCCCGATTTCTCCCCCGGCACCCGTGATGAACACGACCGGCTTTCGCATTCGTGTGTGATCTCTCCGACGAGTATCTTACCGGTCTTCAGCCGGCGGGCCGCCCGCACGGGGGCGGCGCGTACAATGGTGGCATGCTGCACACAGATTACGTCGCGGGGCTGGCAGGAGGGGTCTTGATCGGCCTGGCGGCGACGCTCCTCCTCTGGACGCACGGACGCATCGCGGGCATCAGCGGCATCGCGGGCGCCCTGCTGAACCCGGGGAGCGGCCAGGCGTGGCGTTGGCAGTTCGTCGCCGGGCTGTTCGCCGCGGGTCTCGCGTACCACCTGACGGTGGACCCGGTGTACAGCTCGTCGCTGTCCAGGTCCGCACAGGCGATCGTGGCCGGTGGCCTGCTCGTGGGCTTTGGCACACGGTGGGCTCACGGATGCACGTCAGGTCACGGCGTGTGCGGGCTCAGTCGCCGTTCGCGTCGCTCGTTGATCGCGACGCTGACGTTCATGTTGACGGGGATCGTCACCGTGTGGCTGATCCGTGCGCTCTTCGGAGGTGCGATGTGAAACACGTGACCCCTGGCCTGGCCGGAGCGCTGTTCGGCATCGGCCTCGCCGTCTCGGGCATGACCCGGCCCGACAAGATCGTCGGCTTCCTCGACCTCTTTGGCGCGTGGGATCCCACCCTGGCGTTCGTCATGGCAGGGGCATTGGCGGCGCACATGGGATCGGCGCGACTTGCCATGCGGCGGCCGGCGCCGGTCTACGCCGCTTCGTTCGAGCATCCCCAGCAGGGTGACCGGCCAGACGTCGGGTTGATCGCTGGATCGGCGCTCTTCGGTGTGGGCTGGGGCCTCAGTGGGCTTTGTCCGGGCCCGTCGCTGGTGGCGCTGGCATCATTCAGCGCTCAACCCGTGGTCTTCGTCGTGGCGATGATCGCGGGGATGGCTCTTCACCGGGCCACACAGCCGGCCCCGAGACAGGAACCGGTCGTCGAGGCCTGCGGCTGAAACGCCTCGTGGGAGCGGCCCGTCCCGCGGCTGCTATTCGTAATGCAGCGCCTCGGTGGGATTCAGTCCGGCCGCGCGACGCGCGGGGAAAAACCCGAACACGATGCCAATGAGCGCAGCAAATCCAAACGACATGACGACGGACGGCGTGGACACGGCCGTCGTCCAGTTGAGTGCCTGGCTGAGTCCCCAGGACCCACCCAGGCCGAGTAAGACGCCGGCGATCCCGCCCGCGAGGCTGAGCGCCAGGGCTTCGGCCAGGAACTGACGCAGCACATCGCGGCGGCGTGCGCCCAGGGCACGTCGCAGGCCGATTTCCTTCGTCCGCTCGGTGACGGACACCAGCATGATGTTCATGATGCCGATGCCCCCCACGACCAGCGACACGGCGGCGACGCTGGCCAGCAGGTAGGTCATGGTGTCGGTCGTCTGCGTCAGGACCGTGGCCATTTCCTCCGGCGTGCGGATGGAAAAGTCATCTTGATCGGATGGAAAGAGTTCGTGGCGCCGCCTGAGCAGCTCGGCGATTGACGCTGACACAGAGGAGGACCGCACACCATCAGCCACCATGACCGAGATGCTGGACACGTGCTGCACGCCCTGAATCCGCTTCTGCACGGTCGTGTAGGGCACAAACACCGCGTCGTCTTGGTCTTGGCCCATCGGCGACTGACCCTTGCGCCCCATGACGCCGATCACGCGAAACGGCTGGTTGGCAATCCGCACGACCTGGCCGACCGGGTCGGCGTTCTCGCCAAACAGCTGGTCTCGGGTGACGGCTCCGAGCACGGCGACTTTGTCAGCGCGGTTGACGTTGTTCTCGTCGAAGAACGACCCCATTTCGACCGACCAGGCCCGCACGAGGGGCAGCGACTCCCCCGTGCCCTGGATCTGCGCCTGCCAGTTGCCCGTGGCCGCAACGATCTGCTGACGGGTGTTGAGACCGGGCGACACGGCGACGACATTGGGGATCTCTTCCAGGATCGCCCGGGCATCAGCCGCCGTCAGGCTGTTCGAGGCTCCACCGCCGAAGCGGACGCCGCCCATCTGGAACGAACCTGCAGACACGGTGACGACGTTGGTGCCAAGGCTCTGAATGCGCGACGTGATGGACTCACGCGCCCCCGTCCCGAGCGCCATCATCACGATGACCGCCGCAACACCAATGATGATCCCCAGCGACGTAAGGGCCGAGCGCAGCCAATTGCGCCCGATCGCCTCGAAGGCAATGAAGAGGACGTTGAAAATCGACATGGGATGCCCCGCTGTGACCTCGTGGACGGAAACGGCGAACTAGACGCAGATCACCCGCCGGATGGCCGCCGGATCATCGACCGCGATCACGGAGCGGCCGCTGGCGATTCGGTGCTGACACACCGCTAGCGCGGCCCGCGCCCGCGTCCCATCGCGGGAACCAGCGGCGATCCAGTGGACGGTGCGGTCGCCGCCGTTTGTGCCGAGATGGCGTTGGTCACGATCTGGGCGCCTTCCTCCAGCGGTCCACCCAGCAGCGCCACCATGGTCCCATCGGACAGACCCGCGCGGACCCGCACTGGCGCGAGCTTTCCGTCGGCGAGCAGCCAGACCGTGGCCGGGCCTTGGCCGTTCATGCCCTGGCGCGGACCTCCGCGCGCGTTGCCGGTGCGGGGGCCAAATCCACCTCCGGCGCCGCCGCCTGGGAATCCGCCGCCGCCGAATCCGCCGCGATTGCCGACCGCGCCGCCCGGAGCCCCACCCTGCGGGAAACCCCGACCGCCTTCGGCGAGTTCGCCGTTTCCACGCGGTCCCCTCGGCGATCCGTTGCCGCGCGGCGACTGGTTGCCTCCGACGCCGGGTACCTCCGCGGTGCCGTTAAAGGCCACCAGCACCTCGTCGGACGGGCGAAAGCGAACGGCTGACGCTGGAACGCGCAGGACGTCGTCCGCGCGTTCCACCTCGACGCTGAGCGTCGCGGTCATGCCTGGCTTGAGACGCCCGCCGGGATTGGGCACGTCGATGATCGTGGTGTAGCTCACGACATTCTGCTGCACGGTGGGTTGCAGCCGGACTTGCCGCACCGTGCCGTTGAACTCCGCCTGCGGATAGGCAT
Source organism: Acidobacteriota bacterium (assembly GCA_052389315.1). Taxonomy (GTDB): domain Bacteria; phylum Acidobacteriota; class Vicinamibacteria; order Vicinamibacterales; family UBA2999; genus JACCSI01. The sequence continues at coordinate 23,868 of JBQTIE010000025.1, forward strand.
CCACGGTGAAGGTGACTGGCTGCCCCGCCTGCACCTTCCCGACGTCGGACTCGGCGACGCTGGCAGCCAGTTCGAGGAAATCGAGGCTGCGCGCGATCACGAAGAGCGTCGGCGCCTGCAGTCCGGCCGAGACCGTCTGGCCCACGTCCACGTTCCGGCTCAAAACAATGCCGTCCACCGGCGAGCGAATGACGGTATAGGAGAGATTGACCTTGGATTGCGCCAGCGAGGCTTCCGATTGCGACAGCTGCGCCTCGGAGGCTTTGAGATTGGCTTTCGCCAGCTCGCCGGCCACCTCGGCGGTTTCGATGTCGGTGGCGGGCACCAGTTGCTCGTCGAACAGGCGTTGCGTGCGCTTCAGCTTGGTCTGCGCGTCGAGCAACTGCACTTGGGACCGCTCGTGTTCGGCGCGAAGACGGATGACCTGGGCCTGCATCTGCTCGATCTGCGACAGGAAGATCGCTTGATCCAGCGTCGCGACGACCTGGCCGCGCTTGACGGTGTCGTTGAAATCCACCCCCAGGGACGAGATGGTGCCGCTCACCTGCGTGCCCACTTCGACCGTGTCCACCGTCTGCAGCGTCCCTGTCGCGTCCACCTTGGCGACGACATCGCCGCGCGAGACCTTGGCAAAGACGAGCTGCGGCGGAGCCGCGCCCACGTCCGCGCGATAGTAATAGACGCCGCCGGCCATCACGGCTCCCAACCCCACGATCCAGAACAGCGCCTTCATAAGCCTTACAACCCCTCGGTTTCGCTCGATAGCGTATCGCCCGTTGTGGAGCCTGGCGTCGGGCACCCATTGGGCTCGGCCCAGGCTGGGCGCATCTCCACCGAGTGGACTCTGGAGTTAAATACGACCCGAACCCTCGATACTCTACTGTCCTGGACCGGCCGAGTTGTAAAAAGAATGTTGTACGCTGCTCTCTTGCCTCGGTTTCTCGAGACTGCGGGGAGGCGACTTGAGCACGCGTGGTGGGGTTCGGCCTCGGCGACGGGGACGCCCATCGTGCTCCTGCACGAGGGGTTGGGCTCTGTCACCGGCTGGCGCGACTGGCCCGAGGCGGTTGCGGCGAGGACCGCCCGCCGGGTCATGGCCTACAGCCGCCCCGGGCATGGGTGGTCCGCCGCCCCTCGAAGGCCCCGGACGCCCTCCTTCATGTACGATCAGGCGCGGCTGCTCCCCGCCGTGCTCGCCGCCTCCGGCGTCGATCGCGCCATCCTGCTCGGACACAGCGACGGCGGATCCATCGCGCTCATCGCCGCCGCCGGGCACCCCGATCTCGTCGACGCGCTCATCCTCCTGGCGCCCCATGTGTTCGTGGAGGACCTGTCGCTCGCCAGTATCGAGGCCGCAGTAGTCCGGTTCGACACGACCGATATGCGTGAGCGCCTCTCCCGGCATCACGCAGACGTCGATCGAGCGTTCCATCAGTGGGCAGACATCTGGCTCGACCCCGCGTTTCGCGATTGGAACATTGAGTCGGTGATGCCTCAGGTTCGCTGTCCGCTGCTCCTGATTCAAGGCGAACAGGACGCGTACGGTACGGTCGCGCAAGTCGAGGCGATCGCCCGGCGTGTCCCCGGTCCTGTCGATCGGCTGATGCTGAAGGACTGCGGGCACCACCCGCACAAAGATCAGCGAGAGGCCGTGCTGGCGGCCATCGAGGAGTTCGTTCGCACGCGGTGCCGGGCCGCCGACGCAGAACCCGTGGACTCGTTGGGCCGGTCTGAGCGGGAGCATCGGAAGGCGCCAGCCGGCCGGCCTACCACGAAGCCGCCTTGATCGTCGCCAACGCCATCTCCACGCGGCCCAGATCGTCGAGAATTCGATCGGATTCTTCAATGGTCTGTCGGAGCGCCTCTCCGTCCGGCAGGCCGCCGCGTCTCACTTCCCAGGCCAGGTCGCGGGCCGTTTGAGCGCACGCACGACACACGGCCAGCGTGCGCTCATGCGCCTCGATGAGCTGCCGAACCTCGAGTTTCTCTTCCGGGGTCATGTCTGGCGAGGCTCCGCCGCAAACGGGCGAGCATGTGCCGCTGCGGCTCCGCCTCGCAAGGGGCAGTGTTGGTCTTGCCGCGCTCCGCGCGGCGAGACGTCTTGAAAGCGCGTCGACGAAACTTGACTCACATACATGAGGTCTGGTCTTTCAAAGACGTCCAGCGAAGCTGCGCCTCACACCGACGAATTCGAGCGACGGCGGATCGGCGAGCTTTCGTTGGACGTCAGCAGCGTTCTTCTGCCCCGCTCCGCGGGGCGGCCGTGTTTGCCTGGTTAAAGGCGACAGATTCGCACACATTCGAGGCAGGCAAGCACGGCTAGCGCCGAGCGTCCGAGTACGTCAGGTCCTCAGCAGGTCAGGCCGCCACGACTTGACGGCGCGCTTGATCTCGCGGGGCGGCAGTTGTTCCCGGATGGCCCGATCCAGCAGCGCGCCCAGCTCCTCGTCCGACGCGAACCGAAGCGCCACGACCTGCTTGGGGGAAAGATCCGCCAGGCGCGCGTCTTCGCCGGCCGGCAAGACTTCCGCACAGCGGACTTTCATCTCCAACAGGATGATGCGGTCCTGGAGCCGCACGACGTCCGAGCGGGATATGGACACGAGAACGGCAACGGCGAATGCCAGGCTCACGGCGCCAACCACGAGCGTAGACCAATCGAAGAGCCACGCCCCTGTGAGGCACACCAGCGCCAGGAGCGCAAACACACCGGCAATGTATGTTGGCACCGGATGGTGCGCGTGGGACTCGAACGATTGGTGCGGCATCAGCGGAGCTTCCCCTCCCTCTCGTCGTACACTCTCCGAATCGCGATGATGTCCTGCTGATCGGCGAGCATCCAGTCTTTGTACGGCCCCCAATCGGCCTGCTTCCGCGCCTCGTCCGGCGACAGGCCTCGTGCGTGGAGGCGGCCAGCTTCGGCCATGACGTGGGCCAGCGCCTTGCGGTACTCGATGAGCTCCTCTCGCGACACGCTGGCCTCCTCGATGAAGCCGTGTCCAGGGACGAATCGCTCCACATCGAGGCCGAGCGCCCGATCGATCATGGCCACCCACTCGGACGGATAGGCGGACCGCATCGCAGGAAATACCGGGTTGAGGTATGCCTCGCTCATGAACAGGATCTTCTGCCGAGGCACATGCACCATCAGGTCTCCGCCGGTGTGCGCCCGCCCGAGAAACAGCACCCGAACTTCGGTGCCGCCCAGGTCGATGACCTGCATATCGCCCTCCATGGCTGAGGGAGGCACGATCGGCACGCGCGCCGGGGGTGGTGGAGCGGCTCCGGCAGCTTTCGCGTCAGCGGCGGCTTTCTCTCCCGCCGCGCGGGCATTGCCTGCATCGCGCTCGAGCTGGGCTCGAGAGGTCGGGTGCACGATGTAGGACACGCCCGGCGGGAGCGCCGCGTTGCCTCCGGTGTGGTCGCCGTGGTCGGATCCGACGACGTACCACTTGATGGGCTTGCCTGCGGTCTTTGCGATGGCATCGACGAGCTTGCGGGTCGCGTCGACGTTCCCCTGGCCGTCCGCCAGCAGCACGCCGTCTCTCCCGACCACGAACAGGCTCACCGTCGTCATGCCGGGGTTTCGGATTTCCTCGTATCCGTAGACGTTCTCGGCGAGCTTGATGACCCGTGGAAACTCGGACAGCTTGAGGCCTCGTTTGTCGGGAAACGCTGTGCGCGTCTGCGCGAGCGCTCCGGTCGCGATCGCGATCGCACCCAGGCAGGCGAACGTGAAGAGGCCTCGTGTCATGCTGCCACTCCGATGACAGTCATGCTAGACGTCTTGCAGGGCCAGAATCCAGACAAATGCGTCTCATCCGTGGAGACCACCACGGCCCGAGGCCGACGCTGTGCCGGCGTGCCAGAAAACTTGACTCGGCAGATTTCCCACCACGTGAGTCAAGTTTTTCTCGCCCGGCCGGAGGCCGGGCAAAACCCATCCTGCCACTAGCGCCCATCAATCAAGTCGCCCAGCCCCCCGACGCGATCGAGAATCGACCCCTCCTCGCGACGGCCGCCACCGGTCTGCGGCGCAGCCTTGTAGATTCGATCCGCCATGCGGCTGAGCGGCAGCGATTGAAGCCACACGCGGCCCGGGCCGGTCAGGGTGGCAAAGAAGATCCCCTCGCCTCCGAAGAGCGCCGTCTTGATTCGACCGACGAATTGGATGTCGTAGTTGACGCTCGGCTGCAGCGCGACCAGGCAGCCGGTATCCACGCGAAGCGTTTCCCCGGCGTTGAGGTCGACGTGGTGAATCGTGCCCCCGGCGTGAACGAAACACAACCCGTCACCTTCGAGCTTCTGCATGATGAAGCCCTCACCGCCGAACAGCCCGACCCCGATCTTGCGCTGAAACGCGATACCGATCGACACGCCGCGGGCCGCGCACAGGAAGGAGTCCTTCTGGCAGATCAGGTGGCCGCCGATGGCCTTGAGGTCCATCGCGATGATCTTGCCGGGGTACGGCGCACCAAACGCCACGCGCTGCCGTCCTGGCCCTTGGTTGGTGAAGACCGTCATGAACAGGCTCTCCCCGGTCAGCAACCGCTTGCCGGCCCCCCACAGGGCGTCGAGCACCCCACCCGCCTGCTTCGACCCGTCGCCAAAGATCGTCTCGAGGTTGATGCCCTGCGTCATGTACATCATCACGCCGGCCTCGGCGACAGCCGCCTCGCCGGGATCGAGTTCGACCTCGACAAACTGCATCTCGTTGCCGTGAATGACGAAGTCGATGTCATGGGCCCGGCGGCCGGGAACCATCGGGGGCGGCGCCGGGCCGCCGCCCGCCTTGTCGCCTGCGGCCATCGCCGCCGAAAAGGCCGGCGTATCCTTCAGCTTCTGCCAATTCGTCATCCCGGCGGTGAAGACGAGTGTCTCCGCGTCGATGCTGCCGTTGCGCAGATTCGCGAGAATTTCTTCCTGTGCGACGGGGCCGACTTGATGCCCGCCGATGGCCATGTACCACTGCGCTGATCCGTACATTGCTATCTCCTCGTTGGCAGACTACACACAATCCTTCCGACAGATGACACGACGAGAGTGACTAGGGGGCCGGCAGTGGCGGGGTGGCGGCCGGGGCCGGCGGTGACGCGTCGATTTGACTGGCGGTGGTTCCCTCCAGTTGGGCCACGACCTCGGGGGCAAGCCCCAGATGATGGGCCAGCTGCGCCAGATAGATGCGCTCGGCGCCAGACACACTCTCGTCGGCACGCACGATGGTGAACGCGAGGACGTAGAGGTCGCGCTTCCGCCGATCGTCGCCAACACCTCGGACGATGTCGGCCAGCGAATGCGGAGAGGCCAGTTCGGCTTCGACCGATCCTTCGATGCCCGCCTCGCGCGCATGCCCCAGGATCAGCGCGCGTTCGGCCGGGAGCAGGGTGCCGTCTGCCCGCGCGGCCGAGACGGCCAGGCGGACGACCCGCAGCACCTCGAACGGCAATCGGTCCTCCCCGTGCGAGGCGGGCGCGGCTCCCGGCAACGGCGGCGGCACCGCGGCGGGCGCCCCTGGTGCACCCGCCGTTTTCGCCGATGCCTGAAGGCTGTCGTAGACGCCCCAGGCCACTCCGGCCGCCCCGAGGAGGGCGCTCGAGGTCAGGAACCCTCGCTTGCCGCTCAGAAACTGGGCGGCACGGCGCGCGCGCTTCCGACCGCGGGACCCCAGAGCGCCGCGCAGAAAGATGGAGAGGATTTCGCTGTTGTCCACGCTCGACCCTGTCTCTGTCACACAGAATACTGTAGGGACTGCCCAAAGGTTCCCAATTCGGCGCTTCGCTCAATCGGCGGCGTTGACCGGCCGATAAGAAGCCCTGATGGAGCGTTTTACGCCCGACGTGGGCGCGAGCGTGCTCGACCCACCCGAGACCCCTCCGGCCTCGTCAGAAGAGTCGTCCTCGAAGCCTGCGCTGAGCAAGAAAGAGCTCAAGCTGCTGCTGAAAGACGGCAGCCGCCCGCTGGATCCCTGGGAGCGCTATCGAGCGCTCAACGATGCCATGGACGAGGCCTTCGAGATCACCGATATCAGCAACCGCGAGGCGCGATTTGCCCTGCTCGTCATGGGCATCCTCAACGCCTTTGTCGTCATCGCCGCCAGCCGGTCGGAGGTCGTCGAGGCGTTCGATGGCGCGCAGTTCACGGGCGCGGCGCTCATGCTCGGCATTTACGCCGTCACCGCCGTCTACTTCCTGTTTCAGGCGATTGAAGCGCTGCGGCCCGGCCGCTTCCGCCCGCACCTGGAAGGCTGGCGAAGGGACGCCGACGACTTCCCTCGAGGCGTCCGCTACTACGAAGACGTGATTACCCGCGACGTGGTGGGCCATTGGCGTGCGTGGCAGGACGTGCAGATGAACCAGCTGAACGCCGAACTGGCCGTGCAGTTTCACAGCCTCTGTTACCGCAGCAACGTCAAGCGGGTTGCGCTGCATCGGCTCTTCGTCGGCCTTCGGGTGCTGACGATGCTCGTCGTCGGCTTGCTGGTGCTCTTCGTCTGGGCGGTCTGGACGTAACCGGCGTCCGCCGCCGGTGCAGGGACGGTCCCGAACCCGAGATTCACTCGTGTGGCACGCGCCCACGGCGCCAATGCGCTCGAACGACGTCCGCCCGAGGCGGGGGAACAGCGAGTGACCTGAGGGTCACAGGCTGTTGGAGGGCGCCTTCGAGGCGACCACCCGCGGCGGCTCTGGGGTGAAGTCCTCGCCTGGGTTGATGAAGCGGTCGGTTTCCAGCTTGTACTGCTTGTCGTAGAGCTGACGGTAGCGACCGTCGAGCGCCAGCAGCGTCTCGTGCGTGCCGCGCTCGACGATTTCGCCGGCTTCCAGGACCAGGATCTGATCGGCGCTGCGAACCGTGGACAGGCGGTGTGCAATCACGAACGTGGTGCGCCCCTCACGCAGGCAGCGCAGGCCGTCCTGAATCATCTCTTCGCTCTCAGAATCCAGGCTCGACGTAGCCTCGTCGAGGATCAGCACGCGAGGATTGGCCAGAATCGCGCGCGCGATCGACACCCGCTGCCGCTGCCCCCCTGACAGCCTGATGCCGCGCTCGCCCACGACCGTCTCGTATCCGTCCTGGAACTTCTCGATGAATTCTTCGCAGTGCGCGACTCGCGCCGCGGCTTTGATCTCGTCGAGCGACGCCGTCGGACGCGCGTAGCCGATGTTCTCGGCGATGGTCCCGTCGAACAGGAAGTTCTCCTGGAGCACCGAGGCGAGCTGCTCCCGATACTGGCGCAAGGGGATGGTGGCGAGATCGCGCCCGTCCACGAGGATACGGCCCCGCTGCACGCGATTGAACGCCATGACCAGGCTGATCAGCGTGCTCTTGCCCGATCCAGTGGATCCGACCAGCGCCGTCGTGGTTCCCCGGGGGGCGCGGAACGACACGCCTTTCAAGACCGGCTGCCCCTCGTGGTATTCGAACCAGACTTCTTCGAACGTGATGTCCCCGTCAATCCGCGAGATTGGGGCCTTGGTGGCGTCGACGTCGTCTTCGGTCGGAGTCCCGAGGATCTCGCGGATGCGGTCGAGTCCGGCGAACGCTTCCGTAATCTGTGTGCCGATCGACGCGATCGAGACCATGGGGGCCGCGACCAGCCCGATGAAGAAAATGTACATGACGAAATCGCCGAGCGTCATCTGGCCGGCGAGAATGTCGCGTCCGCCGAGCCACACCATCAGGACGCCGACGATGCCGACAATCACCGTGCTGCCGGCCGTCGTCGCCGACACGCCCGTGACGGACTTGGCGATGTTGCGAAACAGGCGGTGGGCGCCTTTCGCGAACACGATCTCTTCGCGCTTCTCCGCCGTGTAGCTCTTGACAACCCGGATTCCGCCGAGTGCTTCCGTCAACCGGCCCGTCACCTCAGCGTTGATCTTGCCCCGCTCGCGGAAGAGCGGCCTCAGCGTGCGGAACGCGTACGCCATCCCCGCCCCGAAGAGGGCGAGCACCACGATCGTGACAATCGTGAGACGCCAGTTCAGGTAGAGCAGCACGCCCAGCCCCACCACGGCCGTGAACACGCCACCCACGAGCTGGACCAGGCCCGTGCCGACGAGGTTCCGGATGCCTTCGGCGTCGCTCATGATGCGCGACAACAGCACGCCGGTCTGCGTTGAGTCGAAGTACCGCACCGGCAGTCGCATCACGCGGGCCTGGACTCGCTTCCGCATCTCGGTGATGGCGCGTTGGGCGGCCACTCCGAGAATCTGTGAGTTGATGAAAGCCGTCACGGCCTGGACGACCGTGGCGACGCCACCGGCAAGCGCGATGGGAAGCAACAGGTCGTGCCGCCCCTTGGTGAACACCTCGTCGACGAGGAACTTCGACGAGGCAGGCAAGACGAGGCCCGCCAAACGGCTCACGAGCATCAGGCCGAGCCCGAGGGAGAGTCTGCGGCGGTGCGCACGGACGAGCTCGCGTGCCTCACGCCACGCGGCGGATGCCGACACCTTCTTCTTGCCGCCAGCTTCGGCGTCCGCGGATCGAATCACGGCGTTGGTGCGGGGCGCGGCGCGCTCAGCGCGCGCTGCGCTCGGGCCGGGCGGTCTCAACAACGCCATGGGTCAGGATGCCTCGTGGTCCGGGGCGGCGAGACGCCGCCGGGATGCTCGGCCTCGCGGCCGCTGCAGGAAACGCGCGTCAATTGAGGGCGTTCGGCACGGCCAGGGTGAACGGCGCGATCTGGGCCTCGAACGTGCGCCCGTCTGGCCGCGCCATCGTGTAGCTGCCATGCATCACCCCGACGTTGGTCTTCAGCGGACAAGAACTCGTGTATTCGAAACTCATCCCCGGCTCGAGCACGGGCTGTTCGCCGACAACGCCCGGTCCGCGCACTTCCTGCACCTCTCCCTCGGCGTCGGTGATCACCCAATGCCGGCTCAGCAGTTGAGCCGTTTCGTCGCCGAGGTTGGAGATGGTGATCTGGTACGCAAAGAAAAACTGCCCTTCCCGCGGCGAGCTTTGTTCGGGAACAAAAAAGCTCAGCACCTCGACTCGTATGCCGTTGGTCGTCGCCTCGCTGCGCCTGGTGCCGGCTTTGCGCGCCACGGCGCGGGGGTCCCTCGCCGCGTTGTCGCTGGATTGGTCGCTCACTGCTTCCGATTATCCCATGCGCGAAGGCCGGTCGCCGCGCATCACCCCGTCTTCGGCCGAACCGGCCCTCCAGGCCCGCCGAAGCGTCCGCCTCCTGCCGGCCCGTCGCCGGGCCGCCATCAGTCGAGATGGCCTCGCTCCGAGTCCCCCATCTCGACACGTCTTCCGCCAAAGTACGCCGCCCAACGCTGCGTCACACGTTGCCCGATATCCTCGCGGCAGCTCACCTCACGCGGGAACCAGGGCTTCAGGCGCGCGTCGATCACGATCGGCGCCTGATAGGCGATGTGGTTGCGGACGATCCGCCGATCCGCCGCATGGATGTCGGCCGCAGGCTCGAAGCGGGTGAAGGTGGTCCACAGGAAATTCATGGTGCTGCGCGTCGCCCGCTCGGGCTCATCGCTGACCACCACGAGCGGCCACCCCGAAAACGCCGGGTGCGTGGCCAATCGAGAGGCAGCCTGCGGATCCTCCGCGTAGCGTGGCGCGCCGACCACCAGACATCCCGCGCAGAAGACCCGCGCGCTGGTGACGTCCGCCGGAGGTGCGGTCGCGGGCGCAAACACCCGCGGCAGCTCGCGCACCGGCTCGCCGAGTCCCAGCCAGACGCCCTTCGACCCCTCGTTCACGACGGGGCCCGTGTAGTCCAGCGTGTCCATCGACAGGTTGGACAGGACATACAGATCGGTGGCCGGGTTGGTGCGGGCCAGGATATGTTCGAGCGTCGCCGGGAAGTCCCGAAGGTCCACAGGGCGATCGGTCAGCAGCAGAAACTTGGTCAGCGACAGTTGGCCCTCTCCGAGAATCCTGAAGGCGCTTGCCATCGCTTCCCGCCCGTAGCGCTGCTTGACGACCGCCGCGCCCAGCGAGTGATAGCCAGTTTCGCCGTACGACCACAACTGTTCGACGCCGGGCATGACCAGAGGAAAGAGCGGTGACAGCAGCTCTTGCAGCAGGTCCCCGATGAAGAAGTCTTCCTGGCGCGGCTTGCCGACGACAGTGGCCGGATAGATGGCGTCCCGCCGATGGGCGATGCGCGCGACTCGAAACACGGGATAGTCGTGCTGAAGGGAGTAATAGCCGTAGTGATCCCCGAATGGGCCCTCCGGGCGCCGCACTCGCGCGGGCACCTCACCCATCAAGGCGAACTCGGCGGTGGCAATCAGCGGATGCGGGTGTCCCCCGGGCGCGTCGACCTGGGGAAGACGCTCGCCAGCGATGAGCGACGCCAGCATCAGCTCTGGGACGTTTTCCGGCAACGGGGCGACGGCGGCCAGGATCAGCGCCGGGGGCCCGCCGAGGAACACGGTCGCCGGCAGCGCTTCCTGCCGAGCCTCCGCCACGGCGTAGTGAAACCCGCCGCCTTTGCCGATCTGCCAGTGCATCCCGGTCGCTGAGTGTTCGTGGACGTGCAGGCGATACATGCCGAGGTTGTGGCCCGGCCGGGTGGGATGGGTGGTGTACACCAGCGGCAGCGTGATGAACGGCCCCCCGTCCTCGGGCCACGAGGTGACCACGGGCAGCTGCGTGAGATCGGGATTCGCCGTCACGACGTCCAGCACGGGTCCGTGACGACGACGCCGGGTCCCCACTTTGAGCAGGTCCAAGCCCACGTCGCGCGCGTGCCAGAGCTTGGCCGGCGTCGGCGGCATCAGTGTCTCGGCCAGGTGAACGATTCGCTTGATCAATCGGAGCGGACGCTCGCCAAAGGCCAGCTCCGCGCGTCTGGCCGTCCCGAACAGGTTCGTGACGAGCGGAAAGCGCGCACCGGTGACATTGGTGAACAGCAGCGCCGGCCCGCCGGCCGCAATGACCCGGCGATGGATTTCGGCAACCTCGAGGTACGGATCGACCTCGACGGTCACCTCGGCGAGGTCGCCGTCCCGCCGCAGGTGGTCGAGAAACGTGCGCAGATCGGGAAACACAGCCGGTTCAGCCGCGCGTCAGCTTCCGGTATTTGATTCGGTGGGGCTGATCGGCCTCGGCCCCGAGCCGGCGCTTGCGATCGGCCTCGTAGTCCTGATAGTTGCCCTCGAACCACACCGCTGAGGAGTCACCTTCGAAGGCCAGGATGTGCGTGGCGATCCGATCCAGAAACCACCGGTCGTGACTGATGACCACCGCACATCCGGCGAAGTTCAGGAGCGCCTCTTCGAGCGCTCGCAATGTATCGACGTCGAGGTCGTTGGTGGGCTCATCGAGCAGGAGTAGATTGCATCCCGTACGGAGCAGCTTGGCGAGGTGCACGCGGTTGCGCTCACCGCCGGACAAGCCGCCGACCTTTCGCTGCTGGGCCGCACCCCTGAAATTGAACCAGGAAACATAGGCCCGCGACGCGACCGTCCGCTTGCCCATCAGCAACTCGTCGTCGCCACCCGAGATTTCCTCCCATACCGACTTGCCCGGGCTCAGCGCGTCGCGGGACTGATCGACGTATCCGATCTGCACGGTCTCGCCCAGACGCAACGAACCGCCATCAGGCTGCTCCTGAGCCGTGATCAGACGGAAGGTCGTCGTCTTGCCCGCACCGTTCGGCCCAATCACCCCGACGATGCCCCCTCGCGGCAACGTGAAGCTCAGGTTGTCGAACAGCACCAGATCGCCGTAGGCCTTCCGCAGGTTCCGCGCCTCGACGACGAGGTCGCCGAGCCGTGGGCCCGGCGGAATGTAGATTTCCACGGTGTCGAGCTTCTGCGCCGTGTCTTCGGCCAGCAGTTGCTCGTACGCGTTGAGGCGCGCCTTCCCCTTGGCCTGCCTCGCCCTGGGAGACATGCGAATCCAGTCGAGCTCCCGTTGCAAGGTGCGTTGCCGCTTGGATTCGGTCTTTTCCTCGTGCGCCAGTCGCACCTGCTTTTGCTCCAGCCATCCGGAATAGTTCCCTTCGTACGGGTAACCCGTTCCGCGATCGAGCTCGAGAATCCACCCCGCCACGTTGTCCAGGAAATAGCGGTCGTGCGTCACCGCCACGACCGTGCCGGCATAGTCCTTGAGAAACCGCTCGAGCCAGGCCACCGACTCGGCATCGAGGTGGTTGGTCGGCTCGTCGAGCAGCAGCAAGTCGGGCGACAGCAGGAGCAATCGACAAAGCGCGACCCGGCGGCGCTCACCGCCCGACAGCGTCGACACGTCGGTGTCGCCGGGAGGCAGACGCAGGGCGTCCATCGCCATTTCGAGGCGCGAGTCGAGGTCCCATGCGTTCGACGCGTCGATCTTGTCCTGCAGGCGCGCCTGCTCGTCCAGGACCTTCTCCATCTCCTCCGGCGTCATGTCCTCGCCGAGCCGGACGTTGACCGCGTCATAGCGGTTCAGCAGCGCGCGAATCGGGGCCACACCCTCTTCGACGTTGCCCTTCACGTCTTTCGAGGCATCGAGGGTGGGCTCCTGAGACAGATACCCGACCGACACGCCGTCTCCGGCAAACGCTTCGCCGGTGAAGCGCTGCTCGACGCCGGCCATGATCTTGAGCAACGTCGACTTGCCGGCGCCGTTCGCGCCCAGGACCCCGATCTTCGCGCCGGGGAGAAACGAGAGCCAGATGTCTTTGAGGACGACGGTGTCGGGCGGATGGGTCTTTCCCAACCCCTTCATGGTGAAGACGTACTGCGGTGCCATAAACGTCTCAGGCTACCACGGGGGCACCCGACGGCGACGTCCTCGGCCAACGCACGGGGGGCTCGGCGCGTGCTGGTTGCGAGCGGGCGGCTCGATTACGGCGCCTCCGGCCTCAACGTCACCACCGTGTAGCGATCGCGTGGAAAATACTTCTTGAACGTCTCGTGGAGCACCTCCGGAGACAGCTTCTCGATGCGCTCGGCGCGACGCGAGACGCCGACCGGATCCCAGCCGAGCATGTGCACGGTCTGCAGCGAACCCATCCAGTAGGCGTTCTGCTTCGTCGCCGTTTCCAGGTCGCGCCGCTCGAGTTCCTTGACGCGCGCCACATCGTCTGGCGACGGGCCCTCAGCCTTGAGGCGCTCGACTTCCTTCAGCACTTCGGCCGTGAGCGTGTCGATTCGGCCTGGGTCGCTGCCAAACTGCACGGTCATCGCGCCATACCCCCCGAGCGGCAATGTGTTGGTGTACGCCACGCTCACGCCGTAGGTGCCACCGAGTTCCTCGCGCAGGATGTCCCGCAACCGGATGCCCAACAGCGACGCCGCAGCCCGCGCGCGGTGCATTTCGAGCTCGTCGAGACGCGCGTCGGCAAAGTAGGAGATCACGGTCTGCCCTCGTGGTTCGCGGCCCTTGCGCACGCCGTCGGTCACCATCGCGGAGGGGAATCGCACACCGGTATCCCGGAACGCAGCCGTTTTCTTGCCCGTGGACGGCAGCGACGCGAGCCACTGCTCGACGAGCGGTGTGATCTGGTCCACGGAGAACGCGCCCACGATGAAATAGGTGAAGTCGGCGGCATTCGAAAATCGAGCCCGGTAGAAACGCTGCATCGCCTCGAGATCGAGCTGACCGAGGTCCGCCGCCTGCAACGATCGCGCGCTGTAGTGATTGGACGTGTTGACCTGCTCGACTTTTTCCCCGAAGACGAATCCCGGGCTCTGCTGCTGGTTCTCGAGCGCGCTGGACAGACGGCGCTTGAGCAGGTCAAAGGCGTCGCGCGTCAAGTTCGGAGCCGTGAAGGCGAGATAGTTCAGCTTGAAGGCTGTCTCCAGGTCGCGCGGAGAGGCCTGTCCGTTGACGCCGTGCGTGAAGGAACCGATGGTCGGCGAGGCCTGCGCGATCTTTCCGGCGTTCAGCTTGCTGAGGTCGACTGGACTGAGCCCGCCGAGCCCGCCGATCCCGACGAGCGCCGTGGCGAGGCTGGCTTCGTGAAAGTCCGCTTCCGAGGCCAACGACGACCCTCCCAGCGCGTACGCGCTGAAAACCACCTGATCGTTCTTGAAGTCGGTGGGCTTGAGCCAGACCTCGACGCCGTTGGACAGGGTGAGCACGGTGACGCCGATTTCCGCAATCGTGCGGCGAGCGGTGACCGTGCCGCGTGGCGGCGTCTTCTCCACCAGCTCGCGACCCGCGAGGTTGTCGGTATAGGCCTCGAGTGGGGCGGCTTCGGCCTTCGCGATCGTCGCGCGCAGGGCCGCTTCAGTGGGCACGGGTACGTCCTTCTTCTCCGGGGCAACGACCACGACGACGCGGTTGTCGTCGCCGATCAACGTGCGCGCCTCGGCCATGACCTCGGCGAGCGTGACCCCGGGGAGATACGTGGAGGCGATCCGGTGTTCGAACTCGATGCCAGGAATCGCTTCGCGCTCGAGAAACGCCCGGACGTACTCGTCGGCGAAGCCGGGACTCTCGCTGGTCTCTCGCTCCTTGTACGCGCGGTCGTAGGAGGCCAGCAGGCCCGCACGGGCCCGTTCCAGCTCCTCGGCGCTGAACCCGAACTGCTGCATGCGCCGGGCCTCGAGGACGAGGGCCTCGAGGCCGCGCGCAATGCCGCCTTCGGGCACCGAAGCGCCAAGCTGATACATGTCCACCGCGCGGCCCAGGCCCGCGCCGCCCGCCTGCGCGCCGAGGAACGGCGCCTCGGGGCGCCGCGCGATCTCGCGCAGGCGGAGGTTCAACATCTGGGTGGCCAGCTGCTTGATCAGCGCGCGTCGGTAGTCGTCAACGGTGGTTTCGACCTCGACAGGACGCTTGTGCGCCAGCGCGACCGACCAGCCCTGCGCCTCCGGATCGCTGGCGATCGTATAAAGGGTGTCCTTATGCGGCGGCACCGTGCGATCCACGGGTTCGACGGGGGTCTTGGGGGACACCAGGCTCCCAAACCGCTGTGTGACCATCCCCAGCACCTCGTTGGTATCCACCGCGCCGACCACGACGACGGCCATCTGGTCGGGGCGGTACCAGCGGCGGTAGAAGTCGAGCAGCCGCTGGCGCGGGAATGATTTCAGGATCTCGGGCGTGCCGATCGGCAGCCGCTCCGCGTAGCGGGACTTGGCCAGCAGCACCGGCAACTGCTTGTCGGTCAGTCGCGACCCCGCGCTGAGCCGTCCCCGCCACTCTTCGATCACCACGCCGCGTTCCTTCTCGATTTCCTCGGGGAGCAGTTGGAGGCCCCCGGCGAAGTCGGCAAGGGCCAGCAGGCCCCGATCGACGTACCCGGGCCTGTCGGTAGGCACCTCCAGCATGTAGACCGTTTCGTCGAAGGAGGTGTAGGCGTTGACGTGTGGACCGAATCGCGCACCGATGGACTCCAGGAACACGATGAGCTCCCCGGGCTTGAAGTGGTCGGTCCCGTTGAAGGCCATGTGCTCGAGAAAGTGCGCCAGCCCCCGCTGGTCGTCTTCCTCGTGAATGGAGCCGACGTTGACCGCCAGTCGGAGAGAGACCCGGTTGGCCGGCCGCGCGTTCGGGCGGATGTAGAACCGAAGACCGTTGTCGAGCTGCCCGGTGCGGACGGCCGCGTCAACCGGCAACACCTGGTCGCGCGACAGCGTCGCCTGACCAGCGGCGGACTGGTGGTCTGCCCGGGCCGCGAAGGGAGTCACCGCGCCCAGCGCCACCGTGACCGCAAGGATAAGAGTCCGCCATCTCAACTGCCGCTGCATGTCTCGGCTCCTTCTTCAGTCGGTTGTCGATCGTCGCCTTCGGCCTTCGATCATGGTCTCCGCCCACTCTGGAGTCCACGGTCCATTCATCAAGCGCGAAGCCCTTGGACCGCTATGCGGCCCCGAACGAGGATTTTTGTACCCGTTGTGGAACCGCATAACGGTCTGGCGCGCGGAGCGCGCCAAGACGTCAACGCGAACCAGCCAAGGGCTTCCGTGCGAAGGGGATATCAAGGGCAGCCCTTGGCTGGTTAGTATGTGCCATGCGCGTTGGAATCACCCGCCTCGATTCATCCATCCCCCTGCCGGCGTATGGCAGCGCCGGGGCCGCGGGCTTCGACCTGGCGGCCGCTCATGACGCGGAGGTGGCGCCTGGACAAATCTGCCTGATCGGCACCGGACTGATCGTGCGCGTGCCCGACGGACACTTTCTCGCGGTGTTCGCACGCAGCAGCACCCCGCTCAAGCGAGGCCTGATGGTGGCCAATGGCGTCGGCGTCGTGGATGCCGACTACTGTGGTCCCGCCGACGAGGTGAAGATTCAGCTCATCAACGTGTCGGCCGACTCGGTCTCGATCCGCCGAGGCGATCGGCTGGCCCAGGGCATCGTCCTGGCCGCGCCGCGGATCGAGTGGGAGGAGACGGCAGCGGCTGGTGCGCGTTCGCGCGGTGGATTCGGCAGCACCGGCAGGTGATGCGTTCTGTGTCGGCCGGCCGGAACCCCCTGGCCTTCCGCTCGGTGGAACCCTCGGCGGCTGGAAGATCCGGCAGGCCGTGTCACGGTGATCCCCCACCTTGTATCAGGTATCCTTCCGCCGTGCCTGCGCCCCGGAGTGCCACGTGCCCCGCGTGCGGGCGTGTCGCGGCCACATCCGATCAGCGCTTCTGTGGCGGCTGCGGCGGCGTCCTGCCGGCGTCGGGCGACACGGCCACCGGCGTCGCGCTCGTGATGCCGGCGCAGGAGATCCGCCCCGGCATCGCCGGCAAGGACGGCGAACGCTTCCTCCCGGGAACCGTGCTGGCCGGGCGGTATCGGATGGTTGCCCTCCTCGGCCGCGGCGGGATGGGGGAAGTCTATCGAGCGGATGACCTCAAGCTCGGCCAGAGCGTCGCGCTTAAGTTCCTGCCCGCCGACGTCGAGGGCGATCCCGACCGTCTCGAACGTTTTCTCACCGAAGTGCGGCTGTCGCTGCGCGTGACGCATCCAAACATCTGCCGGGTGTTCGACATCGGCCAGCTCGATGAGCGGCACTTCCTGTCGATGGAGTACGTGGACGGCGAAGATCTCGCCTCGCTCCTGCGTCGCATCGGCCGGCTGCCGGAGGACAAGGCCGTCGAGATCGCGCGGCAGCTCTGTGCCGGGTTGTCAGCCGCGCACGACGGCGGCGTGCTGCACCGGGATCTGAAGCCGGCCAACATCATGATCGATGGCCGCGGCCGCGCGAAGATTACGGACTTCGGCGTCGCCAGCGTGACGGGCATATCGGGGCCTGAAGCGCGTGCGGGCACGCCGCAGTACATGGCGCCAGAGCAGGCGGCCGGCCGTGAACTGAGCGAGCGCACCGATCTCTACGCGCTCGGCCTCGTGCTCTACGAGCTGTTCACCGGCAAGCAGGCGTTCGAGATCAGCAACCTCGACGATCGTCAGCGGCTCGAGTCCTCGGTGCCGTCGAGCCCGTCGTCGCACGTGAGCGGGATGAATCCGCTCGTGGAGCGGGCCATCCTGCGCTGTCTCGATCCGGATCCCGCGCGGCGGCCGGCATCCGCCGCCGCCCTGGCGGCAGCCTTGCCCGGCGGCGATCCGCTCGCCATGGCTCTCGCCGCGGGTGACACACCGTCGCCGGAGATGGTGGCGGCAGCCGGCACCGACGTGCGCATTCGTCCGGGCGTCGCCTGGGGGCTCGTCGCGCTTGCCGCCGCCGGCGTCGTCATCACGTCGTGGCTGGCCCAAAGCGCCATCATCCACCGCGTCGGCGCGCCGCTGAGACCGCTCGACGTGATGGTCGAGCGTGCACGGGACGTGCTCCGAAGTACAGGCCGGACCGAGGTGCGGGACTCGGCTTGGAACCTGGCGCCGGACCACGGCTATCTCACCTACATGGCGTCCGGCGAGGCAGCCGATCCGCTCGGCGGAATGGCTGCGCACGGCCTGAGATTCTGGTATCGCGAAAGTCCGGTGACCCTCGAGCGTCTGGCATTCATCACTGGGCCCGAACTGCTGCAAATGGTCATGCCCTTCGATCCGGCGATCAAGTACTCCGGGGAGGCCCTGCTGCAACTGGATCGGCAGGGATCGCTCGTCTCCCTCACGGTAGTGCCTCCCCAGCGAGCCGGCGACGTATCGGCTGCAGACCTTGACTGGGCGCCGCTGTTCCGGGCGGCAGGACTCGACATCGCCGAATGGTCGGACGTCGAGCCGGAGTGGACGCCGCACTTTCACGCGGATCGGCGGCTGGCGTGGCGGCCGACGCGCCCGCGCCTGGATGATGTCCTGCGCGTCGAGGCCGCCAGCTTCCGTGGCCATCCCGTGAGCTTTGCCATCGTGCTTCCGTGGACGACCGCGGACCGGCAGCTCGCCACTCGCCGCACCACGGGGGAGCGCATCGCCAATCTGGTCATGGTGCTGATCTTCACCGCCGTGGTGCTCGGAAGCATGCTGGTGGCCCGACGGAACCTCCGGCTCGAACGCGCCGACACCCGCGGGGCAACGAATGTGGCCGCTGCCGTCGCGGCGCTGCACATGGCTGGCTGGGCGTTGGACGAGCAACACGTGGCCTCGATCTGGGAGCTGTATCTGTTCTTGATGGGGGCGGCGTGGGCCCTGCTCATGGGCGCGCTCGTCGCGGTGTCCTACCTCGCCCTGGAACCCTACGTCCGGAGAACGTGGCCCCACATGATTGTGTCGTGGAGCCGGGTCATGGCCGGCGCCATCCGGGATCCGCTCGTCGCGCGCGACGTGCTGATAGGCGTCACCGCGGGCGCCCTCCTGCAGGGCATCAATGCAGGTGGCCTGCATCTGACGCGGGTGGTCACGGGCCTTCCCCCGCGCATGGGGGGCGATCCGCGGCCGTTCCTCGGGGGACTGCACACCGTCTCGGCGCTGCTCCTGCCCGCAGCCTGGGCGGTGTTCTTCGCGTTGGCGTTGCTGTTCGTGCTGTTCTCGCTGCGCAAGCTGCTGCGGTTCGAAACCGCGGCGATCGCTGTGGGTTCGGTGCTGTTGACCATCCCGGCGGTCACCGAGTACGGCACCGTCGTCGGCGCCCTGCCGTTTCTGCTGGCGAATGTCCTGATGTTTGCCTTGCTCGCGCGAATCGGCGTCGTGGCGACGATTGCCGCATCGTTCGTGTCGACGGTCCTCTACAACTTTCCAGCCGTGATCCCGCCTGCCGGCTGGTACGCGGGCGTTGGCTGGGTCGGCCCGGCGGTCGTCCTCGCGCTCGCCGTGCTTGCCCTTCGCATCGCGAGCGCTCCGGCCGAACGTGACGCGCGCCGGGCCAGGAAACTGACATGACAGCGCCGCGACGGAAGATCATCACGGCCGCCACACAGGCCGCCCGGTTGCAAATCCAACGGGCAGCGGTGGGAACTCGTTGAGGGATCGCACATGCCCGACCTGACCAATCACGTGGCACTCGTGACCGGCGCCAGTCGCGGGGTGGGACGAGGAGTCGCGCTCGGCCTCGCCCGCGCCGGGGCGAAGGTCTTCGCGACCGGCCGAAGCATCGCGCTCGGGAGCCTGGGAGCCGACGTCGAGACCATCGTGTGCGACCACACCGATGACGCAGCCGTCGCTGAGGCGTTTCGACAGGTCGATGAGAAAGCCGGTCGTCTGGATGTTCTCGCCAACGTGGCCTGGGGTGGGTACGAGCGGATGGTCGAAGACGGTCGCTTTACGTGGGCGGCGCCGTTCTGGGAGCAGCCCTCGTGGCGGTGGGAAGCGATGATCACCGCCGGTGTGCGGGCGGCTTTCGTCGCCAGTCAGCTTGCGGCCCGACGCATGGTGCCCGCGCGCCGCGGTCTCATCGTCCACATCTCGTCCTGGGCGGCTCAGAAGTATGGCGGCAACGTGGTCTACGGCTTGTCGAAGGCGGCGACCGACCGCATGGCGTCTGACATGGCCCACCAGTTACAGCCCCACGGTGTGACGGTCGTCTCGCTGTATCCCGGCCTCGTGCGCACCGAGGCCGTTGTTGCCGCAGGAGTGTTCGATCTTGGCATTCGCATGCCCCAGTAGTAACCTCCCCCCAGTGAATCGACGGACACTCCTGGCGACACGCACGACAGGCGCGATCGCTGCCCTCGCCTGGGGTCTCCCGCACGACCCAGCAGCGGACACACCCCGACTGGACGAGTTCGGCTACGGTGTGCCTCCGTCTGACGTTCGTGCCACGTTCGAGTGGTTCCTCGCGTAGCCTCGTTGAGCACTGACCACATGAGCACCGTAAACGCCGCCATCGGCTTTGCGATCAAGTCCGGCTGGGCCGCCGTCGTCGTCGTTGGGGGACCGAACAGCGCCCCGCGAATCGTCGACAGCCGCCGCCTCGAGCTGAGCGACCCGGAGATACCTGAGTCCCGACAGCCGTACCACCATGGATTCGGCACGGCGAGAGAGGGGGGCGCCGAACTGACGCGTTTGATCGCGTCGGTGAAGCGTTACGGGCGCCGCTCGGTGACGAGCGCGCTACGAGAGTACGAAACGAAGGGGTGCCGGATCCAAGGCGCGGGGCTCGTCGTCGGGAGCCTGATCGATCCGAGTGAGATTACCAACCCTCACATCCGCATCCACGCGATGGAAGGCCGGCTCTTCCGTGAAGTGGTGGTGGACGCGGCCGAGCGTGCTGAGCTGGCGCACCATGTCTGGCGCAGCCAGGATCTGTACGGCGTCGGAGCCAAGCGCCTCCGACGGCCGGAGAGTGCCCTCCGGTCAACCGTGACCGCGATGGGAAAGACGGTGAGCCCGTGGCGTGCTGAGCAGAAGGCCGCAACACTCGCGGCCTGGCTCGCCCTGGTGCCATGAGGATCGGCTCGTCTTCCGCTTCGGGCGCCGCGGCGTCCGCTCAGGAGTAAACCCGCGAACGCCTCGCAAGTACAATTTGTTTCGACGCGTGGCCACGGCTGCCTGAAGGCGCCACAAGCGTCGGACCCTCCGCTGATGCGCCGTATCCTCCACATCGACATGGACGCCTTCTACGCGTCTGTGGAACAGCGGGACAACCCGGCCATTCGTGGCAGGCCCGTGGCCGTTGGCGGAGATCCCACCAAGCGCGGCGTCGTGGCTGCCGCCAGCTACGAGGCGCGGGCCTATGGCGTGCGGTCCGCGCTGCCGATGTCGCGGGCCGTACGCCTCTGCCCGGCGCTCGTCATCGTCCGCCCTGACTTTCAGAAATATCGCCGCGTCTCTGACCAGGTGTTTGCGATCTATCGCGAGGTGACACCCCTCGTCGAGCCCATGTCCTTGGACGAGGCGTATCTCGACGTGACCACCAACAGCTGGCAGGAGGCGTTGGGGGTGACCGTGGCACGCCGGATCAAGCAGGCGATTCGGGACGTCACCGGGCTGACCGCGTCGGCGGGCGTCGCGCCGAACAAGTTCCTGGCGAAGATCGCGTCCGGCTGGCAGAAGCCGGATGGCCTCACCGTGATTGCGCCGGAGCGTGTCGAGGCCTTCCTGCAGGGCCTGCCGGTCGATGCGCTGTGGGGCGTGGGGCCCAAGACGGCGGCGCGCCTCCGCGCCCACGGCGTCGAGAAGCTCGTCGACGTGAGGGCGCAGTCCGTCGATCAGCTGCGGACCATCGTCGGTAGCTGGGCCGAGTGGCTGCACGGCTTGTCGTTCGGGCGCGACGATCGGCCGGTCGAGCCGAACCAGGAACGCAAGTCCGCGGGTTCGGAGTGCACCTACGAAGCCGACCTCTCGGATCTTGCGCGGATCCGGTCTGAAATCGACGAGATGGCCCGCGACGCCGCCGGCTGGCTTACTCGGCAGGCTCTCTACGCGCGCACGATCGTCATCAAGGTGCGATACGACGATTTCACGACGATCACGCGCAGTCAGAGCGACGCGCGGCCAACCCGCGACGCCGAGGCGATTGCCGCGCGCGCGATCGCGCTACTGGAGAAGACCGAGGCCGGCCGCCGGCCGGTGCGCCTGCTGGGGGTCAGCGTGCACAATCTCGAGGAGTCGGATGCGGTCGCGCCGCGTCGGCCGCCCCGAGACGAAGCGCCGCGTCGGCCGCCCCGAGACGAAGCGCCCCGCCTGCCGTTCGACTGACGGGCTTTGCCGCCCGTGCAGTCTCCCCCACCCCCCGGCTCCGCGTGCCTCGCCGACCCTACTTTCCTCCGACGAGCCTCACGCGCACCAGCTCGATCCGTTGGCTCGGTGTTTCGCCATCCACCGGCACCGCTTCAATCTTCTGCACGACATCCAGCCCGCTCACCACGCTGCCAAACACCGTGTACTGCCGGTCGAGGGCCTGCGCCCGCGCGGTGACGATGAAGAAGGACGTGTTCGCCGTGTCCGGCTCGGCCAGTCGTGCCATCGACAGGGTGCCCAGCTCGTGAATCTGATCGTTGAACTCCGCCTTGAGGTCCCTGACCAATCGTTGCTGGGACTCCGTCAAGGGCGTCTTCCGCGTCGGCATGTGGCCGCTCTGGACGACGAACCCCTTCACGATGCGGTGGAAGCTCGTGCCGTCGTAGGCGCCGGCGGACGCCAGACGCAGGAAGTTGCGCACGTGCTCGGGGGCCTTGTCCGGCGTGAACGCCATGGTGATGTCTCCGAGCGACGTTTCGAGCACGGCCTGGTATCGCGCGAGCTCAGCGACGGACTCCGTCGAAAACGGCTCCGGCGCCGCCTCTGCTCGGTCTCGAATCGTGACCTTCGTCATCACGAGTCGCTCGGACGGCACACCGCGCTCGTCTGCGGCGGCTTCCGAGAGCTTCTGCGCGACGAGAATACCGTCCACGACGCGCGCGAACACTGTGTACTGACCATCGAGCGCCGGCTGGTCGGAGATGCAGATGAAGAACTGCGTGCCCGCGCTGTCGGGCCTGTTCGGCACGAGCACGGCTGACACCGCGCCGCGCGTGTGCTTTTCCGCGTTGGGCTCCGCCTTCAGCCGGCCGAGGCCGCCGGTGCCGTACTTGTCTTTCGCCCCCGGATCCTTCGACAGCGGGTCGCCACCCTGGATGATTCCGTGACGAATCACACGGTGAAACGTCGTGCCATCGTACCCGCCGTCGCGTGCCGTCTTGATGAAGTGCGCCACGTGCGTGGGCGCGGCGTCGGACAGGAGATCCAGGACAATGGTGCCGGCGACGGTGTCAATCACGGCTTGTTTGTTGGTCAGGTCGGCAGGCGAGTACGGGGTTTCGAACGGCGGCATGGCCGGCTTCTGCGTGGGGGCCGGCTTCTGCGCGGCCCCCACCGCCACGACCCACAACGCGGCGACCAGGGCGACTCGCATGCGACCGATTGTACGCCGACCAGCCATGGCCGTCCGCCTCGAGGCCTTCGGTGCCAGCGCGGCCACGGCGGCGCTCGGCCGAAGCGTTGCACCTGGTGAACTCGAGGCAGGCGCCGCATGCCACCTGATGCACATGGCCCACTTGCCGGAGGTGACCTTACCCATCCCACCGTTGGCGGCAGCAACTTTCTCCGAGGCGGAAACGATCACGGCGACTGCCGCGTCTACACGACTGATGCTCGATTGAACGGCGACTGTCGAGGTGGTCGCCGGTGCCCGATTCGGTGGAGGGTTGGTGAGGCATGGCCGAGAAACCGACATGCCGACCGCCCGACTCGTCGTGGTGCTGCTCCTGCTCGGGGCGCCCGAATGTCTCGTCGCCGCCATGGATCCCTCCACTCCGGGAGGCGAGCGTTTGCGTCCTCACGATGCCCGCAGTCGTGCTCTCCTCGCCACGGGTCTGCAACGCTCGGCGAGTCTGCGCGATCTCGTTCGCGAATTGGAGGCGCACGACGTGATCGTGTATCTGCAGATGGAGCCGCAGCTCAGCGATCACCTCGCCGGGACGCTGACCTGGATCACTGCCACGCCGCGGTATCGGTACGTGCGCATCTCCATCAACCGTGGCCTGTCGGACGTGCTCGCGATGGCCACCGTTGGCCACGAGTTGTACCACGCCCTGGAAATCGCGCGCGAGCCGTCGATTGTCTCGCCCGAGAGCCTCGAGGCATTCTATCGGTCAATGGGCATTCGCATGCTGGCGCACCAGGGAGGATGGGACACGGACGGGGCACGGGCGCGCGGCGAGCTGGTGAGACGGGAAGTGGCTGCCAGCCGTGCCCTGAAGCTCGCACGGGCAGACGAGGAAGGGCCCGTCACGCCGCGTCCCGCACCGCTCCCCTCAGGGCCCTCTCTCCGCTGACCCGATCCGCGGGCGGTGGTCGGCCTCGTCACATCCAGGTGGCGATCTCGTCCAGTTTCTTGCGCTGGATGTCCGGGACCTGGGCGTCCCGGGCCGGATGACCGACCACGAGCAGGAGGAACGGCCGCTCGATCGGCGGGCGCCCGAGGAGGGTGTTGAGAAAACCCATCGGGCTCGGCGTGTGAGTAAGGGTCGCCAAACCCGATTGATGGAGGGCCGTGATCAGCAACCCCGTCGCGATGCCCACCGACTCCACCGCGTAGTAATGCTTCATCGGTGTGCCGTCCGGGTTGACGCCGTGCGGCTTGACGAACACGGCGATGAGCCATGGAGCCTCCTCGAGAAACGGCTTGCGCCAGTCGGTCCCGAGCGGGGCGAGCGCCTCGAGCCACTCCTTCGGCGCCCGGTGAGTGTAGAACTCGCGCTCCTCCTCTTCGGCCGCGGCGCGAATGCGCGCGCGCAGGCGGCGATCGTCCCGCGAGATGGCCACGAAGTGCCAGGGCTGGAGGTTGGCACCGCTCGGTGCCGTGCCGGCTGCCGCGATCGCGGCATCGATGGCTGCGCGCGGGACGTGACGGGTGTCGTAGTCCCGGACGGTGCGCCGCTGGGCCATCAGCGCATGAAACGCGACGGCGCGCTGGACCACTTGATCTTCGTCGACGGTTGGGAAGACGAGCGGTTTGAGTCGAAGCGTCACTGACGGCCTCGCTCCCGGTACAGCTGCTTGATGGCGCGGCCCACGACCTTGGCCTGGCGCTTGCTGTCGATCAGCGCCCGGACGTCGCGACGAACCTCGAGCGCACGCGCCTCCCGTTGAAGCTTGACATAGCTCGCGAGCCGCTCGGGCGGCAAGGCCCCGCTCTCGATGGCTGCCTTCACGCCGCACCGTGGCTCATCGCCATGCCGGCAGTCCGAAAAGTGACAGCTCGCGGCCAGCGTCTCGATATCGTCGAACGCATCCTGCGCGCCCTCGGCCACGTCCCAGAGCTGCAGCTCACGCATTCCCGGCGTGTCGATGAGCAGGCCGTCGCCCGGAAGTGCGAGCAGCTGCCGATGCCGCGTGGTGTGCCGCCCCCGTGAATCGTGGGACCGGACCGCCGCGGTCTTGAGCGCGTCAGTGCCCGTCAGCGCGTTGATGATCGTGGACTTGCCGACTCCAGACGATCCCAGCAGGGCGCCCGTGCGGCCGGGACCCAAATACTGGCGCACCACGTCCACCTCGGGCGGGATGAGACTACCGTCGGGCGCCCGTCGGGGTACGGCGATGATCGGGTGGACCGGCGTTCCCGGGGCCACCCCCGAGATCTCGGCCACTGCACCCTCCACATCGGCCGCGAGGTCTGCCTTGGACAGCAACACCACCGGGCTGGCGCCGCTTTCGTAGGCCATGAGGAGATAGCGCTCGACTCGTCGCGGGTTGTAGTCGCCGTCCAGGCCCATGACCAGGAAGACCATGTCGATGTTGGCCGCCACCACCTGCTGCTCGGTCGTCTCGCCAGCGACCTTCCGGGAAAACGCGCTGCGGCGTGGCAAGACGACCTCGATGGTCCCGGTGCGCTCGCCGACGCGCTGGCGCACGCCGACCCAGTCGCCGACCGCCGCCAGTTCATGGCGTCCAGCGGCGCGGTGCAGCAAGCGTCCCGCCTGCTGGACCCGCAGCTCATCCGACGCGGTTCGCACGCGATAGATGTGATTGAACACGATGGTGACGCGCGCCGGCACCAGGCCGGCCTCCTCGTGCTCTGCGAAGAGGCTCGCCCAGTGCGCGTCCCACCCGAGGTTGGCTAGCTCCACGGGTCGGACTTCAGGGCGCGCCGGAAAGGCCATTTCCGAGCACGGTGTCCAGGAACTCGCCCGCACGGGCCAGAAACGATGCATGCCATACGTGGCCATCCTCGAAAACGTGCAGCGAGGGCTGGATGCCGCGCCGACCCAGGGAGTCGAGGTCCGCCTCCGCCTTCGCCTCGGTATACCAATGGTCGGTCGTGCCTCGCCCGATCAGCAGCGGCGGCAACGACCCTGCAACTGGTGAGACATCAGGTGGCACGTCACCGGCCAGCACGACGAGCCCGGACGGCGGCGGGATAGGCGACCGCGCCGAGAACGTCGGCTCGTGGGCAAAGGCGGCAGCACGATAGGCCATCGCCACGCCTTGCGAGAATCCGACGTACGCTACCCGCCCACTGGTCTCGTGGTCGTGGCACACGGCGGCGACCACGGCCGCGACGTAAGTCAGGTTGTCGATGATCGCCAGCTCGCGATCCTGTCGAGTCATCCAGTTGGCCACGACGCCGTTCGACCGCGAGTAGAAGCGGTTCAGCGCCTGCACGCTCACGATCAGCCAGGGCCGACGCCCGCGGAGGCGAGCGAGCACGTCGAGCATGGTCTCGGCCGTCTCGGCGTAGCCGTGGAATCCCACGACGACCGGGAGCGAACCAGGGCTCTCGGGGCGATCCACGAGATAGCGTCCGTGCGTGCGTGTCTCAATCGAATGCACTGGCATGAGGAGCGGTCGGTCCGCAGTATTGTACAGGGATGAGTCCCCTCGCCTTCGAGGTGCCAGACGCCGCAGGGCACCCGCACTCGGCCATGCTCTATCCGGCCCAGGGTGGCGCGCGCCTCGACACGCTGTTCGTGTTTGCGCACGGGGCCGGCGCCGGACAGTCACACCCTTTCATGGTCCGCGTCGCCCGTGGCCTCGCGGAGCGCGGCGTGGACGTGGTCACCTTCAACTTTCCGTACCTGGACGCGGGCCGTCGCGCACCGGATCGTGCGCCCGTGCTGGAGGCGTCGTTTCGCCGCGTGGTGGTCGCCGCCGCCAGACAGCGGCACGTGTCGGCGTCACGCCTGGTCATCGGCGGCAAGTCCATGGGAGGGCGCATGGCGACGCATCTCGCGGCGGCTCCGGACGACTGGCCGACTGAGGCGCCGCCACTCGACGCCGTCGTCGTCTTCGGCTATCCCCTCAACCCGCCGGGCGGCTCGACGCGGACGCCCGACCGCGTCTCGCACCTGCGGCGAATCCAGATACCGACCCTGATCGTCCAGGGCACGCGTGACGCCTTCGGCGGACCGGCGGACATCGCGAACGCACTGGCGGGCCGGCGCGGGCACGAGCAGTCCCCGCCTCCCACCATCGAGGTTCAGGCCGTCGAAGGAGGCGACCACTCGCTCTCGCGTCGGAGGGCCAAAACGGCGCCGGCAGACTTCGACACGGCGCTGCTCGACCACGTCGCGGCCTGGATGCAGACCGCCCAGGGCGCGTCCCGCACCTGAGCGCCCCTCGCCCGCGTCAGGCCTCCTTCACATACTTCTGGTGCAACTGCACGGGGCTGGCGCCAGCGCGCACGCGGAGATTGATCATCTCGACGAAGATCGAGAACCCCATCGCGAAGTAGATGTAGCCCTTCGGAACGTGCATGTCGAGCCCTTCACCGATGAGCGATACACCGATGAGCAGCAGGAACGACAGCGCCAGGATCTTCACCGTCGGGTGCTTGCCGACGAAATCGCTGATGGGTTCGGCGGCAATCATCATGATGATCACCGACACGACGACGGCCGCCACCATGATGGAGAGGTCGTTGGCCATCCCGATGGCGGTGATCACCGAGTCGAGCGAGAAGACGACGTCGAGCAACATGATCTGCACGATGACGGCGCTGAACGAGGGGGCGACCCGCGCGGATCCGTGCCCCTCTTCGCCCTCGAGGCGATCGTGAATCTCGAGCGTGGCCTTCGCGAGCAGGAACAGCCCGCCGATCAGAAGGATGAGATCGCGGCCGGAGATGTCCTGCGCCAGCACCGTGAAGAGCGGCGCGGTGAGCCGGATGATCCACGAAAGGGAGAACAGCAACAGGATACGCATACCCATCGCGGCCAGCAGGCCCACCCGCCGGGCGCGCGCTTGCTCGGCGCCACGGAGCTTGCCCGACAGGATCGAGATGAACACGACGTTGTCCACCCCCAGCACGATCTCGAGGACCGTGAGCGTCAGGAAGGCGATCAAGCCGTTGTAGGTGAGAAAGGCGTCAAAGATGTCCAACATGGGGTGGCTGCAACCTCGCGAGCGGTATTGTACCCGTGCGGCCAGCGGCGCCCGGGACCTGGGGCCGCCAGCGGTGAAGGCCGCCCGTTCACGCGGCGTCCGTGGTAGCGTGGGCGGGTCGTCTCCAGGCCAGGGACAAGTCAGACCGGAGGGTTGTCATGAACCGCCGTTCGCTCATGCCGGGACTCACAGGCGCCGCCTGCCTCACGCTGCTCGTCACCGTCGTCGGAGCCCGCCAGGCCACGAGCGTCGTGGTCGACGCTGACGACCTGGGGGGTACCGTCTCCGGGCCGAACGGGCCCGAAGCCGGTGTGTGGGTGATCGCCGAAACCACCGAGCTGCCCACGAAGTTCGCGAAGATCGTGGTGACGGACGAGGGTGGCCGGTATCTGCTGCCGGACCTCCCCAAGGCGACCTATCAGGTGTGGGTCCGCGGGTACGGGCTGGTGGACTCCAGGAAGGTGTCGGCCGCGCCGGGACGAACGCTGAACCTCACGGCGATCCCCGCGCCCAGCGCGGGCGCCGCCGCCGAGTACTACCCGGCGGGATACTGGTTTTCGCTGCTCCGCGCCCCCGCCAAGAGTGAGTTTCCGGGCACCGGCGCCTCAGGAAACGGCATCTCGCCGAACATCGGCAGCCAGGCCGAGTGGCTGCGCAGCCTCAAATCCGGAGGCTGCTGGGCGTGTCACCAGCTTGGCAACAAAGCCACGCGCGAGATTCCCGCGGCGCTCGGCACCTTCCCGTCGTCGGTCCACGCCTGGGATCGCCGGATTCAATCCGGACAGGCGGGCGGCAACATGATCAGCGGGATCAACGCGCTCGGGCGAGAGCGCGCCTTGGCGGTGCTGGCCGACTGGACCGATCGAATCGCGGCCGGGGCGCTTCCGCCGGTCCCGCCGAGGCCCCGAGGCATCGAGCGCAGCATCGTCCTCACGCTCTGGGATTGGGCCGATCCCATCGCGTACTTGCACGACGTGGTCTCGACCGATCGACGCAACCCCACGGTGAATGCGAACGGCCCCGTGTTCGGGGCACTCGAGCTCAGCGCCGACTACCTCCCTGTGCTCGATCCCGTACGGCACGCCAAGAGCCAGGTGCCGCTGACGGTTCGCGACCCCAATACACCGCCGACCTCTCCGAAGATGCCCGCGCCCTCGCCGTACTGGGGCAGCGAAGTGATCTGGACGAGCCGCAACAACGTGCACAATCCGATGTTCGACGAGCAAGGGCGCATGTGGATCACCTCCGCGGTGAGGGCGCCCGACAACCCCGACTACTGCAAGGCCGGCTCGACGCATCCCTCGGCGAAGCTTTTCCCCATCGAACGTTCCGGACGCCACCTGGCGATGTGGGACCCGAAGACCCAGAAGCTCACGCACATCGCGACGTGTTTCGGCACTCACCACTTGATGTTCGCCGAGGACGCCAATCACACGCTGTGGACCAGCGGCGGCGGCCAGGTCGTCGGATGGCTCAACCGCAAGATGTTCGAGGAGACCGGCGACGAGGCCCGGTCGCAGGGCTGGACCGCGCTCATCATGGACACGAACGGCAACGGCCGCCGCGACGACTACGTCGAGCCCAACCAGCCGCTCGACCCCGCCAAGGACCGGCGCTACGGCGGCGCGTTCTATTCGGTGGCGCCCGCGCCCGATGGGTCGGTGTGGGGCACACAGCTCGGCTTCCCGGGCGCCGTGATCCGCCTCGTGCCTGGGTCCAATCCGCCCGAGACCACGCTCGCGGAGGTGTACGAGACGCCGTTCAACGATCCGAAGACGCCCGGCTTCTCACCGCGTGGAGGCGACGTCGATCGAAACGGCGTGTACTGGGCGGCGCTTGCGAGTGGCCATCTCGCGAGCTTCGATCGGCGCAAGTGCAAGGGCCCGCTCAACGGCCCGAAGGCCACGGGCCAGCATTGTCCCGAGGGCTGGACGCTCTACGCCGAGCCGCTGCCCCAACTCCAAGGCGTCACCGACGCCGGCAGCGCCGAAGGCAGCTATTACACGTGGGTGGATCAGTTCAACACGCTGGGCCTGGGCGCCAACGTGCCCATCAACACCGGCAACGCCTCTGAAGCGCTGCTCGCGCTCAAGGACGGCCAGTGGGTCGTGATGCGGGTCCCCTACCCGCTGGGCTTCTACACCAAATGGATGGACGGCCGCATCGACGACCCGAAGGCCGGGTGGAAAGGCCGTGGCCTGTGGGCCACGGTCAGCACGCGCGCGCCGTTCCACATGGAGGGTGGCAAGGGTACGACCAGCAAGGTCCTGAAAGTGCAAGTCAGGCCCGATCCGCTGGCCCGCTGACACGGCACGTCGCGAGATCCGACGCCGCTCGACGCGGACCGGGGTCGCGACGCCGCCAACCGGGGACGGTCCCCGTGTTCAGTCGACGTCCGCCACGGCGACCGGCGTGCCGGACGCCTGCGCGCGACTGGCCGCCACGCCCAGCCGCAGCGCCTCCAGCCCATCGTCAATCGTGATTGGCGGCTGGCGCTGACCAAGCACGTTCTGCGCGAAGTTCTGTAGTTGATTCGTGTACGCGTCGCGGAAGCGCTCCATGAAGTACGGTACCGTATCGTGCGACACGCCGTGGGCCTTGGTCATCACGACAATCGGCGTTTCGCGCAGGTAACCGATCCGGATCGTGCCTTCGAGCCCGAGAATCTCCGTCGAGATGTCGTAGCCGTAGATGCCGCTGCGCGTCAGGTCGACGACGCCGAGCTTGCCGCTCGTGAAGGTGAGGCTCGCGATCGCGTTGTCGATGTCCCCTACCGCGGCCAGCTCCGGATAGGCGATCGTCGCGCCGATGGCCGACACCGTCCGTACGTCGCCCATGAACCACCGGGCGAGATCGAAATCGTGGATACCCATATCGATGAGCATGCCGCCGCTGCTGGCGGGATTCGCGTACTCGAGGCTGGGTCTGAACGGGTCGCGCGAGGTCGCCTTGAAGACCAATGGCTCTCCGATTCGCCCTCCCTCGATGGCCTTTTTGGCGGCGGCATAGCCGGCGTCGAATCGGCGCATGAAGCCCATCTGGAAAAACATGCCAGCGCTCTCGATGGCTCGCTTCATCTCGCGCACTTCGTCGAGTGAGAGCGCCGGGGGCTTCTCGCAGAAAGCGGGCTTGCCGCGCGCGGCGGCGGCGATTACCTGCTCGCGGTGCGTATGGGTCGGCGTAACGATGACGATGGCGTCCACGATGGGGTCGTCGATGAGGGCCATCGGATCCGTATGTGCGGTTGGCACGTCGAATTCAGCGGCGATATCGGCGGCCAGCGACCCCGACGGATCTGCGACTGATACCAATCGTGTTTCGGGAATACGTCCCGCGAGATCCCTTGCATAGACTCGACCCAACCGACCCAGCCCGATCAGTCCTACGCGCAAGCGTGCCACACGACTCCCCTTTTCGATTGATGAACGGCTCTCCGCACGAGCGCTCGGCCTACTTTGGGGCAGCCGCCACGTTCTGCTTCGTGATCATTTCCAGCTTGACCATGATGTCGGGGGGAAGTGTTTCCCCGGCCAGCACCTTGACGGCGCTTTCGACTGCGGCCTTGCCCATTTCGTACGGGAACTGCGCCACGGACGCCTCCATCGTTCCCACCTCGATGGCTTTCTTCGCATCGTCGAGCGCGTCGAAGCCCACGACGCGGATGCGTCCCGTCCTGCCGGCGGCGGCGATGGCTTCGACCGCTCCAAGCGCCATCAGGTCACTGGCGGCGAAGACGGCATCGATATCCGGGTGGGCCTGAAGCATGTTCTGAAAGACGTTGAACCCCTGATCGCGCTCCCAGTTGGCCGGCTGCGAGGCGGCGACGCTCACGCCGCCGTGTGCAGCAATCGCTTCGCGGAAGCCGCGCAACCGCGAGTCGCCGGTTTCGTGACCGGGGATACCCTCCAGGATGCCAACACGCGCCTTGCCGTCCGTGACTTGCACCAGGTGTTCCCCCGCCAGCCGTCCGCCTGCGAAGTTGTCCGATCCGATGAACGTCCGAGGCACTACCCCGGCGTCGCCCGCCGCTTTGGCATCGAGCCTCGTGTCGACCACGACGATCGGAATGCCGGCATCTCGGGCCTTGACGAGCGCCGAGACGACTTCGCGCGATCCGCTGGGGGTGATGCAGAGCACGCGGATGCCCGTCTGAATCAGGTTCTCGACGATCTGCATCTGCTTCTCGACGTCGATTTCACGCTCGGCGGCCTGCACCTGGAGGCGCACACCGAGCCGCTGGGCGGCTTCTTCGGCGCCTCGGCGCATGTCCACAAAGAAGGGATGATTCAACGTTTTCAGGACAAGGGCAACGGTCGGCTGAGCGGAATCAGCTTCGGTAGCTTGACGATTGCACGCCATCGAGGACAAGGCGAGCGTCAGGGTCAACAGCGAGATGAGGGTGCGCATCTTCATGATTATGTCCGATGGCGCTTGAGCACGGTGTCCGCGAGTACGGCGACCACAATCACGGCGCCGATGACGATTTGCTGAAGGAACGAGGACACGCCGAGCAGGTTCAGACCGTTTCTGAGGACGCCCATGATCAGGGCGCCAACGAGCGTGCCGCCGAGCGTCCCCTCTCCGCCCATCAGGCTCGTGCCGCCGATCACGGTCGCGGCAATTGCGTCGAGCTCGTACATCATCCCGGCGATGGGCTGGGCGGAGTTGAGGCGGGCCGTGAGAATCACCGCCGCCAGGGCGCTGGCCAGCCCAGACACGCCGTAGACCGCCGCCTTGTGCACGCGAACGTTCACGCCCGACAGGCGCGCGGCCTCTTCGTTGCCGCCGAGCGCATACACGTAACGACCGAAAGTGGTCCGCGTCAGCACGAGATGCGCGGCCAGATAGACGAGGGCCATGGCCACCACCGGAGCGGGCACGCCGGCGACCGACCCGGTCGCGAGCCAGCGGAAATCGGTCTCGAAGCCCGAGATGGGGCGGCCCTCCGTAAACACCAGGGCCGCGCCGCGTGCGACGCTCATCATGCCGAGCGTGACGATGAACGGCGGCAATCCTCCCCAGCTCACGAGCGCCCCGTTGACGAGCCCGCACAACACCCCGCTCGACAGGCCGACGACGATGGCCACACCCATGCCGTGTCCATCCTGCAGCAACGTACCCAGGACGACGCCTGAAACGGCCACGATCGAGCCGACGGACAGGTCGATGCCCCCCGACACGATCACGTAGGTCATGCCGACGGCGACGATCGCGTTGATGCTCGTCTGCTGCGCGACGTTGAGAAGGTTGGAAACGGTCAGAAAGTGCGGCGTGAGCGCCCAGAGTGCTGCCGACAACGCCACCAGCCCGATGACGGTGCCGAACTGCCGTGCCACCGAGAGCCCGCTTCGCCCATCGGTCATGCGCATCATGCCTTCCTGGCGGCATGGTCCGCCGACCGGTCAGGGAGGCCGAACGCGGCGCTCAACACCTGTTCCTGGGTGAGCGTGGACACGTCGTCGAACGCGGCCTGCACACGGCCTCGGCACATCACGAGCACCCGGTCACTCATGCCGAGCAACTCGGGGAGCTCCGACGAGATCATGAGAATGCCGGCGCCCTGATCCGTGAGCCGATTCATCAGGTCGTAGATCTCCACCTTCGCACCGACATCGACGCCGCGCGTTGGCTCGTCGAACAGGAAGATGCGAGCGTCTCCCGCGAGCCACTTGCCCAGGACCACCTTCTGCTGGTTGCCTCCGCTCAGCAGCCGTACGGGTTGTGTCGGCGTGGCCTTGATCCTCAACTCACGCGTGACCGGCGCCGCCAGGGCGTTCTCGGCCCCGGCCGGGAGGAAGCCGAATCGGGCGAGCGTCTTGGCGTACGGAAGCGCGATGTTTCGCGCCACAGTCAGGTGACCGACTAATCCGTCGGCTTTCCGATCCTCGGGAATCAGGCCGACGCCGGCGCGGATGGCATCGCGAGGCGAGCGGAAGACCGAGGGGCGGCCGTTGATCACGATCCGGCCGGCATCGGCGCGGTCGGCGCCCGCCAACACCCGGGCCAACTCGGTGCGGCCGGCACCGAGCAGCCCGGCGATGCCCAGCACTTCGCCGGCCCGCAGCGTGAAGGAGATGTCGTGCAGGACACCGGCGCGGCTCAGGTGCTCGACGCGCAGCAGAAAAGGGGTCGGGGCCAGACCCGGCGCCTTTTTCCGCGGGTAGTGCTCGCTGATGTCCCGGTTGGCCATCAGGCGCACCAGCTCACCGACTGATGTCTCGGCGAGCGCGCACGTCCGGACGCACCGGCCATCTCGCAGCACCGTCACCTCGTCCGCGATGCGCTCCACCTCGTCCAGCCGGTGCGTGATGTACACGACGGCGACGCCGCGATCGGTGAGCCGCGCGATCAGGGCAAACAGCTGATCGACTTCGCGGGCGGTCAGCGCCGACGTCGGCTCGTCCATCACGAGCACACGCGCCGGCGCCTCGGCCTGGGCACCACTGGCCGCGGGCTCCCTCAGAGCCTTGGCGATCTCCACCATCTGGCGCTGGGCGAGGCTCAGGCGGCGGAGAGGCGTCTGCGGCGGCAGGTCCAGCCCGAGATCGGCCAGCAGCCGCGTGGTGTTGGCGTGAAGGCGCGGCCAGTCGATCACCGCGAGGCCCCGGGTCGGTGCCGCGCCGAGAAACACGTTCTCGGCCACCGTGAGCTGCGGCACCAGGTTGAGCTCCTGGTAGATCACGCGCACGCCGAGGGCCAACGCGTCGCGCGGCGTGCGGATGTCCACGGCGCGGCCTTCGAATCGAATATGGCCCGCGTCCCTGCGGTAGGCTCCGCTCAGAATCTTCATCAGCGTGGACTTGCCCGCGCCGTTTTCCCCAAGCAGCGCATGGACCTTGCCGGCCTGCAGCGTCAAGTCCACGCCGTCCAGGGCCAGCACCCCGGGAAACTGCTTGCGAATCCCCTGCATCTCGAGCACGGGGGTCGCGGTCACGGCAGCACCCACTCGGCCGCGGCTCCCTCGCGAACCAGCGAGCGCGCGCCGCGCCACCGGAATGCCGAGGGCCCCGGGCGAAACTGTTCATCCAGCATGAACACGGCGTTGATGCTCGTCAGACGAGCGGCTTTCGCGTTGGCCGGCACCGTCCCGCGACTCGAGCCTGGCGCGCCTCGCGCATACGCCTGAGCGCGGAGCGCACGCAGGTCGCGGAGCGCCACCGCCGCGGGGAGGGGGATCGCCACGCGAAAACAGCCGTCTCGCGCCACCCGGTACTCGCGGACGTGACGATCCGACTCAATCCAGCGCCGCCCGCCGGCCGTGGCGGTCCGGCCGCCGGAGCCGCCACCTGTCGCCTGGTCGAGCCCCACCGCGAACGCCAGGGCGGCCCCGTTCAGCTCTCCACACGCCTCGAGGACAACGAAGCGACGCGGATCGGGAATGACGCCCGTCCCCGGTCCAGCCTCCTCCGCGATCTTTCCCTCGCGCCGAAGCTCCAGGGCCATGGTTTCGTACAGCCATGGATGGGCATCCATCACGGCCTCGCGCGACACACCCCGCAGCGGAAACGGTACCGGCGCCGGCGCGTAACGCACGGTCGTCGTGCCGTTGTCGAGCACCATGTTGTTGTCGGTCACGACCCACAGGAGGGGATGGCGCCTCTCGCGGCGACCCACGAACGGCAGAATCTCGTGCTCCGGACCCTGGATGTCGTCTGCCAAAATGACGCCGCGCGCGTCGACCTCGGCGCTGTAGAGGTACTCGATGTCGGTGGTGCGGCCCCACGTCGCCATCAATCGGTCGGCGGGCGTTCCGCCGTCCTCGTTCGTGAAGATGACGGAGTAGCGGAGCCGCGTGCCTCGAGGCGTGGGCTCGGATTCGACCCACATGAACACGGGCACGTCGGTGAAGTGTCCGACGGTGTCGGGCCGCGCGTAAACGAAGGGGGCCAGGGACAGCGCGAGGAATGCGGGAGAGGCCGAGGCCACCTGCTCGACGGCCACGCGCTCCACGCGAGCGTGACCGCCCCCGCGAAGGCCAGCCGCGGTGAGCTCCGGGTCTTCCTCGAGTCGCAACGTGTGGCTGCCCGCCAGGACAGCCCCGAGCATCAGTTGGTAGTCGGCAACCCCGGAACGCACGACAGGCAGGTGCTGAACATACCGCTCGTCGAGCAGCACGCGGAGCATCACGGCCTCGCGTCCGACAACGTCCCACGCACATTGCTCGCAGCGAACGCTGACGGTAGCGATGGCCTCGACATCGGACCTGGCCTCAAAGGTCGAGCTCTGGGCGGCCGCCGTCGTCGCCCACAGGCCGTGCACGAGGACGGTCAGGACCAGGGGGAGGGTCAGAACGGACACGCAAACCTTTCGGGCCAGGCCTGGCGGGCCTAGCCCCTCACCGAACCCGACGCGACGAGCGCGTCGACTTCCTCGAGGCTGGGAATACCTCCCAGGGCCCCCAGGCGCGTACAGCTCACCGCGGCGGCGGCGTTGGCAACGCGCAGCATCTCGTCGGTGGAGCGCCGCTGGAGCAGCGCGTAGATGAACCCGGCGCGAAACACGTCTCCGGCACCGGTGGTATCGACGGCCTGGACTTGAAAGGCCGGCGAGTAGTGCACGCCCTCGTCGTCCAGCGCCATGGCGCCCTGCTCGCCCAGCGTGACGCACAACAGGCGGTGATGTGGCCGGCGGAGCGACCGGAGCGCCTGCTCGAGATCGTTCAATCCGGTCAACCGGGTTGGCACGTGCTCGGCGAAGATGGGAATGCTGACGGCGTCCACCAGTTCGGCCGTGGCATCGGTCAGGCGGTCGATGTCGCTCGTCACGGGCACGTCGTGCGAACGGGCGATCTGCGCGGCTCGAATGGCGGCCGCCTGGTCCACATCGTCCACGTGCAGGACGCCGGCCGAGGCGATCGCCTCGACGGGAATTTCGCGCTCGCGCATGTGCAGCCGCTCATCCCGGTCCCAGAGAACGATGCGCTCGCCGTTGTTCTCGTCGACCAGGATGACCGCGAATTGATTCGGCGCATCGCGGATGACGAGGTCGGTCAAGTCGATGCCCCGCCTGGCCAGCTCGGCGCGGACGCGGCGGCCGTTCTCGTCGGTTCCCGTGACACCGGCGTACCGGGCGCGCAGCCCCAAGCGTGCGCAGGTGCACATGGCCGTCGCCATCTGGCCGCCGCACAGAATCTCCTGACGATCGATCTTCATCTTCGCGAACGTGCCGAACGGCTGCGGGTACCCCGGCAGAAGGTACACGTAGTCGACCGAGTTCGCCCCTACGCCAACGACATCCCAGGCCCGGCTGGCGCCAATGGGCATCGCGATCCTAGAACGCAACCCTCACCGACAATTGCATGACGCGCGGATCGCCGGCCAGCGTGGAGATCACCCCTCGCGTCGCGCTCGCGATGTTGCCGTCAGGCAGCCCGAAGTTCGCACGATTGAAGAGATTGAACATGTCCCATCGCAACGTGGCGTTGACGCGGCCGGTGATGTCGATACGGCGCTGCACGCTCATGTCGTAGGAAATCCACCCTGGACCGCGCAGGCCATTGCGCCCCGCGTTGCCGAAGGTCGCCGAGGGGACCGCGGTGTAGGCGGCCGGGTTGTACCACTGATCGACCGTCTGCGCCCCCTTGGGGTCGCCCGTCAAGTTCGGCAATCCCGTCGCGCCGGCACCCACGTTGTTGGTGGCTTGGGTGACGGTGAACGGTCGTCCGGAGCGGGCGCTGAAGATGCCGCTGACCAGCCATCCTCCGAGCACCGCCTTCCCGATGCCGTCCTGCAGCATCGGTTTGCCGTCGCCAAACGGCAGCTCGACGATGAAGTTGCTCACGAGGCGGTGACGGATGTCGAAGTCGCTGGGCCCTTCCCACGACGCGAGGTCGCGGCCGTTCTGCGGCCGGCCGGAGGACGCATTCAGGTGCTCAGGCGCCTGGTCGCGGGAGTTGCCGAGGGTGTAGGACGCCCGGTAGCCGTATCCGTCCCGGAAGCGCTTCTCGAACGACAGATCGACACCCTTGTAGGACGCCTCGCCGGTCATCTCGCGCCACTGGATGTGCCCGAACGCCCCGAAGGGCACCGGACCGTTGGCGTCACTGGTCCCTCGCGTCGGCTGATTCAGGTTGCGGAGGACGGCCAGGTACCTCGTCTGGGACCCCACCACGTCGGCGGAGGCGACAAAGGACGTGCCGATCTGACGCTCCACGCCACCGCCGAACTGAAACACGCGGGTGCGTGGCGAGTTGCCGTCCGAGGCGCGGAGGAGAAGGCGCGCGAGGCTGATGTTGGACGGATCGAGGAAGTTGGCCGGGAAGCCATCCTGCATCCGCAGCACCGGGGCAGTGGCGCCACTGGCGGACTGGATGTCCACGTTGCGCAGCCCCGGCGGATTCAGCGCCAGCTGATCCTCGGAGCCGATGCGATCGAACTGATTGTAGAAGGTCCCGAAGCCTCCCCTGACGATCGTGCGATTGCCGAGCTTGTAGATGGCGCCGATGCGGGGCGCCACGTTGTTCTTGTCCGGCTTGACCAGGGCACGGTCGGCCAGCGAGCCGTCGCGTGCGAACACCAGCCCGCCGGTCGCCGGATCGAAGTTGGCCATCCGGTTGTTGGCTTCCGTCGCCGGCGTCATGAAGTCGTAGCGCAGACCGAGATTCATCGTGAACGCATCGGTCACTTTCCAATCGTCCTGGACGAAGAAGGAGGTGGACCACAGGCGCTGATCCACGACGAAGACGTTGGTGAGCTGGGCGCGCTGGGCGTAACCGAGCAGAAAGTCGGCGAAGGCGTTGCCGGTGAACGATCCGTTGAACGTCAGGTTGCCGCGGGTCGGCGCCACATCGAAGTAATCGTTGCGCATCGGCGCCATGATGTCGGTGCCGACTTTCACCTGATGACGCCCACGCAGCCACGTCAGCGTGTTCATGTACTGGAACTGCTCGGTGTGCTGGAACTTCGGCATGAAGTTGGGGGATCCGATGCGGATGTGTCCCGAGATGTCCATGCCGACGATGCCGCCGATCACGCGCGGGTCGTTCGGCACCCCACGAAACCCGATCTGCGCGTTGCCGTCCTCGCCAAAGGGATCCTGCGTGCCGTCGTTGGTGCCGCGCGCCCATGCGAAGCGGGCTTCGTTGACGAGCGAACTGCCGATCACCTTCGTCCAGCCGACGACGGCGGCGTGGGACTTCAAGAAGTTGCGCCCCCAGGCCGAGGTCGAGGTTCCGTCGATGATGCCGCCAAACCACCCCGGCACGAACCGGAAGCGGTCACTGTAGATGTAGCGGGCGAACACGTTGTCGTTGCCCAGCGGGATGTCCACGCGGCCGAGATAACGCTCGGACTCGTCCTCGACGTTGGGCTGGCGGATGAAATTGTTGCCACCGGAGGCGTTCGGCAGGGGCAGCAGCGCAGCGACGCGCGCGGCGACCGGGTCGACCCGGTTCGCCGGGATGGTGTTGTTCGCAAACGGCTGTCCGGTGAGCGGGTCGCGAATCGCGGACGTGAAGATGCCCTGCCGCTCGTTGGCCGTCATCACGCGCCCGGTGCGCAGCACCCCCTGTTTGATCCGCGTCGCCTCGAAATCGCCGAAGAAGAACGCACGGCTGCGCACCATAGGACCACCGAGGTTCCCTCCGAACTGGTTCTGATTGTTCGCGGGCTTGGGCTGATTGGCGCGTTTGGCGAAGAAGTTGATCGAATCGAGCGAGTCGTTGCGATAGAAATCGTATGCCGTGCCTCGAATGCTGTTCGTGCCGGACTTCGTGTTGACGATGATCGCCGCACCCGGCGCCCAGCCGTACTCCGCCGCATAGGGGCTCGTCACCACCTTGAACTCGTCAATCGCGTCCACCGACGGCCGTGAGATCTGGGTCGTCAGCTCCTGCACGTTGGTGGAAAAGCTGTTGTTGGCCACGCCGTCGAGCAGGAAGTTGTTCTGGAGGCTTCGATTGCCGTGGACGCTCACGCCCCCCGTCCGGCCCGACGAGGTGCCTCCCGCCTGCTCGGTGTAGCGATCGCTCTGGACGCCGGGGACGAGGGCGAGCAGGTCGTCCCAGTTGCGGATGGCCAGCGGCAGCTTCGACACCTCGTTCCTATCGACGACCGTGCCCAGGACGGCCGACTCGGTGTCGACCAGCGGGGTGACGCCTTCGACCTTGACGGTCTCGCCGATCGACCCCACGGCCAGGGACATGTCGAGGCGCGCGCGGGTCCCGACCGCCAGCTGGACCACCTGCTCGAACCGCTGGAATCCCGGGGCCTCCACCTGCACCAGATACTCCCCCGGTGAGAGATTGACGACGAGGTAGGTGCCCGTGCCCGTCGTCGTGACCCGCGACACCGCACCCGTCGCGAGGCTCGTGACGTTGACTTGGGCTTTGACGATGACGGCATCCGACGGATCGCGGACGATTCCCGTCAAGGTGGCGCGATCGACCTGCGCGTAGACCGTCGATGAGACGATCAACAAGAGCAGCCCGCCCATGCACAACCTGTCAAACATTCGACGCATGACCTATCCTCCTCGTGACTTCGCCGGCGACCGACGCTGGCGGGGAAACCAATGGCACTCTGAGATCCGGCGCGGGCCAGGCGCGCCACGCCGCATAGCGTGGATCGTCGCTGGCCGCCATCGAACGTGTGGCACCGGCCAGCACGTTCAGGTAGTACGCGTCATAGCCGTAGGCCGTGACGAACGGATGGTACCCGGAACGAATCAGCACGACGTCGCCGTGTCGGACCGTGAAGGTCCGGTCGTGGTGGCGGTCATAGAGTCGCTGCAGACCGAATCCCTCCGGGTGCGCGAACCGATAATAGTAGATCTCTTCGAGCCGCACCTCGCGCGGCGGGCGCTCGACGTCATGTTTGTGGGGCGGGTAACTGGACCAATTCCCGGCGGGCGTGTACACCTCGCAGATCATCAGGCGCGCCGCGGGAAACGCCGGAGGCAGCACGTCCACGATTTGCCGGGTCGCATTGCCGCCGCCGCGAATCTCGAAGCCGCAATCCTCGGGCCGAATCAGGCGCGGCTCGAGGGCACGTCCCTGCCGACCGAGCGCCGCCAGGAGCCGAGCGCTCACCGGCGCGCGGCCGTCGGCCAGCTCCACCGGTGCCTTGGAGGCCACGCGGAAGCGCGTGCCGGGGGGCAGGTACAGGGCGTGCGGATAGGCCGAAAACACGTCGCGGCGCGGTCCGAGCGAGACCGTCGTCCCCTCGTATTCCACCTGGCAGGTGCCTTTGAGCAAGACGAAACAGCACTCGTCCGCCCCTGTATGCCCGCGCCACGGGCGCGACGGTCCGATACGACGCACGGCAAACGACACCCAGCGCCAGCCCGCGCGCCGGCGGGACACGTCCATCAGCGTCGTGGTTTGTGGAGTTCGAGGCTGGGACCGAAACAGGATGCGAGAGTGTACCGCTGCTGGACGCGCGCTCACGGGGGCCACCAAGAGCATCTGAAGGAACAGACCGGTTGTCAAGCGCGCGTGCGGCCGCAGACGCCTCGTCTTTTTCCGGCCGGTCCGAGGCGGAGCCTCGTTAGAATCAAGTGCGCCCGATGATTCGCCTCGCCAACGCCCCCTGTTCATGGGGTGTCCTTGAATTCGATTGCGACCAGGCCTCGGCACCGTACGGACAGGTCCTCGATGAAATCCGGGACACGGGCTACGCGGGCACGGAACTGGGTGACTGGGGCTTCATGCCCACCGACCCGGCGCAGCTTCGAGACGCAATCGCAGCCCGCCAGCTCGCGCTCATCGGTGCGTTCGTCCCGGTTCCCCTGGCCGAAGCTGACACACACGCCGAGGGCGCACGCACCGCAGTCAGGACGGCACGGCTCCTCAGGGATGCCGGCGCGGACTCGGCGTTCATCGTCCTGTCCGATGACAACGGGCGCGTGCCCGCCCGCGAGCAGCGTGCGGGCCTTATCACACCGGCCGACGGCCTCACCGCGGAGGCGTGGACCACCTTCGCGGCCGGCGCCGAGGCGGTCGCGCGAGCCGTCTCGAACGAAACAGGGTTGCGTACCGTGTTTCACCCGCACTGCGGCGGCTACGTGGAAACGCCGGAAGAGATCGACGCGCTGCTGTCGCGCACGCCCGCAGACCTGCTCGGCCTCTGCCTCGACACGGGCCACCTCGCGTACGGCGGCGGCCATCCCGTGGCGCTTCACGAGCGCTACGCGTCACGAGTCTGGCACGTGCACTTCAAGGACTGCCACCCTGGGGTCGCCGCCAGTGCACGGCGGCAGGGGGTTGGCTACCTGGCCGCGGTGAGGGCTCGGCTTTTCTGCGAACTTGGGCAGGGCGCCGTTGATTTCCCGTCCGTCATCGCGGCGCTGCGCCGGAACGCCTACGACGGGTGGGTCGTCGTCGAGCAGGATGTGTTCGCCGGTCAAGGCACTCCGGCCGACAGCGCCCGGCGCAATCGCGCGTACCTGGCCACGCTCGGCCTGTGAGCGGGCCGCGAGCGCAAGGCCAGTCGCGGCTATCATGGGCACAAGACGCTCATGCCCTCGCTGACGGACCCCCAACCCGGGACCTCGTGGAAGAGCCCGCTCCACGAGATGACACAGACGACGCCGACGTGTTTGTGGAACGATTCGGCCGATCTGGACGAGCTGGCGTTCTCGATCTCTCACGGCGCGGTGGGCGCCACGTGCAATCCGGTGATCGCTCACACGGTCCTGTCGTCGCGCCTGCCCGAGTGGCGGTCGCGCATCCAGGCGTTGATCGATCACGCGCCGGCGGCCACCGAGGACGACATCGGGTGGGCCGCGGTCGAACAGCTCTCGATGGACGCTGCCGCGCTGCTGATCCCGACTTTCGAGGCCCACCACGGCCGCAACGGCCGCCTCTCCATTCAGACCGACCCGCGGCTGTATCGCGATGCGCACGCGATCGTCAGGCAGGCCGAGCGCTTCCACGCGCTGGCCCCGAACATGGTCGTGAAGATTCCGGCGACCGAGGCCGGGCTGGTGGCCATGGAAGAGGCGACCGCGCGAGGCATCAGCATCAACGCGACGGTGTCCTTCACGGTGTCTCAGGCCGTCGCCGTCGCCGAAGCCGTCGAGCGCGGCCTGGGGCGACGCGTCGCGGCCGGAGGCGACATCGGCTCCATGGGTCCCGTGTGCACGGTCATGGTGG
Source organism: Acidobacteriota bacterium (assembly GCA_052389315.1). GTDB lineage: Bacteria > Acidobacteriota > Vicinamibacteria > Vicinamibacterales > UBA2999 > JACCSI01. The sequence continues at coordinate 67,048 of JBQTIE010000025.1, forward strand.
GGCGGCTGGATGACTGGCTCAAGGTGGCGATGGACCAGCAGGGGATCACGATCGACCCTGGTCATCTGGAATGGGCGGGCATCGCCGTGCTCAAGAAGGCGTACCGGATCTATCAGGCGCGTGGCTATCGCCTGCGCCTGCTCTCGGCGGCCTTTCGCCATCACTTGCACTGGAGCGAGTTCATCGGCGGAGACATGGTGGTGTCTCCTCCGGCGGCCTGGCAAAAGCGCTTCGTCGAGAGTGACATTCCCGTCGTTCGGAAAATCGACACGCCGGTGGACGACCTCATCGTCGAGGCCCTCTCGCGTCGATTTGCCGACTTTCGCCAGGCGTACGACGAGTCGGGCCTGCCCGTGCAGGACTTCGATCGGTTTCCTCCGACGCGCCGGACCCTCCGCCAGTTTCTCGCCGCCTGTGGCGACCTGCGCCAGCTGGCACGTGACGTGATGCTCCCCAACCCGGACAGGCGATAGCGGTGGCGCACACCATCCGCCTGACCATGGCGCAAGCGCTGGTCCGCTTCCTGAGCGCGCAGTACAGCGAGCGGGACGCGGGGCGGCGCAAATTCTTCGCGGGAGTCTTCGGCATCTTCGGGCACGGCAACGTGGCAGGCGTCGGCCAGGCCCTCGACCAGATGGCCGACCGGTTGAGGTACTACCAGTGCCGCAACGAACAGGCGATGGTTCACACGGCCGCCGCGTTCGCCAAGATGTCGAATCGCCTGCAAACGCTGGCCTGCACCAGCTCGATCGGCCCCGGCGCCACGAACATGCTCACCGGCGCGGCCGGCGCGACGATCAACCGCCTCCCGGTGCTGCTGCTGCCGGGTGACATCTTCGCCAATCGTGTGCCGGCCCCGGTCCTGCAGCAGCTCGAGTCGGGGGCGGGACAGGACCTCTCGGTCAACGACTGCTTTCGTGCCGTCTCTCGCTACTGGGACCGCATCAACCGGCCCGAACAACTGATGGCGTCGCTGCCCGAGGCCATGCGCGTGCTCACCTCGCCGGCCGATACCGGTGCGGTGACGCTGGCCCTGCCTCAGGACACGCAAACCGAAGCGTTCGACTACCCCACCGCGCTCTTTGACGATCGCGTCTGGACCGTGCCGCGCCCGCGGGGCGATCGCGAGGCCCTCGCGCGTGCGGCCGCGACGATTCGCGCCAGCCAGACGCCCCTGCTCATCGCAGGGGGCGGCGTGCTCTACAGCGACGCGACCGACGCCTTGAGGCGGTTCGCGGAACACACCGGCATCGCGGTGGCGGAGACGCAAGCGGGCAAGAGCGCGCTCGCCTGGGACCATCCCCTCGCGGTGGGTGCAGTGGGCGTCACCGGCAGCCTGGCCGCCAACCAGCATGCGCGCGAAGCAGACGTGGTGATTGCCGTGGGCACCCGGCTCAGCGACTTCACGACGATGTCGAAGTCCGCGTTCGCCCATCCGGACGTACGCTTCGTGGCCATCAACGTCAGCGAACTCGACGCCCACAAGCACGCCGCGATTCCGCTGGTCGCCGACGCGCGTGTGGCACTTGACGAACTCTGCGGCCTGCTCGAGGGATTCACGACCGGCACCGAGTACCGGTGCACGCTGGAGACGCGCACCGCCGCGTGGCGCGCCGAAGTAGACGCGTGTCTGACACGACAGTCCACTTCCCCGTTCGCGCAAAGCGCCGTGATCGGCATCCTCAACGAGTTCGCCCGGCCGCAGGACGTGGTGGTCGCGGCCGCCGGCAGCGTCCCCGGCGACCTCCACAAGCTGTGGCGCGCCCGCGCACCTCGTACCTATCACCTCGAGTACGGCTATTCCTGCATGGGATACGAAATCGCCGGCGGCCTGGGCGTCAAGATGGCCGACCCGTCGCGCGAGGTGTACGTCATGGTCGGCGATGGCTCCTACCTGATGATGGCGCAGGAGATCGTCACGGCCATCCAGGAAGGCTACCCACTCACGATCCTTCTCCTCGACAGCGGAGGGTTTGCCAGCATCGGCGGATTGTCGAGGGCATTGGGATCGGGTGGGTTTGGCACCGAGTATCGCGCCCGGGACCCCAAGCGCGGCAGCCTCACCGGCGATCGGCTGCCAGTCGACCTGGCGGCCAATGCCGCGTCGCTCGGCGCCATCGTGCATCGTCCGACCGACCGGGCATCGCTCGAGGCGGCGCTCACGGCGGCTCGCGGCGCGGATCGGACGACCGTGATCTACCTGCCGGTGGACCCATCATCGAGCATGCCCGGCTACGACTCGTGGTGGGACGTGCCTGCCGCCGAGGTGTCGGCGCAAGACACCGTCCGCCGCGCGCGCGAGGAGTGGGAGCGCGGCCGGCAGCGCCAGCGCTACTTCCTCTAGAGTCTTGAAGGCCGAGAATCCTTGCGAATGAGTCAAGTTTTTCAATCGGCCTTCAAGACTCTCGCCCGGCCGGAGGCCGGGCAAAACCAATACTGCCACT
>JBQTIE010000026.1:0-11444 GCA_052389315.1 Acidobacteriota bacterium
ATCCCCTCCGCGCTCGCCCTTGGCTCGTGAGGCTTGCTGTGTTGTTTTGGCGCGCTCCGCGCGCCAGCCCGTCACGCGGATGCGCAACGGGTACAAAGTTCTCGTTGTGGGCCGCATAACGGGCTAAAAGCCGGTCGGTGTCGGCATCGAACCCGGTACCGCTTGGGACTTGCGGATCACCCGGCAGCCGCGGCGGGCCATTCCACGCCACGCGGGTGCGGGGACACCGGCCACCGTACCCGGGCTGCCACGGGATCGACGCCCCGGCGACGCGCAATGGTGCTAGTGTGAGTCGAAGGTGATGGACCTCCTCACCGCATTCGGACGCACTCTGGGCTTCTCGCTCACCTCCGGCGTCAACCTCTACGCCACGGTGGCGGTGCTGGGTCTGGCGGCACGCTTCGACTGGGTCTCGCTCCCGCCGCAGTACGACGTGTTCGCCAGCGACTGGGTGATCGGCTGCGCCCTCGTCCTGTACGCGGTGGAATTCATCGCGGACAAGATTCCGTGGGTAGACACGGCGTGGGATTCGGTGCACACGTTCATCCGGCCGGTCGGCGGCGCGCTGGTCGCCCTTGGCACACTGGGAGAAGCGTCGCTGGGGTTCGAAGTGCTGATCGGCCTGCTGGGAGGCACCGTGGCGGCTGGCAGTCATTTCACCAAGGCGAGCACGCGGGTCGTAGTCAACGCGAGCCCTGAGCCGTTCTCGAACTGGGTCGTGAGCCTCCTCGAGGATGCGTTCGTGATCGGCCTGGGAATGCTGGCCCTGAAGTTTCCGCTCGCCGCGTTGGTCGTGGCGCTGGCCGTGCTGGTCGTGATCGTGATGAGCGTCCGCTGGATCGTTCGCAAACTGCTCGGGCCGAGGGTCGCCCACGCATGAGGGGCCGACTCCTGGCCATTGGGGCGTTCGCCGGCCTGGCCGCCCTGCCCCTCGCGGCAGGCCAGCAGCCCACAGCCCCGCCCGAGGCATCGCAGGATCAGCGTCCGCGGTTTCGTGGCGGCGCCAATCTCGTGCGCGTCGACGCCTATGTGACCGAGAGCGGCGAAGCGGTGACGGACCTCGAGCTCACCGACTTCGAGGTCCTCGAAGACAACATCCCGCAGCGCCTCGAATCGTTCCGCCTGGTTCGCCCACGCGGTCCGGTCGCCGAAGCCCTTCGCCGCGAACCCGCGACGGTCGCCGAGTCGCGCCAGATGGCCGCCGAGGCCGACGCACGAGTGTTCGTGCTGTTCATGGATCTCGCCCACGTGCAGATCGACGGCTCGTACCGCGCCCAGGGTCCGGTGACGCGCCTGCTCGACCGCACCATCGGTCAGGACGACCTGGTGGGCGTCATGACTCCGGAAATGTCGGCGCGCAACCTGACGCTCGCCCGGCGGACCGCTACGATCGACGGGATGTTGAGGGACTCGTGGACCTGGGGCCAGCGCAACAGGCTCAACACGCCGGACCCGCGCGAGCGCGAGATCGAGGCGTGCTATCCGGACTCAGGTGAAACAGCCGGCCTCGCCGTCGAGCTGATCGCCCGCCGCCGCGAGGGCAAGACCCTCGATGCCCTCGACGATCTCATCGTGTACCTCGAGGCCCTCCGTGAGGAGCGCAAGTTCGTCCTGCTCCTCAGCGAAGGGTGGCTGCTGCGGAGCCCGGATCAGCAGCTGGCGCGGACGCTGCGATCATCGGGGAGATCGCCAGGCGGGGCTGTTCCCGTCGGCGTCGATCCCACCGGTCGCCTTCGCCTCGACAACGATCAAGGCAATGCCACCTTGGACTCGTGTGAGCGCGAGCGGGCGATGCTGGCGTTCAGCGATCACGATCGGCAGTTCCAGGATCTGCTGCAGCGCGCGAATCGGGCCAATGTCAGCTTCTATCCACTCGACGCGCGGGGACTGGTGGCCTTCGACGAACCCATCGGACCACGGCGCCCCCCGCCGCCGTCAGTCGATGCGGCGCGTCTGCGGCAGCGACACGACGCCTTGCGAACCCTGGCCGCCAACACCGACGGCGTGGCGATCCTCGACACCGGGCACATCGACGAATCGCTCGAACGGATGGTGCAGGACGCCGGCGCGTACTACCTGCTCGGCTACTATTCGACCAACACGCGTCTGGACGGACGATTCCGGCGCATCACTGTTCGCGTGAAGCGTCCCAACCACGTCGTTCGTGCGCGCCCCGGGTATCTGGCTCCGACGGAAGCCGACCTGGCCTCGGCACGAGTCGACGCGCTCATGAACGGCGCTCCCGCGGGACATTCCACCACGCCGGCCGTGACCCAGGCGCTCGAGCGCCTGGCCTCGGTGCGAGGTGCCGTGCCGATGCGTGTGCATGCGGCCGCCGGCCGGGCGCGCATCTGGATTACCGCAGAGCTCGATGGGACGACGCTCAAAGCCGCCGAGTGGCAACAAGGCGGCACGGCGCGGGTGCGATTCGAGCACGAACGCGGCGCGTCATTGCCCATCGAAACCGAGGTGGCGCTGGACGCCGGACAGCGCACGCTGTCAACGGGCCCTCCCGCCGAGGCCACGCTCGCACCCGGACGCTATGTGGTCCGCCTGCAGGTGACGCCCCGCGGGGGCGTCGTTCCTCTGCAGACGACGGTGGACGTGACCATTCCGGACGAAGCCGCGTTGATGAGCCGGACGGGCATCGTGACGCGTCGCGGGCCCTCCACGGGTCGCGAGTATCAGCCGACGGCAGACCCGCGGTTCCGCCGCACCGAGCGCCTGCGGTTTGCCGTCCCACGATTTGCCGCGGAGGGAAGGCTGGCGACCAGAATACTCGGGCGCGACGGGCAGCCGCTGGCGTTGGCCGTCACGGTCACCGACGAACTCGACCCTGACACCGCCCAGCGGATGGTGGTCGCGGAGTGCTCGTTGGCCGCGCTGGCACAGGGCGACTACATCCTCGAAGTCACGCTGACGCGCGAAGACGAAACCGAGACCGCCACCTACGGGTTTCGGGTCGTGCCCTGAGCAATACCGACTGCGCGCTGCTCACGATCCGCCCGTCTTGAAGGTCAGCGTCCAGGGACGAAGGGGCGCGCCGTTGGCGGCACGGATACCGTCGAGCAACTCCACACGCACCTCGCGAAAGCGCTCGAGCGCGCGGTCAGGCTGAATCACCAGCGCGCGCGCGCCTCGCTCGTACATGGTGGAAAAGGTCACCGACGGCGGCTGGGCCTCACCGCGTTCCCGGGATTCGGATCGCGAATAGGCCACGACCACACGCCGTCCGATCGACGCCTCGTCGAGATCGAGCGAAAACTCGAGTCGGACGACGATGTCGAGGCGCACGTCGACAGTACCTTCCAAAGGCGTACTCCGCACGACCTCCATGACGGTCGGTTGGGAACGGACGACCGGGGACGGCCCGGCGACGACGAGGGCACTGACGGCGACGAGCGTAAGCGGTGTTCTCCTCATCTGCGCGGTCGTCCAAGAGCAGGTGCGTCCCTCGCGTCGGATGATAGCAAGGCTAACGAGGCCCTGCCTGAGACCGCCAAGCATGTGACGTAAGCATGGCTTCGTTGGGTTGGGAATCTGCAGAGTCAAGTTTTCTCGCGAGGCTGCGCGCTACATCCACGCGAGCCGTATGGTTTTCACCCCCAGGTCCACCGTGCCGAGGGCATACACGGCGAGGGTGAACGGCCCATCAGCTCTCAGCCGACAGCTCAGTCGCGTGACGTCGAAACGGTCGGCCGGGATGTCGCCAATCGCGAGGTCGCGGGCACACGCGGGTCGGCCATCGAGATCCACCAGCGCGACGCGGACCGCGGGCGAGGCGGGAGATTGGGCCGACGCCGATCGCCGCAGCTCGACGTCGAGCGATACGACGCCGCGGGGGAGATACTCGTCGGTGAGCAGCACGATTGGGCGCAGGCCGCGCGCGGCGTCCGCCCACCGCACCTCTTCACCGGCGACGGCGTCGACGACATTGTCGGCCTCGAGGCCGTCCAGCAGGTGGGCCCTGAGCGTCAGCTGGAGCGGCCATGGCTGTACCTGCATGCCGACGACAACGGTGACCAGCACCACCGTGGCCGCTGCCACCGCCGCGGACTGCAAACGCATGCCTGTCCATCGAGCGGCCGCGGCCACCGGCCCGGCCGCGACGGCGAACACCAACGGAAGCACCGGCACCGCAAAGCGATGCGAGGACAGCGTGGCGACGTGGACTGCCATCACGGCGAGCACGGTGACCGGCACGCCCCACCACACGCGAAGGCCGGCACGCCCGAGCATCCACAGCCCGATGAGGAACGCGGCCAGCAGCCACCCGCCGCGACTCGCAGCACTCCAGACGGGCAGAGGCACCAGGCCCGTCGTGGCCCTCCACGCCCACACGGCCGCCGGGCGTGGGACGTTCCAACCGTCGCGCAGCACGCCCCAGAAGTACAGCACCTTCCGCGTGGCGAGGACAATCGAGCGCCACGGGTTGGCGCCTACGAAGGCGAGTCCCGTCGGTTGTCCGATGCCCACCAGCGGCGTGTTGTAGGTGCCATTGGCCCGGGGGTTGTTCCCGATCTCCACGGTGATCGGCCCCTTCTCCGAGATCGGCACGAAGGCGCCGTACCGAAGCGACTGCGAGGCTGACCAGAGCACGGGAGGGGCAAGCGAAACCGCGATGGTCACGGCCGCGATCACCAGCGCGTTGCGCGTGCCGACGCGGACCCAGGTCTGCGTCGCCACCCACAGCGCGATGAGCGGCACGACGATGGCAAACGGCTCGCGGGTCAGCACGAGCAGTGCGCCGGCCGCGCCCGTGCAAGCCGCGCGCCCGTACGATGGCGACGCGATTGCGCGGAGCGCCAGGACGATCGTCGTCAGGAGAAGCCCGCCGGTCACGACCTCGTACTGGAGCGTGCCGACGTATCCGCGCAAGGCCGGTGAGGCCGCACAGAGGAGAGCCGCCGTCCATGCCGCGGCGCGCGTGCCATACAGGCGCCCCGCGAGCCATCCGCACGCCGCCACGAGCCCCAGCAGGACGGTCCACGACACCAGCTTGCCGACCACGTAGGACGGCCCGAGCGTGCTGTACAGCACGGCGAGCAACGCCACCCAGCCGGGAGGGTGGCGGGGCGGCAGCGCGTCCACGCTCCACGTGCGTGCCAGCTCGAGCGCGATGGCGTGATACGCCTCGGCGTCGGTCTGAAGGTTGGGCAGGACGGCCACCCGGTCCGGATACGCGAGCACGTCCCTGAGCGGGAGTGTCACCGACCAGGCGATGAGCGCCACCAGGGGCACGCGCCAGAGTCCGCCGGGGAGCGTGGGCCGCCAGGCAAGAGACGGCTTGCCGATGTGAGCGAGCGGGGGTGGAGCGGCGGAACGACGATCGGACATGGAGGCGCTCGGTAGTCTATCGACCTTCCGGCCGACGGGCCGTTGGAGTATCCTGGGTGAGCTTGTGAATTCACAGAACAAGCGCAAGGCCAGCATCGAGCTCGTCTCGGAGCTCACGACCAACCGCCTGTCCGTCTACCTGCGCTGTCTCACTCAGCTCGAGGGCGCCGGGGTCAGCACCATTTCGTCTCAGGCGCTGGCGGACCAGTTCCACTTGAATGCCGCGCAGATCCGCAAAGACCTCGCGTACTTCGGCGAGTTCGGCGTGCGCGGGGTGGGTTACTACGTCAAGGATCTCAAACGCCACCTTCGCCAGATCCTGGGCGTGGACCGTAAACTGCGTGTCGCGGTCATGGGCGCCGGCAACCTTGGGTTGGCGCTGGCCGACTACCCGGGGTTTCGCCGCGAAGGGTTCGAGGTCGTCGCGCTGTTCGACGTCGCCGACGCGAAAATCGGCGACCAATCCCGTAGCGGGGTTCCCATCCTCGACATTCGCGATCTTCGGCGCGTGGTCCGCCGCGAGCGCGTGGACATTGCCGTCATTGCCGTGCCTGCTGAGTCCGCGCAACCCGTGTTGGAGCAGGTGGTCGCCGCCGGCATCAAGGCCGTGCTCAACTTCTCGCCAGGGTCGCTCATCGCGCCTCACGGCGTCAAGGTCAAGAGCGTCGATCTCACGGTGTCGCTGGAGAGCTTGTCGTTCTACCTGGCGCAGGGCATCGAGATTCGCGACTGACAACAGCGTCGTACCCAGGGGGCTGACATGGCAGGTCGTGCGAAGGTGCAGCTCAGTCACGTGGATGCGCGCGGGCGTGTCCGGATGGTGGATGTGGGCGACAAACCCATGACCGCCCGCGAGGCCATCGCCGGTGGCGTCGTGCGCGTCTCGGCCACCGCTCGAAGGCTCATTCGTCAGGGTGCGCTCAAGAAAGGCGATCCCCTGCAGGCGGCCCGCCTGGCGGGCATCATGGCGGCCAAGCGGACCTCGGAGCTGATTCCCTTGTGTCACCCCCTGCCGATCGCGCAGGTCTCGGTGGACATCAAGCCCATCCGCCAGGGCTTCGCAATTCGCGCACGGGTGCGTACGGTGGCCCAGACAGGCGTCGAGATGGAGGCGCTCACGGCCGTGGCCGTGGCGGCACTCACGCTCTACGACATGGCGAAGGCCGCGGACAAGGGGATGGTCATCGAGGACATCTGCCTGCTCGAAAAGCGCGGCGGTCGATCCGGCGACTACCGCAGAGCGCCGGGCGGGAACCGTCGGCGATCCTGAGCTCTGCGCCTCGGCTGTGGCACCTGACGCTCGGCAACCGATAGCGCCGCAAGACACCGTCCGCGAGGAGCCAACAACCGTACGCGTGACAACGAGCGCGGCGCCAGGGACGCCCCCGGGCGATGCGAAGTACCGGGCGCAACTGGACGGACTACGCGCCGAGGCCGTGGCGGCCGTCGCCTGGTCGCACTGGGAAAGGCCGTATCAGTACGGAGTGCCGTTCGGATAGGAGGTGGTGAGCTGGGGGAAGTCGTTCGAGACGCCCGAGTAGATCTCCAGCAGCTGCTCGGGGGTCTCCACCGGCCCACCCTTGAAGAGCACGGCGTTGACGACGCTGAACAGCGTCGTCGTCAGCCCGATGCCCAGGGCGAGCGACCCGATGGCCGCGGCGGCAAACAGCTTGCGGCGGAGCAGCTGGCGCATGCCGTACTACAGGTCGCGGATCAGAGTCCCCATCAAGGCCCTCCTGCGAGAAATACGGATAGGTCGAGAGGGTCGTTCACGCCCCCGCGGCTCGTCGGCCGCGGGCGGTTCCCGTCATGGCTTGGGCGGTGGCGGCGGCTCGATGTGAATCACCGCATCCTTGACCTGTGGAAACTGCGCCATGATGCGGTCCTTCACGGCATGGGAGACGCGGTGTGCCTCATCCAGCCGCATCGCGGGGTCCATCCAGATGTGCAGATCGACAAACACGTGGTCCGCCGACCCGCGCGAACGAATCTTGTGGCAGCCGATCACCGCCGGCACCGACCGGACGACCGCGTTGAGCTCCTCGGCGGCTATCATGACGCGGTCGGCCAGGATGCGCGATGTGTCGTGAAAGATCTCCCAACACGCGTAGCCGATGAAACCGGCCACCACGATGGCCGCGATGGGATCGAACACGGGATAGCCGAGTCGCACCCCGACGAGCGCGGCGATGACCGTGGCCGACGTCAGCAGATCGCTCTGCGTGTGATGGGCATCGGCGAGCAGGACCTCGCTCGAAAGGCGATGGCCGGCGCGACGCTCGTAGAGGACGACGGTGACGTTGACCGCCAGGGTCAGCCCCATGACACCAAACGCCAGCACGCCGACGTCTGGAGCCGCCGGGAGGCGCAGCCGATCGACGGCCTGCCAGAGCACCTGGGCGACCGCCAGCAGCAGAAACAGCAGAATCGCCACCGCCGCCATCGTCTCGAACTTGCGGTGGCCGTACGGGTGATCGGCGTCTGGGGGCTGCTTGGCGAACCACACGCCCACGAGCGCGACGAGGTTCGAGGCCGCGTCGGCCAGGGAGTGAAAACCGTCCGAGAGGACGCTCACGGCGCCCGTGGCGGCGCCCAGCGCGATCTTGGCGGCGGCAACGAGGAGGTTCAGCGCCAGGACCCGGACGAGAACGCGCGTGACCGCCGGGTATCGGTCGTCGATCAGAACACTCGTCCGTTCGGCACCGGCCACCAGCGGAGCTGCACCTTGCCGATGATGTATTTCTTCGGCACGAACCCCCAGTGGCGGCTGTCGGAGCTGTTGTTGCGGTGATCGCCCATCACGAAGTAGTAGCCTTCGGGAATCACCTGCGGTCCCCAGTCGTCATGGCTCCGGTACTCGGGCGGCACGTAGTCATCGTGGAGCGGCACGTCGTTGACGTAGACGCGGCCATCGACGATGCGGACCGTGTCGCCCTCCTCGGCGATGACCCGCTTGACGAACGACTTCTCGGGATTGAGCGGGTAATAGAGCATCACGATGTCGCTGCGCTGCGGGTCGGAGAGGCGATACGCGAGCTTGTTGACGATCAACCGATCCTGGTCTGCGAGGGTCGGTGCCATGCTCTGACCCTCCACCCGCGCCACCTGAAACCCAAAGGTGACGATGAGGGTGGCGTACACCGCGGCTGACGCCAGCGTCTTCACCCAGGCGACGAATTCGTCCCGCCACACCTCGAGCGTGTGCATGACCGTGGACGCTCTCACCGGCTCCGGTCGCGTCGTCGCGAAAGGCGTGGGTGCGTCGGCCGCATCGGCGGGCGACAAGGAGGCCGCCGCGATGCTGGTCCCCTCGCCGGCCGCCGTCGGCTCGGGCGGGGGTTCGAAGCCCGGCAGGCTGGGTGCGACGAACCGCTCGGGGTCGATGCCGAACCTGGGCGCGTAGTCCTCGGCGGGTGGCGTCACCGCCTGGGCGTCTACAGCTTCAGGTAATCCCGGAGCCGGCGTGTCTGAGCGCGGCTGACCGGGATCTCCGTCGCCTTTGCGTCGCTCATCCTCAGGATGTAGTTCCTGCTGAACCAAGGCACGATCTCCTTGATCTTGTTGATGTTGACGAGGTGTGACCGGTGGACCCGCCAGAAGAGCTCGGGATCCAGCCGGGCCTGCAGCTCGTCGAGCGTTCGGTAATTGGACGTGCCCGCGATGTGCCCACTCACAATAGTAATCGAATCTCCCGCGAGCGAGGCATGGACGATGTCGTCGGCCTGGACGAGCACGATCCGATCCCCGACCTTGACGGCGATCTGCTGCCGGCGATCCCGCTGCCCGGCCATCAGCCGCACCAGGCGCTCCAGCTGGTCTCCGAGCGGGGGTTCCACGCGGCGCCGTCTGGCTCGTTGCACGGCCTGTTCCAGGCGGGCCGGCTCGACCGGCTTCAGGACATAGTCCACGGCGTTGACTTCGAAGGCCTCGATCGCGCGGTGATCGAAGGCGGTGACGAAGATGACGGCCAGATCGGTTCCCTCTTCGAGGAGCCGGCGGGCGACCTCGAACCCGGTGAGCCCCGGCATCTGGACGTCGAGAAACGCCACGTCGGGGGCCAGCCGGGTGATCTCGGCCAGCGCCTGCAGCCCGTCGGCGGCCTGGGCGACGACCTGGACGCCGTCGAGGTGACCGAGCAGAAAGCTGAGCTCCTCGCGGGCGAGCTGTTCGTCGTCGGCCACGACGGCCGTCAGGGGCGTCGCGATCATGCGGTGGCCTGCTGGCCGGCGACGATCACGGGAATCTCGAGCTGCGCGCACGCGCCGCGGCCTGGCTCCCCGCGGAGTTCGATCCGGCCCGTGGCTCCATAGATGACGCGCAGCCGTTCGTGGACGTTCGCCAGCCCGATGCCGCTCGACATGGCCGTTTGCAGCCTCTCGTCGGAGATGCCCAACCCATCGTCTTCGACGGCGAGGACGAGCAGCCCCGGCGTCCGGCGGCTGCGCAGCGTGATATGGCCGTGACCGACCTTGCGCGTGAGGCCGTGTTTGATGGCGTTTTCGACCAGCGGCTGCAGGATCATGCTGGGCACGAGCACGTCGAGCGTGTCGGGCGCGATGTCCTTGCGTACGGCCAGACGAGGCCCGAAGCGAATCACTTCGATGTCGAGGTACTCGTCGATTGACGCCAGCTCTTCTCGCAGCGTGACGAACTGCTCGTGGCTGCGCAACAGCCGCCGCAGCAGCCCCGAGAGCTTGGCAATCACGGTTCGGGCCGTTTCGGGCTGCGAGCGGATCAAGGAGGTGACCGACGTCAGCGTGTTGAAGAGGAAGTGCGGGTTGATTTGGCTCTTGAGCGCCTCGATCTTGGCGGCGAGCAACAGCTTTTCCTGCTCGTGCAGCCGATGCTCGATGCGAGCCGTATTCCAGATCTTGATGGGAATACTGACGGCCAGCACCGTGGCGACGTAGACGAGCGCCGTGAGCCACGGGGACGGCGCGTCGAAATAAAAGAGGCGATGCGCGCCGAACCGCATCCCGACGATCTGCCGGATGGCCTCGAGGCCGATCGGGACGAGCAGCAGGACGACCTGCCAGTCGATCTCGAGGTTGCGGATCATGCGCCAGACGTAACGTGGCAGGCTGAAGAACACGAACGGCGAAAACGTCCAGATGTCTTCCTTGGGACACGCCTCGCGCAGGCCGCCGCCGGCGAAGCCGCACCCCACGGCCAGAGGAAGCGCTCCCCACTCGCCGGCGAGAAAGCCAGGCACGGCGATGCTGCCGCCGACGATGGCGCCGGCGTAAGGCCCGGCGATCAGGCCCGCGAGGAACGCGCCCTCGAGCATGAGATCGGCGGCGTCGTAGTTGAGCAGCACCCGGGCGACGAGCCCGGCGGTCAGGGGCAGGATCAGCCCCAGCGCGAAGGCCAGCCGGTCGGGCCAGTCGCGCCGCTCGAAGATCAGAATGTGGCGAAATCGATGGTAGCGCGCCAGCATCGTCGCCAGGGCGGCCATGACGGCAAGCTTGCCCATGAGGGTGGCGAGGAGAAACTCCTCGGCCGAGAGCAAACGTGGGGCCTGTTCCACCGGGTGTTGTACAATTTACCGCATGATCCGCCCGCTCGTTGAAGGCTTCGCGCTGACGTTCAAGCACCTGTTCCGTAACCCGATTACGGTCAATTACCCGGACCAGAAGGTCCCGATGTACCCCCGGTACCGCGGGAAACAAGTGTTGATGCGCGACGAGCACGGGCTCGAGAAGTGCGTGGCCTGCGGGCTGTGCGCCGTGGCGTGTCCGGCCGACGCGATTTACCTGGAGGCGGCCGAGAACGACGGCTCCGTGATGGCCGGCCCGCGCTACGCCTCGGTTTATCAGATACACAAGACCCGCTGCATCTTCTGCGGCTACTGCGAGGAAGCCTGCCCGGTGGCGGCGATCTTCATGGGCAAGGATTACGAGCTCGCGGTGTACAGCAAGGACGATTTCGTGTGGGACAAGTCCGAGCTGCTCGTGCCGCCGCCGTCCACCTCCACAGGCTAAGTACTGCGTTTCACAATTACGGTGACGCACCGAGGGCGGCGAGGCGCCCGGATGGCAAGGCGCGACGACCGAGAATACCGGGAGTATTTGAGGAAGGAGCAACGCCGCCAGGCGGGGTGCATCGCC